>NZ_JBSFNM010000040.1:0-85900 GCF_053587085.1 Kitasatospora sp. NPDC003701
GCGCCCTCGTCACCCTGGCCACCACGACACAAGCAACCGCACGCGCAACCCGCCAACGAGCCATCGAAGCCGCAGGCAACCGCGAATAGAACACGACCGGCCGACACCGCACGCGAACCGCAGACGGCCACCGGAGAGGACGGGGTGAACTCCCATGGGGCTCAGCGCAGGGATCCTGGATACGATCGGCAATACCGCCCTGGTACGGCTGTCGCGCGTCGACGAGGGCTTCGCCGGGCAGCTCTACGCCAAGTTGGAGGGCTTCAACCCGACCGGCAGCGTGGAGGACCGCTCCGCCGTCGCCGCGGTGGACGAACTGCTCCGGCGCGGCGAGTTGGTCCCGGGCTCGACCCTGGTGGCCGAAACCGGCTCCGTCGACTTCGCGGTCAGCCTGGCCCAGACCTGCCGCAGCCGCAGGATCGAGCTGGTGTGCGTCGCCAGCCCCGCCGTCCGGTCTGCCGTCGGCGGGCTGCTGCGGGCCTACGGCGCCCGGGTCGAGGTGCCGGACGGCGACGCGGCGGACGAGTCGGCGCGGGAGGCGGCCGCCGGCGAGCTCGCGGCGCGGATCGGCGGGCACTGGCCCGGGCCGCACAGCGCGTTGCGCCGCGCCCAGTCCGACCCGGGTGCGGCGCGCGAGATCCTCGAAGGGCTCGACGGCCCGCCCGACCTGCTGATCTGCGCTGCGGACAGCCCGGCGGTCCTGCGCGGCTGCGCCGAGCTGATCCGGCTGTCGGGCCTGGCCACCGAGCTGGTCGCGGTCCACCTGGTCGCCGACGCCGATGATCCGATGCCGTCGGACCCGGGTGTCGAAGGGGTGCGCCACCGGCTCCTGATCGACCGGGCGACGGCCGCCCGGGCCTGCCGGCGCCTGGTCGAGCGGGAGGCGATCCTCGCCGGGCCGCGGTCCGGGGCGGCCCTGGCCGCCTTCGAGCGGCTCGCCGACGGGCTGGCGCCCGACGCGAAGGTCGTCCTGGTCTTCCCGGACAAGGGCCAGCGCTACCTGGACTCGATCTACCCCTGAGCACCGCCGGCTCCCGGAGGGGCGCGCACCGGAGCCAGGACCGTCGCGGCCGGAGCCGTAGCCGCGGTACATCCGGACCCCCTCCCGGGGTTCCCGACCGAAGGAACGTCATGCTGATCCTGCGAAACTCCGAGGTTCGCGAGATCCTCGCCACCCACCGCGACCTGGTCGTCCAGGCGGTCGGCGACACCTACCGCAGGCACGACGAGGGCCTGACCACGGTGCCGCACTCGATCTTTCTCCGCTTCCCGGACAAGCCCAAGGACCGCATCATCGGCCTGCCGGCCTATGTGCGCGGCGGCGAGGAGCCCTCGTCGACGGGGATCAAGTGGATCGCCTCCTTCCCGGGCAACGTCGCGCGCGGGATCGACCGGGCCAGCGCCGTCATCGTGCTCAACGACCCGGAGACCGGGCGGCCGGCGGCGCTGATCGAGGGCTCCGAGATCTCGGCGCACCGCACCGCGGCCAGCGCGGCGATCGGCGCCCGGGCGCTGTCGGTGGAGGCCGAGCCCGAGGAACTCGCCCTGATCGGCTGCGGCCCGATCAACCGTCAGGTGCTGTACTACCTGCGCGACGCCTTCCCGAGCCTGAGCCGGCTGCGGCTGTTCGACCTCGACCGCGAGCGGGCCGTGCAGTTCGGCGAGGAGGCCGCGCGGCAGTACGGTCTGGCGGTGACGGTCGGCGACTCGGTCGCCGAGACGATCGCCGAGCAGCGCCTGATCGCCCTCGCCACCACCGCGCCCGCGCCCCACCTCGACCTCGGGCCGGCGGCCAAGGACGCGACCGTCCTGCACGTCTCGCTGCGCGACCTGCACGTGGAGGAGATCCTCGCGGCGCAGAACGTGGTGGACGACGCCGACCACGTCTCCCGTGAGCAGACCTCGGTGCACCTGGCCGAACAGGCCAGCGGCACGCGGGACTTCATCGACGCCGAGATCGGTGCGATCCTGCGCGACCCGGCCGCGTTCCGGCGCGACCCGGCCCGCCGGGCGATCTACTCGCCGTTCGGTCTCGGCAGCCTCGACATCGCGCTCGCCGACCGCATCCGCGGCCTCGCGCAGGCGGCCTCCCTGGGCGTCGTCGTCGACGGCTTCCTGCCGGGCGAGTAACCCTCCCGCAGTTGGCTCCCGCCGGTCCCGTGGCCCCCTCGGCCGCGGGGCCGGCGCTGTCGTTCGCGGGCCGGGACGGGGTCCGGACGGTGCCGGGCGGCCCGGGGCCAGGCGAAGTATAGAACGCGGTATAGACGTCGCGCCGAGGATCTCCTTCGACGGGAAGGGCGCGTACCGCGGGATGCCGTGGGCGCTCCGATCCGCGTGCCCGGTTCCCGTTCCTCACCGATCGTCCGTCAGCCGGCATGCCCGCCGGCCGACCGTTCGTCAGGAGTACCGATGGAAGAGCAGACCGACCTCCGCCGCTACCGCGTCGTCCTCAACGACGAGGAGCAGTACTCGATCTGGTGGGCCGACCGCGACCTGCCCGCCGGCTGGCGGGCCGAGGGTGTCGAGGGCTCCAAGGACGAGTGCCTGGCCCACATCGACGAGGTCTGGACGGACATGCGTCCGGCCAGCCTGCGCCGCCGCATGGAGAACGCGGCCGGCTGAGGGTGTCCGGTGGATCGGACGGGCCACCGTCCCGCCCGGACCACCCGGCACCCCCTCAGTCCACCCCTTCGCCGCCACCGCGTCGTCCCCGATCAGGAGTGTCCACGATGAACCCGCCAGTGCCGAGCGACGAGTCCGCCCTGCTCGCGCAGCTCGTGGCCCAGCAGGCCGACCTGACGCCGCACGCGGTCGCGGTGACGGACGGCGCGAGCTCCCTCGGTTACGCCGAGCTCGACGCCCGGGCCAACCGGCTGGCCCACCACCTGCTGGAGGCCGGGGTCGCCCCGGACACCGTGGTGGGGGTCCGCCTGCCCCGGGGCGTCGAGCTCGTCGTCGCGCTGCTGGGCGTCTGGCGGGCCGGTGGCGGGTACCTGCCGCTCACCCCGGACCTGCCGGCGGCCCGGCTGGCCCGGCTGGTCGGCGACAGCGGGGCCCGCCTGGTGATCACCGACGCCGCCTCGGCGCAGGCCGTCCGGGAGGCGGGCGCCGACCCGGTCGTCCTCGACGGCTCGGCCGAGTGGTTCGACGCCCTGCCGGCGACGGCCCCGGAGGTGCGGCCGGCGGCGGAGCACCTCGCCTACGTCATCTACACCTCCGGTTCGACCGGTGAGCCCAAGGGCGTCGCGATCACCCACGGCGGCATCGCCAACCGGGTCCGCTGGGTCGTCCGCGAGGGCGGGCTGACCGGGCAGGACACGGTGCTGCAGAAGACCGCGATCACCTTCGACGCCCACTGCTGGGAGGTGTTCGCCCCGCTGATCAGCGGCGGCACCGTCGCCCTGGCACCGGTGGGCGTGGAGGCCGACCCGGCCGCCATGCTGCGGGCCGTCGCGGACCACCGCGCCACCGTGCTGCAGGTCGTGCCGTCGGTGCTCCGGCTGCTGCTGGAGGAGGACGGCTGGGAGCGCTGTGACGCGCTGCGGCTGCTGTTCTCCGCGGGGGAGCCGCTGACCAGGGAGCTGGTCTCCGCGGTGCGGAGCAGGGCGGCCGGGGTCCAGGTGTGGAACACCTACGGCCCGACCGAGTGCTCCATCGACGTCACGGCGCACCGGGTCGACCCCGAGGCGCTCACCGGGCCGGTGCCGATCGGCCGGCCCATCACCGGCATGCGGGTCCTGGTCGTGGACGCCGCCGACCGCCCGCTCGGCCCCGGCCGGGCCGGGGAGCTGCTGGCCGGCGGCATCGGCCTGGCCCGCGGCTACCTGGGCCGCCCGGCGATGACCGCCGAGCGCTTCGTCCCCGACCCGTTCGCCGGAGACGGCTCCCGGCTCTACCGGACCGGCGACCGGGTGCGCTGGCGCAACGACGGGGTCCTGGAGTACCTGGGCCGGATCGACGACCAGCTCAAGATCAACGGCGTGCGCGTCGAGCCCGCCGAGATCGAGGCCGCGCTGCTCGCCCACCCGTCGGTGCTGATGACCGCGGTGGTCGGGTACGAGACCCCGAACGGCGACAAGCGACTCGCCGCGCACTACGTCCCGCGCCCGGAGGCGCCCCGGGCCGGCTCCGCCGAGCTGCGCCGCTTCCTCGCCGAGGCGCTCGCCCCGGCGATGGTCCCGGGCACCTTCGTCGAGCACGCCTCGCTCCCGCTCGGGCCGACCGGCAAGATCGACCGCAAGGCCCTGGCGGTGCCCGCCGCCGGGTCGGGCGGTGTGCGGCGCGCCCCGGTGACGGAGGCCGAGCAGTTGGTCGCCGGAGCCTGGCGCACCGTGCTGGGCGCCGACGAGGTCGGCCTCGACGACGACTTCTTCGACCTCGGTGGCACGTCCCTGCAGCTGACCCGCCTGGTGACCCGGCTGCGCGAGCTGTCCGGCGCCACGGTCGCCCTGCGCGGGCTGTTCGGCGCCACCACCGTCGCGGCGCAGGCCGAGCTGCTGGGCACGGCCGCCGAGCCGGGCCCGAAGCCCGTCGACCGCGGCCGGCCGCTGCCGCTCTCGCCCGGCCAGCAGCGCATCTGGTTCTCCGAGCGGCTGCGCTCGGGCGTCGGCGAGTGGGTGTCCGGGCTCGTCCTGCCGGTGCCGGCCGACGCCGGGACCCCGGTGGTCCAGCGCGCGCTCGACCTGCTGGTCGAGCGGCACGAGGTGCTGCGCAGCCGCTTCCCCGAGATCGACGGCCTCCCGGTGCAGATCGTCGACCCGCCGGCCCCCGTCGGGCTGCGGGTGGTGCGCGGCGGCGCCGCGGCGGTGCCCGGCGTCCTGCGCACCGAGCAGCAGGAGGGCTTCGACCTGGCGGCCGGCCCGCTGCTGCGCGCGGTGCTGGTCGAGGACGGGACCGACCGGGCGCTGTGCCTGCTGATCCACCACATCGCCTCCGACGGCTGGTCGACCGGCATCCTGGAGCGCGAGTTCGCCGAGCTCCTCGGGGCGCTCGCCGCCGGCCGCACGCCCGAGCTGCCGGCCCTGCCGATCCAGTACGGCGACTACGCGGCCTGGCAGCAGGAGGCCGCCAAGGAGCCCTGGACCGAGCGTGAACTCGACCACTGGGCCCAGGAGCTGGACGGTCTCACGGCGCTGCGGCTGCCCACCGACCGGCCGCGTCCGGCGGTCCGCGACGCCCGCGGCTCGATCGTCCCGCTGGAGATCGACGCCGAGCGGAGCGAGGCGCTGGACCGGCTCGCCCGCAAGGCCGGCACCACCAGGTTCACCGTGCTGCTCACCGCCTTCGCCGCCCTGCTCGGACGGCACGGCGGCAGCTGGGACCTGCCGATCGGCACGCCCGTCGCGGGCCGGGAGTTCCCGCAGACCGAGGGCGTGGTCGGCTTCTTCCTCAACAGCCTGGTGCTGCGCGCCCGCCTGGAGCCGGAGCTGTCCTTCACGGCGGCCGTGGACCGGCTCGGAGGGACCGTCAAGACCGCGCTCGCGCACCAGTCGTTGCCCTTCGACCGGCTGGTGGAGCGGCTCGCGCCCGAGCGCGACCTCTCCCGCACCCCGATCTTCCAGGCCGCCTTCGACTTCCACGACGCCGACTTCAACGCCCTGATCGCCGAGGACGCGCCGGTCGAGTCGCTCGCCGAGATGTGGCACTCCACCCACACCGACCTCACCCTGATCCTGCGGTCGCGCTCCGACGGCTCGCTGGTCGGCGGCCTGGAGTACGCGACCGCGCTGTTCGACCAGGCGACCGTGCGCCGGATGACCGAGCACCTGCTGCGGATCATCGAGGTCGCCGCGACCGCGCCGCACCTCGCGCTGGCCGAGCTGCCGCTGCTCTCGGCGGCCGAGTTCCGGACCGTGGACGGCTGGGGCACCGGCGAGGCCGTGGACGGGACGGCGCCGGTCCCGGTGCCGGCCCTGGTGGCCCGGCGGGCCGCGGAGACCCCGGACGCGGTGGCGCTGGTCGGCGAGGACGACGTCTGGACCTACGCCCGGCTGGACGACTACGCGGGACGGCTGGCGAGCCGGCTGCGCGCGGCCGGCGTCGGCGCCGAGGACGTGGTCGTCGTCGCCATGGACCGCGGGCCGCGGTTGATCGCGGCTCTGCTGGCGGTCTGGAAGGCGGCCGGCGCCTACCTGCCGGTCGACCCGACCTTCCCGGCCGACCGCGTCGCGCGGATGGCGGAGGCCGCCGGCGCCCGGGTGCTGCTCGCCGACGGGCCGAACGCCGAGCGGTACGCCACCGCCGTGGACTCCTGGACGGTGCTGGACGTCGACCGCCGGCAGGCGGCGATCGAGGCCGGCGAGCCGCTCCCCCCGGCCCCGGACGACCTCGACCGGCTCGCCTACCTCATCTTCACCTCGGGCTCGACCGGCCGCCCCAAGGGCGTCGCGGTCACCCACCGAGGCCTGGCCAACCACGTCCAGTGGGCCGCGCGCACCCTCGTCGGGGCCGCGCCCGGTGGTGGCGCGCTGTTCTCCTCGATCGCCTTCGACCTGGTGGTGCCGAACGTCTGGGCGCCGTTGACCACGGGTGAGCGGGTCTGGCTGCAGGCCCAGGACGGCGACCTCTACGAGCTCGGCGACCACCTGGCCAAGGCTGGTCCGTTCGGCTTCCTCAAGCTGACGCCGAGCCACCTGCAGGTGCTCACCGACCGGCTCGGCCCCGAGCGCTGCGCCGAACTGGTCGGCGAGCAGGGCCTGATCGTCGCGGCCGGCGAGCGGTTGCCCGCGGCGCTGGCCCGCCCCTGGGCCGCCGCCCTCGGCGACGGCCGGCTGATCAACGAGTACGGCCCCACCGAGACCTCCGTCGGCACCTGCGTGTTCCCGGTGGACAACCCGGTGCTCGGCGACGAGGTGCCGATCGGCCGACCGCTGCCCGGCATGGTCATGCGGGTCCTCGACGAGCGGATGCGGCCGGTCCCGGTCGGCGTGATCGGCGAACTCCACGTCGGTGGCACCGGGGTGGGGCGCGGCTACCACGGCCGGCCCGGCCTGACCGCCGAACGATTCCTGCCCGACCCGCTCGGGGCCCCCGGCGCCCGCCTCTACCGCACCGGTGACCTGGTGCGCTGGACGGTGCGCGGCCAGGTGGAGTTCGTCGGCCGGATCGACGAGCAGGTCAAGATCCGCGGCTTCCGGGTCGAGCCCGGCGAGGCCCGCGCGGTGCTGTTGGAGCACCCGGCGGTGCGGGACGCGGCCGTGGTCCCGGTGCCGAGGCCCTCCGGCGAGCTCCAACTCACCGCGTACTACGTGCTCGCCGACCCGGCGGAGCCGGCCCCCGCCGGCGCGGAGCTGGCGGCGCACTGTGCGCGGGCGCTGCCCGACTACTCGGTCCCGGCCTCCTTCACGGTGCTCGACCGGATCCCGCTCAACGCGAACGGCAAGCTCGACCGCTCGGCCCTGCCCGAGCCCGAGGCCGCGGCCTCGGCCGGTGCTCCCACCGGCCCGCGCGACCTCGGCGAGCAACTGATCTTCGAGATCTGGCAGGACCTGCTGGGCGGGCCGGTCGGAATCGAGGAGAACTTCTTCCAGGCCGGCGGCAGCTCGATCCTCGCGATCCAGCTGGTGGCCCGACTGCGTGAGGCCTTCCAGCTGCAGATCGGGGTGCGCAACGTCTTCGAGGCGCCCACGATCGCCGAAATGGCCCGGCTGGTCGAAGACATGATCCGCCAGGACGACGCCGCGCAGGGCGCGGGCCCGGACTCCCTGAAGGGACACAACGCGTGAACGACAAGGTCGAGCCGGCGCCGGTGCGCGGTACCCAGCCCACCTCCCGCGAGGACCTGTTCCGCGCGAGGCTGCAGGCCGCCGGGGCGGCGCGCCGCGAGGCGTTCCCCCGGGCCGACCGGTCCCGCCCGCTGCGGCTGGGTGACGGTCAGCAGCAGATGTGGTTCCTCAACCGGCTGGATCCGGAGAGCGACGAGTACGTCGTGCCGCTGGCGCTGCGTCTGCGCGGCGCCCTGGACGAGGACGCGCTGGCCGCCGCCTGGCGGTTCGTGTTCTCGCGCCACGAGATCCTGCGCTCCCGCTACGCGACGGTGGACGGCGAGCCCGCCCAGCTGGTGACCGACGAGGTACCGGCCGCGCCCGCCGTGACCGACCTGCGCGCGGCGCCCGCCGAGCGGCGCGAGGCCGAGACGCGTGCGGCGCTCGACCGCGAGTTCGCGCGCCCCTTCGACCTCGCGGTCGACCTGCCGGTGCGCGGCTCGCTGATCCGGGTCGCCGACGACGAGGCGATCCTCGCCGTCGCCTTCCACCACATCGCCTGCGACGCCTGGTCCACCGGCGTCTTCGCCACCGAACTCGCCGCCGCCTACACGGCGGTGCTCGGCGGCACCGAGCCGCAGCTGCCCGAGCTGACCGTGCAGTACGCCGACTACGCGGCCTGGCAGCGCTCACGGGTGGACAGCGCCGACGCGGAGCGCGACCTCGCCTACTGGCGCGGCCGGCTGGCCGGGGTCGAGCCGATCGACCTGCCCACCGACCGCCCCCGCCCCGCCGTGCGTGACCACGCCGGCGGGCAGGTCCGGTTCACCGTTCCCGAGGACCTGGCGAACCGGGTCCGGCAGTACGCCCGCAACCACGGCACGACGCCGTTCGCGGTGCTGCTGACCACGTACCAGCTCCTGCTCTCGCGCTACACCGGGGTCCAGGACGTGGCCGTGGGCACCGTCGTGTCCGGCCGGGACGCCGCGCAGCTGCGCGGTCTGATCGGGTACTGCATCAACAGCCTCGTCCTGCGCGGCCGTTGGACCGACGACCGGAGCTTCGACGAGCTGGTGCGCGGCAACGCCGCCACCGTGCTGGAGGCCTTCGACCACCAGCAGATCCCCTTCGCCCGGCTGGTCGACGAGCTGGAGCCGCAGCGCGACCTGTCGCGCACCCCGCTGTACCAGGTCGCCTTCACGATGCACGACGAGCGCGCCGACGGCCTCGCCTTCGGCGACGTCGCCGCCTCCGCGTTGGAGGCCGGCGAGGGCGTCGCCAAGTGCGACCTGGCCCTCCAGGTCTCCGGCGTGCGGACCGGCGCGATGGGCGCCGGCTTCGTCTTCGCCGCCTCGCTCTTCGACGAGCGGACCGTCGAGCGCTTCGCCCGGCACTTCCTGCGTCTGCTGGACCGCTGCACCACCGAGCCGTCGGCCGCCGTCCGCACCGCCGTCTTCCTGGACGGGACGGAGGCCGCGCTGACGGCGGACACCCGGCCGCTGCCGGCCGCCACCGTGCCGGCCGGCCTGCACCAGCTGTTCGAGGCCGCCGCGGCGAAGAGCCCGGAGGCCGTCGCCCTGGTCGTCGGCGAGCAGGCCTTCGGCTACCAGGACGTGAACGAGCGGGCCAACCGGCTCGCCCACCGCCTGCGCGCCCTCGGCGCCGGGCCGGAGCGGTCCGTCGGCGTGCTGCTGGAGCGCGACGCGCGGCTGGTCCCGGCCCTGCTCGGTGTGCTCAAGTCGGGTGCCGCCTACCTGCCCCTGGACCCGTCGCTGCCGGCCGACCGGCTGGAGTACGTGCTGACCGACGCCCGGGCCGGGATCGTGCTGACCACCGCCCGGCTGGCCCCGCAGCTGCGGACCCACTTCGACGGTGTGGTGGTCGAGCTCGACGGCGCCGACGCCCCGGCGATCGCGGCCGAGCCGGCCGGGAACCCGCAGGCGGAGGTCCACCCGGACAACCTGGCCTACACGATCTACACCTCCGGCTCGACCGGCCGCCCCAAGGGCGTCCGGGTGAGCCACGCCAACGTGGCGCGACTCCTGACGACCGCTCAGGAGCACTACGCGTTCGGCGAGTCGGACGTGTTCAGCATGACCCACTCGTACGCCTTCGACGTCTCCGTCTTCGAGATGTGGGCGGCCTACGCGCACGGCGCCCGGCTCGTCCTGGTCGCCGAGGAGGTCGTGCGCTCGCCCGAGGACCTGCTGCGCACCCTCGTCGCCACCGGTGTCACCGTGCTGTCCCAGACGCCGTCGGCCTTCCGCGGCCTGGTCGCCGCCGCCCGCGAGGGGGACCCGCGGCTCGACGAACTCGCGCTGCGCCTGGTGGTCTTCGCCGGTGAGAAGCTGGAGGTCCGCGAACTGGCCCCGTGGGCCGAGCGGATGGGCCTGGACGGGCGCGTGGCGCTCGCCAACATGTACGGGATCACCGAGACCACCGTGCACAGCACCCACCACCGCCTGGACGCGGCCGACTTCGAGCCGGGCGCGCCCAACCGGATCGGCGAGCCGCTCTCGGACCTGCGGCTGCGGCTGCTCGACGCCGAGGGCCGGGCCGTTCCGGTGGGTGTGGTCGGGGAGATCTGTGTCGCGGGTGCGGGTGTGGCCCGTGGGTACTCCTCGCCGCGTTTGACGGCGGAGCGTTTCGTGCCGGACCCGTTCGGCGTGCCGGGTTCGCGGATGTACCGCAGTGGTGACCTGGCGCGGCGCCGGGCGGACGGCGTGCTGGAGTTCATGGGCCGCCGCGACCACCAGGTGAAGGTCCGGGGCTACCGGATCGAGCCGGGCGAGGTCGAGGTCGCGCTGGCGGCGAACCCGTCGGTGGGCGAGGCCGTGGTGATCGCCCGGGACGACGACGGTTCGGGTGCCCGTCTGGTGGGTTACGTGGTGCCGGCGCCGGGGGCCGGGGTGCCGTCGGCGCAGGAGCTGGCCGAGTGGTGCGGCCGGACGCTGCCGGCGTACATGGTGCCGTCGGCCTTCGTGCTGCTGGACCGGGTGCCGCTGAATGTGAACGGCAAGCTGGACCGGGCCGCGCTGCCGGTGCCGGGTCGGGACGACGTGCGCGGTGGCGGTGCGTTCGTGGCGCCGCGTTCGGCGGACGAGCGCGTGGTCGCCGCCGTGTGGCAGTCGGTGCTGGGTCTTGAGCGGGTCGGTGTCGAGGACGGCTTCTTCGACGTCGGCGGCGACTCCATCCGGGCGATCACCGTGGTCGGTGCGCTGCGCGCGGAGGGCTTCGACGTCGCCGTGCGCGACCTGTTCGAGCACCGCACCGTCGCCGCCCTGACCGAGGCGGCCCGCGGCCGTGCCAAGGCGCTGCCGGAGGCGCCGTCCGTCGAGCCGTTCGCCCTCCTCGACGGTGTCGACCGGGAGGCCCTGCCGGCCGGCGCGGTGGACGCCTACCCGATGTCGCAGAACCAGCTCGGCATGCTCGTCGAGATGCTCGCCTCCAGCGGAGTACCGGCCGGCGAGGGCATCGGGAACCTGTACCACAACACCACGACCTTCCCGATCACCGACGGGCGCGGCTTCTCCGAGCCGGCGTTCCGTGCGGCGCTGGAGCTGCTCGCCCGGCGGCACGAGATCCTGCGGACCTCGCTGCACCTGACCGACTACCCGCGGCCGCTCCAGATCGTGCACGGCTCCGCGACCCTCGGCCTCGGCGTGCGCGACCTGCGCGGCCTGGGCGAGGACGAAGTCGCCGCCGTGCTGGCGGAGTTCACCAGGGCCGACCGCGCCGAGCTGTTCGACCTCGCGGTGCCCGGGCTGCTCCGCTTCTTCGTCCACGTGACCGACGGCGGCTACCGGCTCTCCGTCACCGAGTGCCACGCGGTGCTGGAGGGCTGGAGCCACCACTCCCTGCTGATGGAGCTGCTGGCGCTCCACGGCGAACTGCGCGACGGCGTGGAGCCCGCGCCGTACGAGGCGCCCGGCGTGCGCTTCGCCGACTTCATCGCGGCCGAGCAGGCCGTCCTGGCGAACGAGGAGAGCCGCGCCCACTGGAGGGACCTGGTCGGCCGGACGGCCGGCTTCGTGCTGCCCGAGGCATGGGGCGACCAGGCCGCGGACGCCGGCGTCCCGGTGGCCGCGCGCACGCCGTGGGCGGACCTGGAGGACCGGCTGCGGACCCTGGCCGTCGCCTCCGACGCCTCGCTCAAGAGCGTCATGCTCGCCGCCTTCGGCAAGGTGATGAGCCAGCTCACCGAGGAGCCCGCCTTCCGGGTCGGCCTGGTCGGCGACGCCCGCTCCGAGCGGCTCGGTGCCGACCGGGTGGCCGGCATGTACCTGAACACGCTGCCCTTCGCGGTCGACCGCTCCGCCCGCACCTGGCGCGAGCTGGTGCGCTCGACCTTCCGGCAGGAGGCGGCGTTCTGGCCGCACCGCGGCTACCCGCTGCCCGCCATCGTGCGGGACTCCGGCCAGGGCTCCCGGCTGTTCGAGGTCTTCTTCAACTACCAGGACTTCCACCAGATCGACGGCGAACTGGTCGGCTTCGGCGGCAACGACGAGAGCCCGACCGAGTTCCCGCTCACCGTCTCCTCGCGCGCGGGGCACATCTTCCTGACCGCCAACCCGCGGCTGGTCGGCCGCGCCGCCGCCGAGCGGATCGCCGCGATGTTCCGCCTGGTCCTCGAAGCGATGGCGGCGGACCCGGACGGCGACGCCCAGGCCGCCCGCCTCCCCGAGGCCGAGCGCACCCTGGTGCTCGGCGACTGGTCGGCCACCCCCGCCGCGGCCACCGCCGAGCAGGCGCTCGCGGCCTTCGAGCGCCACGCCGCGCAGTCGCCCACGGCGACCGCCGTCACCGGCCGCGGTGTCCTCGGCGAGATCGTCGAGGAGCTGAGCTTCGCCGAGCTGGACGCCCGGGCCAACCGGTTCGCCCACCGCCTGCGGGCGCAGGGCGCCGGCCCCGAATCGGTCGTCGCGGTCTGGCTGCCGCGCTCCACCGACCTGGTGGTCGCGCTGCTCGCCGCCTGGAAGGCGGGTGCCGCCTACCTGCCGCTGGACGTCGCGGCCCCCGAGGGCAGGGTCGCCCACCTGCTGGCCGATGCCAAGGCCGTCGCCCTGGTCACCGACGCGGCCGGCCGGCAGCGCCTGGACGGCCGGGCGGCCTGCCCGGTCGTCACCCTCGGCGAGGGCGAGGACTCCTCGGAGCAGTGGCCGGCCACCGCCCCCGAGCGCGCGGACGGCTCGGACCGGCTCGCCTACGTGATCTACACCTCCGGCTCCACCGGCACGCCCAAGGGCGTGCAGATCGGCCACCGGGCGCTGGCGGGCTACCTCGACTGGGCCGTCACCGACTACATCGACTCGGAGGGCGGCACCGCGCTGTTCTCCTCGGTCGCCTTCGACCTCGTGGTGCCGACGCTCTGGGCCGCGCTCGCGGCCGGACGCCCGGTCCACGTGTTCCCGGAGGAGCTGGACCTGGCCGACCTCGGGCGCGCGCTGCGGGCCGCGGCGCCGTTCGCCTTCCTCAAGCTGACGCCCGGCCACCTCGAACTGCTGTCCAAGCAGTTCGAGGACGCCCGCGGCCTCACCCGCACCCTCGTGGTCGGCGGCGAGAGCCTGTCCGCCCGCGTCGCGGAGGCCTGGTGCGAGCTGCTCGGCGGCGGCCGCGTCGTCAACGAGTACGGCCCGACCGAGGCGACCGTCGGCAACAGCGTGTACGCCGTGACCGGCGCGCTCGCCCAGGACCCGGTCCCGATCGGCCGGCCGATCCCCGGCACCTCGATGTACGTCCTCGACGAGCACCTCCAGCCGGTGCCGGTCGGCGTGGTCGGCGAGCTGTGCATCGGCGGCGGCCACCTCGCCCGCGGCTACGCCGGCCGGCCGGGCCAGACGGCCGAGCGCTTCGTGCCGGACCCGTGGGGCGAGCCCGGTGCCCGCCTGTACCGCACCGGCGACCTGGTCCGGTTGCTGCCGAACGGCGACGCCGACTTCCTGGGCCGCCGCGACGAGCAGGTGAAGATCCGTGGCTACCGCGTCGAGCTCGGCGAGATCGAGGCGGTGCTCGCGGCGGTGCCCGGGGTCTCCCAGGCCCGGGTCACCCCGGTGCCCACCGCGGCCGGCCGGCTGCTGACCGCCTACTACGTGAGCGAGTCCGGCGAGGCCCTCGACACCGCCGCGCTCAGCGCGAGCGCGGCCGCCTTCCTGCCCGCCTACATGGTTCCGGACGCCTTCGTCGCGGTGCCCTCGGTCCCGCTGACCGCCAACGGCAAGCTGGACCGCGCCGCGCTGCCCGCCCCCGAGGCGGCGGCGCAGGCCCGCCGGGCCGCCCGGCGCGCGCCGGGCGACCCGCTGGAGGAGCGGGTCGCCGCGGTCTGGTCGCAGGTGCTCGGCCTCGACGAGGTCGACGTCGAGACCAGCTTCTTCGACCACGGCGGCGACTCCATCCGCGCCGTCTCCCTGGTCGGCTCGCTGCGCTCCTCCGGCCTCGACATCGGGGTGCGCGACGTCTTCGAGGCGCGCACCGTCGCCGGGCTCGCCGAGCTGCTGCGCCGCCGCGACGCGGTCGAGGCGACCGCGACCGCCGTCGCGCCGTTCGCGCTGATCGGCGCCGAGGACCGGGCCGTGCTGCCGGCCGGGGCCGTGGACGCCTACCCGCTGTCGCAGAACCAGCTCGGCATGCTGGTCGAGACACTGGCCTCCGAGGCCGACAACTCCTACCTCGACGTGGCCTCGTTCCTCATCGCGGACTCCGTCGCGTTCGACCCGGCGGCCTTCCGCCGGACCGTGGACCTCGTGGCGGCCCGGCACGACATCCTGCGGACCTCGTTCGACCTGCACACCTACTCGGTGCCGATGCAGGTCGTCCACGCCGGGACGGACATCGAGGTCGGGTACGCCGACCTGTCCGGCCGCTCCGAGCAGGAGCGGCGGGCCGACCTGGAGCGCTTCGTCGCCGCCGAGCAGGCCCGCGCCTTCGACCTCCAGGCCGGCCGGCCGATGCTGCGGATCTTCGTCCACACCGAGGACGAGGGCACCTGGCGCTGCACCTTCACCAAGAGCCACGCGCTGCTCGACGGCTGGAGCTACCACCTCCTGCTGACCGAGCTCGTCGAGTGCTACCGGCAGGTCCTGGCCGGGCGGACCCCCGCGGCGCCCGAGGCGGGGACGGCGCGCTACGCCGACTCCATCGCGGCCGAGCTGGCGGCGCTCGCCTCCGAGGACTCCCGCGGGTACTGGCAGGAGATCGTCGACAACCGGGCCCGGCTGACCTTCCCGGAGACCTGGCGGGGCGACACCACCGCGCCGCGCGCCAAGGTCCGCGCCGGCCTGCGGTTCACCGACCTCGAACCGGGGCTGCGCGCCCTGGCCCGGGAGGCGGGCGTCTCGCTCAAGAGCGTGCTGCTGGCCGCCCACCTGAAGGTGATGAGCCAGCTCACCCACGAGGCCTCGTTCCAGACCGGCGTGGTCTGCCACACCCGTCCGGAGACGGCCGGCGCCGACCGCGTGCTGGGCATGCTGCTCAACACCGTGCCGTTCGGCCACGACCGCTCCGCGCGCACCTGGCGCGAGCTGGTCGCCTCGGTGTTCGAGGGCGAGTCCCGGATGTGGGAGCACCGGCACTTCCCGATGCCCGCCATCCAGACCGAGCTGGCCGGGGGCGGCCGCGTCCTGGAAGCCTTCTTCAGCTACCTGGACTTCTCCGGCGCGGACCTCGAGGACACCACCGACGAGAGCACCGGGATCAACACCAGTGCCACCGAGTTCGCGCTCGGCGTCACCACCCTCGACACCATCCTGACGCTGCGCACCGACTCGCACACCATGACCCAGGAGCGGGCCGACCACCTGGCCGCGATGTACCGCGCGGTGCTGGAGTCGATGGCCGCCGGCCCCGACGGCGACGCCCGGACGGTCCGGCTGCCGGCCGACGCGGTGGGCGTCGAGCAGTGGGGCGAGAAGGCCGACTTCGGCCGCGCGAGCGTGCCCGAGCGGATCGCGGCGCAGGCCGCGCGCACCCCCGACGCGGTCGCCGTCGTCGCGGGGGAGCGGACGCTCTCCTACGCGCAGCTGCTCGCCTCGGCCGACGCGGTCGCCGAGCGGCTGCGGGCCGCCGCGGTCGCGCCGGGCTCGCTGGTCGGCGTGGTCGTCGACCAGGGCCTCGACCTGCTGCCCGCGCTGCTGGGCATCTGGCGGGCGGGCGCGGCGTACCTGCCGCTGGACCCGTCCTACCCGGCCAAGCGCCGGGGCGCGCTGCTGGCCGACGCCGGCGCCGCGGCCGCCGTCACCCAGCGCCACCACGCCGAGCAGCTGGGCGAGGCCTTCCCGGGCCCGCTGGTGCTCGCGGACGCGCCGGCCCCGTCCGGCGCGGACCGTCCGGCCGCCGTCCACCTGCCGGACCCGCAGGACCTCGCCTACGTCATCTACACCTCGGGCTCGACCGGCCGGCCGAAGGGTGTCGAGGTCACCCACGAGGGCCTGGCCAACCACCTCGGCTGGGCGGCCCGCGACCTCGGCGGGGCCGGCCGGGGCGGATCGGCGTTGTTCTCCTCGGTCGCCTTCGACCTGGTGGTGCCCAACCTGTGGGCGCCGCTGCTGACCGGCGACCCGGTGCGGATGCTGCCCGCCGGCCTGGACCTCTCGGACCTCGGCCGCGAGCTGCTGGCCGGCGCCCCGTACTCCTTCCTCAAGCTGACCCCCGGTCACCTGGAGATCCTGTCCGGGCAGATCACCGCGGCGCAGGCCCGCGACCTGGCCGGCGTCGTCGTGGTGGCCGGCGAGGCCCTGCCCGGCGCGCTGGCCGGCCAGTGGGCCGGGTGGCTCGGCGACCGCCGCCTGGTCAACGAGTACGGCCCGACCGAGGCCTCCGTCGGCACCTGCGTCAACCCGCTGTCGCTCCCGGTGCCGGCCGGCGTGGTGCCGATCGGCAAGTCCCTGCCCAACATGGGCATGTACGTCCTCGACGACAACCTCCAGCCGGTGCCCGACGGCGTGGCCGGCGAGCTGTTCGTGGTCGGCACCGGCGTCGCCCGCGGCTACCGCGGACGACCCGGGCTGACCGCCGGGCGCTTCCTGCCCGACCCCTTCGGCGCCCCCGGCTCGCGGATGTACCGCACCGGCGACCTGGCCTGCCGGGACACCGACGGGAACGTCAGGTTCCTCGGTCGCCTGGACGACCAGGTGAAGATCCGCGGTCACCGGATCGAGCTGGGTGAGGTGGCCGCCGCGCTGCGCGCCCACCCCGAGGTCCGGGACGCGGCGGCGATCGCGAGCGCCTCACCGGCCGGGGACCTGCGCCTGGTGGCGTACGTGGTCGGCGGGGCCGGCGCGGCCGAGCTGGCCGCCCACTGCGCCGAGGTGCTGCCCGAGTACATGGTCCCGGCGGTGTTCGTCCCGATGGACGCGCTGCCGCTGACCGCCAACGGCAAGCTGGACCGCAAGGCCCTGCCCGACGCCCAGGAGGCGGCGGAGCGCGCCTACACCGCCCCGCGCACCCCGCTGGAGCAGCGGGTCGCGGCGGTCTGGTCGGCCGTCCTCGGGGTGCCGAGGGTCGGCGTCGAGGACCGGTTCTTCGAGATCGGCGGCGACTCGATCAAGGTGATCGCGCTGATCAGCGCCCTGCGCGCGGAGGGCCTGGACGCCCAGGTCCGCGACCTCTTCGAGCACGGCACCGTGGCCGGCAGCAGCCGGGCGCTCGCCGAGCGCACCGCCCCGACCGGGGCCGTGACCCCGGTCGCCCCGTTCGCGCTGGTCTCCGCCGAGGACCGCGCCAAGGTGCCCGCCGACGTGGTGGACGCCTACCCGCTCTCCCGGATCCAGACCGGCATGCTGGTCGAGATGCTGGCGAGCGGGGACGGCTCGACCTACCACAGCGTCGGCTCGCAGCGCGTCCCGGACCGGCAGCCCTTCGACGCGCACGCGTTCCGCGCGGCGCTCGCCGTGGTCGTCGCCCGGCACGGGATGCTGCGTACCTCCATGCACCTGACCGGCTTCTCCGAGCCGATGCAGCTGGTGCACGCGGGCGCCGAGGTCCCGCTGACCGTGCACGAGCGGCGCGAGGAGCTCGAAGGCCTGCTGGAGCGCGAGCGGGTCACGCCGTTCGACCTCTCCGCCGCCCCGCTGCTGCGGGTCGCGGTGGTCCTCGACGGCGAGGACGGCTGGTGGCTGACGCTGGTCCAGCCGCACGCCACCCACGAGGGCTGGGCCCGCCACAACCTGGTCACCGAGCTGCTGGCCGCCTACCGCGGGCTGCGCGCCGGCGGGGCGGCGGACGCGGCCGAGCCGACCGGGGCGCGGTACGCCGACTTCATCGCCGCCGAACGGCGCTCCCTGGACTCCGAGGAGGACCGCGCCCACTGGCAGCAGGTGATCGCCGAGCGCTCACCGGTCGCCCTGCCCGCGGTCTGGGCGCGCAAGGGCGGGCCGCGCGAGGCCTACGACCAGCGGATCGACTTCCCCGATCTGGCCGAGGCGCTCCAGGCGGTCGCCGCCCGGGCCCGCACCTCCGTCAAGAGCGTGCTGCTCGCCGCGCACACCAAGGTCGTGTCCCAGCTGGCCAACGAGCCCGGCCGCTACTTCGGCCTGGTCGCCGACGCCCGCCCGGAGCTGACCGGCGCCGAGCGCGTGTACGGCATGCACCTCAACACGGTGCCGTTCGCGGTGGACGCCCTGCCGGACACCTGGCTGCGGCTGGTCCGTACGGCCTTCGACCGGGAGGCCGCGGCCTGGACGCACCGGCACTACCCGATGCCGGCCATCGCCAGGCTGCGCCCGGACGCCGGCGAGGCGCTGTTCGACGTCGTCTTCAACTACTTCGACTTCGCGAAGCAGGAGGAGGCGGCCGGCGACGGGCCGCGGATCGGCGACTCGCAGAACGACTTCGCCCTCACCGTCAACTGCTCGCCGGTGCACATCTCGCTCACCACGAACACCCACGTGATGGACCGGGAGGCGGCCGCCCGCCTGGCCGCGATGTACCGCGCGGTGCTGGCCGCGATCGCGGCCGACGCCGACGGCTCGCCGCAGGGCGTCCTGCTGCCCGAGGAGGACCGCCGCAACCTGCTGGAGCTGTGGACGGACACCGCCCGCGAGCCCGTCGACCTCGACGCCGTGGCGGCGTTCACCCGCTTCGCCGCCGAACGCCCGGAGGCGCTCGCCGCCCGCGACGGCCGCGAGCAGCTCAGCTACGCCGAGCTGGACGCGCGCGCCAACCGGCTCGCGCACCACCTCGTCTCGCTCGGGACGGGGCCGGAGAGCGTGGTCGGCCTGCTCGCCGAGCGCTCGGTCGAGCAGCTGGTCGCGGTGCTCGCGGTGCTCAAGACCGGCGGCGCCTACCTGCCGGTGGACCCGCACCTGCCCGACGAGCGCAAGGCCTACCTGCTCGACGACTCGGGCGTCCGGCTGCTGATCGCCGACCGGTCCGACGACCCGGCGGGCCGCGACGGCCGGCGGATCGTCGGGCTCGACCGCGCCGAGGAGTGGGCCGACCGGCCCGCGACCGCCCCGACCCCGCAGGTCACGCTCGACAACCTGGCCTACGTGATCTACACCTCCGGTTCCACCGGCCGCCCCAAGGGCGTGATGGTGCACCACCGCGGCATGGGCAACCACCTGCTCGCCAAGGTCGAGGACCTGGAGCTGACGGGCGACGACGTCGTCGCGCAGAACGCCCCGCTGAGCTTCGACGTCTCGGTCTGGCAGATGCTCGTCGCCTTCGTGGTCGGCGGGTCGGTGAGCGTCATCGGCTCCGAGGCCGCCGCCGACCCGGCGGCCCTGTTCGACCGGGTCGTCCGCGACGGCGTCACCGTGCTCGAAGTGGTGCCCTCGGTGCTGCGCGCCGCGCTGGACGTCTGGGACGCCGGTACCCCGGCTCCGGACCTGCCCGCGCTGCGCCGCCTGGTGGTCACCGGCGAGACCCTCCCGCCCGAGCTGTGCGTGCGCTGGTTCTCCCGGTTCCCGCAGGTGCCGATGGTCAACGCCTACGGCCCGACGGAGTGCTCCGACGACATCACCCACGCGATCCTGACCGAGGCCGGAGAGGCCGAGGGGATCAGGGTCCCGATCGGCCGGGCCGTGCGCAACACGACCCTGTACGTGCTCGACGAGGCCGGCGAGCTCGTCCCGGTCGGCGTGCCGGGCGAGCTCTACGCGGGCGGCGTCGGGGTGAGCCGCGGCTACATCGGCCGCCCCGGGCTGACCGCCGAGCGTTTCGTCCCCGACCCGTGGGGCGAGCCGGGCACCCGGCTCTACCGCACCGGCGACCTGGTCTGCCGGCGCGCCGACGGGCAGCTGGAGTTCCTCGACCGGGTCGACGACCAGGTCAAGGTGAACGGGCAGCGCGTCGAGCTGGGCGAGATCGAGGCCTCGCTGGCCGCGCACCCGGCCGTCGGCACCGCCGTGGTCCTGCTGCGCGGCACCGACGCCGGGAGCGAGCGCAAGCGGCTGGTGGCCTACCTGGTCCCGGCCGCCGACCGGGCCCCGGTGCCGGCCGAGCTGCGCGCCTGGCTCACCGACCGGCTGCCGCTGCACATGGTCCCCGCGGCCTTCGTGGCGATGGAGTCGCTCCCGCTGACCCCGAACGGCAAGACCGACCGGCGCGCCCTGCCCGAGCCCGGCGGGGAGCACTTCGCGGGCATGGCCTCCGTCCCGCCGCGCAACGCCGTCGAACGCCGGCTGTGCGGCATCTGGAGCGAGGCGCTGCACGTTCCGGAGGTCGGGATCGAGGACAACTTCTTCGACCTCGGCGGCGACTCGCTGGTCGCCGTCGCGCTGGTCGGCCGGGTCCGCGCCGAGGGCCTGGACGCCACCGTCCGCGACGTCTTCGAGTTCCGTACGGTCGCCCGGCTCGCCGAGGCGCTGGCCCTGCGGCCGAGGCTGGGCGAGGACGCCCAGAGCACCGTCGCGCCGTTCGCGCTCGTCCCGGAGAAGGACCGGGAGGCGCTGCCCGAGGACGCGGTCGACGCCTACCCGCTGACGCAGAACCAGCTCGGCATGCTCGTCGAGATGCTCGCCGACAGCGACCGGAACGTCTACCACATCGTCAACAGCTTCCGGATCAAGGACGAGCACCCCTTCGCGGCCGAGACCCTGCGCGAGGCGGCGGACCTGCTCTCCGCGCGGCACGAGGTCCTGCGCACCTCGATCCGGTTGACCGGCCACTCGGTGCCGCTCCAGGTCGTGCACGGGCGGTCGAGCATCCCGGTCGGCAGCGCGGACCTGCGCGGGCTCGACCAGGAGGCGGCGGTCGCCGAACTCCAGGCCTACGTCAAGGACCAGCGGGCCCGGCCGTTCGACCTCGCCACCGCGCCGCTGCTGCGGATCCACGCCCACGTGGAGAGCGACGAGGCCTGGTGGCTCACCTTCACCCAGTGCCACGCCGTCACCGAGGGCTGGAGCTACCACCTCGTCCTGATGGAGCTGCTGGAGACCTACCGCGCGCTGCGGGCCGGCCGGACCCCCGAGCCGGCCGAACTGCCCGCCGTCCGCTTCGCCGACACCGTGGCCGGGGAACTGGCCGCGATCGCCGACGAGGAGCAGCAGACCTACTGGCGCGGGATCGTCTCCGAGTACAGCCCGCTCAACCTGACCGGGCTCGGCGCGAACCCCGGGGCGGAGCCGGCGCCGGTCTACGGCCAGGTCCCGTTCGAGGACCTCGAAGCCGGTCTGCGGGGGCTCGCTTCCAGGGCCCAGGCCTCGCTCAAGTCGGTCCTGCACGCCGCGCACCTGAAGGTGATGAGCCAGCTCACCGACGCCTTCGGGTTCCACTCCGGGCTGGTCTGCGACACCCGCGTCGAGGTGCTCGGCGCCGAGCGGGTGCCCGGCATGTACCTCAACACGGTCCCGTTCCCGATGGACCGGGGCGCCCGCACCTGGCGGGAGCTCGTGCAGCGGGTCTACGCCCGTGAGGTCGAGCTCTGGCCGCACCGCCGGTACCCGATGCCGCTGATCCAGCGCGCCGGGGGCGGCGGCCGGCTGGTGCACGTCTACTTCAACTACCTCGACTTCCACCTGGTCGACGACGAGGTCGTGGACACCGGGCGGCGGATCAGCAACGCCCCGGTCGAGACCGGCATCGGCCTGACCGTCCACAACCGTGGAAGCCGTCTGCACCTCAGCAGCCACTCGGCCGTGATCAGTCCGGCTGGCATGGAAAGGATCACCGCCATGTACCGCGAGGTCTTGGAAGGTATGGCGAACAACGAGGACGGGGACGCCTCGGCGATCTACCTGCCCGCCGAGGAACGCGCCCGGCTGCTGTCCGAGGACGGCTCCGGGGCCGGCGCGGACGCCGTCGGCGGCACGCTGACGCGCCTGTTCGCGGACCAGCGGGACGCGCTGCCGGACGAGCCGGCGGTCACCGCGCAGGGCGTCACGCTCAGCTACCGCGAGCTCGACGAGCGCGCCAACCGGCTGGCCCACCGCCTGATCGAGCTGGGCGCGGAGCCGGAGCAGCTGATCGGCCTCTGCCTGGAGCGCGACGAGCACCTCGTCCCCGGCCTGCTGGGCACCCTCAAGTCGGGTGCCGCCTACCTGCCGCTCGACCCGGCGGCCCCCGCCGGACGACTGGGCCACATCGCCACGGACGCCCGGGCCGGACTGGTCGTCACCGTCCGTGCGCTGGAGCCGCTGGTCCGCGAGTTCTTCGACGGCCCGCTGGTCGTCCTCGACGACGACGCCGAGGCCGCGCTGCTCGCCGGCCTGCCCGTGACGGCCCCCCGGGTGGCGATCGAGAGCGACCAGCTCGCGTACGCCATCTACACCTCGGGCTCGACCGGTCTGCCCAAGGGCGTCCAGGTGACGCACCGCAACGTGGTCCGGCTCGTCGCCACCGCCCAGGAGCACTACGCGTTCGACGAGTCGGACGTGTTCAGCATGACCCACTCCTACGCGTTCGACGTCTCCGTCTTCGAGCTGTGGGCCGCGCTGGGCAACGGCGGCCGCGTCGTGGTGGTCGCCGCGGACACCACCCGCTCGCCGGAGGACCTGCTCGACCTGCTGGTCGAGGAGGAGGTCACGGTGCTCTCCCAGACGCCGAGCGCCTTCCGCGCGCTGGTGGCGGCCGCCCGCGACGGCGACCCGCGGATCAAGGCGCTGGCCCTGCGCGCGGTGGTCTTCGCCGGTGAGCGGCTGGAGATCCCGGCGCTCGCGCCCTGGATCGAGCGCCGCAGCCTGAGCCGCACCGCGCTGGTGAACATGTACGGGATCACCGAGACCACCGTGCACAGCACCTACCACCGACTGACCCGCAAGGACTTCGCCGCCGACGCCGGCAACGCGATCGGCCGCCCGCTCAGCGACCTGCGCCTGCACCTGGTGGACGAGGCGGGGAACCTCGTTCCGGTGGGTGTGGTCGGGGAGATCTGTGTGGCGGGTGCGGGTGTGGCCCGTGGGTACTCCTCGCCGCGTTTGACGGCGGAGCGTTTCGTGCCGGACCCGTTCGGGGTGGCGGGTTCGCGGATGTACCGCAGTGGTGACCTGGCGCGGCGCCGGGCCGACGGTGTGCTGGAGTTCGTGGGTCGTCGGGACCACCAGGTGAAGGTCCGGGGCTACCGGATCGAGCCGGGTGAGGTCGAGGTCGCGCTGGCGGCGAGCCCGTCGGTGGGCGAGGCCGTGGTGATCGCCCGGGACGACGACGGTTCGGGTGCCCGTCTGGTGGGTTACGTGGTGCCGGCGCCGGGGGCGGGGGTGCCGTCGGCGCAGGAGCTGGCGGAGTGGTGCGGCCGGACGCTGCCGGCGTACATGGTGCCGTCGGCCTTCGTGCTGCTGGAGCGGGTGCCGCTGAATGTGAACGGCAAGCTGGACCGGGCGGCGCTGCCGGTGCCGGGCCGCGACGACGTGCGCGGTGGCGGTGCGTTCGTGGCGCCGCGGTCGGCGGACGAGCGCGTGGTGGCCGCGGTGTGGCAGTCGGTGCTGGGTCTTGAGCGGGTGGGTGTCGAGGACGGCTTCTTCGAGGTCGGCGGCGACTCCATCCGGGCGATCTCGGTGGTCGGTGCGCTGCGTGCGGAGGGCTTCGACGTCGCGGTGCGCGACCTGTTCGAGCACCGCACCGTCGCCGCCCTGGCGGCCTTCGCCCGGGCCGGCTCGCCGCGCGAGGACGGCGGCCTCCCGGAGGCCGGCGAACTCGTCGACTTCGGCATCTCCTCCGTGCCGGAGGCGATCGCGCTCCAGGCCCGGCGGACGCCCGACGCGGTGGCCGTGGCCGCCGGTGAGCAGCAGCTCGACTACGCCGAGCTGATCGCCCGCGCCGACGCGGTGGCGGCCCGCCTGCGCGCCGCCGGCGCGACGTCCGGTTCGGTGGTCGGCGTGGTCATGGACCGCGGCGCCGAACTGCTGCCGGTGCTGCTGGGCGTCTGGCGCTCGGGCGCGGCGTACCTGCCGCTGGACCCGTCCTACCCGGCCGCGCGCTGCGGCTACACCCTGCTGGACGCGCACGCCGTCGCCGTCGTGGCGCACGGCCGCTACGCCGAGGGCCTGGAAGGCGTCTTCGACGGACCGGTGCTCCGCGCCGAGGACCTGGTCGCCGCTCCGGCGCCGGAACCCGCGGTCGAGCCGGCCGCGGTGGACCCGCTGGACCTGGCGTACGTCATCTACACCTCGGGCTCCACCGGAAAGCCCAAGGGCGTGCAGATCACCCACGAGGGCCTGGTGAACCACCTCGGGTGGGCCGCCCGCGACCTCTGCGGCGCCGGCGAGGGCGGCTCCGCGGTCTTCTCCTCGGTGGCCTTCGACCTCGTCGTCCCCAACCTCTGGGCACCGCTGCTGGTCGGTCAGCAGGTCCGGCTGCTGCCGCAGGACCTCGAACTCGCCGACCTCGGCCCGGCCCTGCTGGCCGGCGCACCCTACTCCTTCCTCAAGCTGACCCCGGGTCACCTGGAGATCATCACGCAGCAGATCACCGGCGCCCAGGCCGCGCGCCTGGCCGGCGTCGTCGTGGTGGCCGGCGAGGCGCTGCCCGGCGCCCTGGCCGCCCAGTGGTTCTCCTGGCTCGGCGCCGACCGGGTGATCAACGAGTACGGCCCGACCGAGGTGACCGTCGGTACCAGCGTCAACCCGCTCGCGGAGCTGCCCGGCCCCGGGGTGGTGCCGATCGGGCGCGCCCTGCCGAACCTGGCGATGCACATCCTCGACGAGTTCCTCGACGAGGTGCCGGCCGGCGGCGCCGGCGAGCTGTTCGTGGCCGGCACCGGCGTGGCCCGCGGTTACGGCGGGCAGCCCGCGCTGACCGCCGACCGCTTCCTGCCCGACCCCTTCGGCGCCCCCGGCTCGCGGATGTACCGCACCGGCGACCTGGCCCGGCTGGACGCCGACGGGAACGTCGAGTTCCTCGGCCGCCTGGACGACCAGGTGAAGATCCGCGGCTACCGGATCGAGCTGGGCGAGGTCACGGCGGCGGTGCGCGCGCACCCCGCGGTGACCGAGGCCGCGGTGATCGCGGCCGGCGGCGAGGGCGGCGACCGGCGTCTGGTGGCCTACGTCGTCGTCACCGGTGGCGAGCTCCCGGCCGACCTGGCCGAGCACTGCGCCGGCGCGCTGCCGGAGTACATGGTGCCCACCGCGTACGTGCCGCTGGACGCCCTCCCGCTGACCGCCAACGGCAAGGTCGACCGCCGGGCCCTGCCGGACGTGGCCGACGCGACGGGACACGCCTACACCGCCCCGCGCACCGACCTGGAGGCACGCGTCGCCGAGGTCTGGGCCGAGGTGCTCGACCTGCCCCGGGTCGGCATCCACGACAGCTTCTTCGACATCGGCGGCGACTCCGTGCGCGCCGTCGCCGTCGCCGGCCGGCTGCGCGCCGAGGGCCTCAACACGAGCACCCGCGACGTGTTCGCGCAGCACACCGTCGCCCGCCTGTGCGTGGCGCTCGCCGACCGGACCGAGATCCGCGAGGAGCGGACCAGGGTCGAGCCCTTCGCCCTGATCGGCGAGGAGGACCGGGCGCTGCTGCCGGACGGACTGGCCGACGCCTACCCGCTGACGCAGAACCAGATCGGCATGCTCGTCGAGATGCTCTCCAGCGAGGGCAAGCAGCACTACCACATCGTCAAGACCATCGGCCTGACCGACGAGGAGCCCTTCGACGAGGACGCGCTGCGCGCCTCGCTGGCCGAGCTCATCGCCCGGCACGAGATCCTGCGCACCTCGTTCGACCTCGACGCCTACTCGGTGCCGATGCAGCTGGTGCACGCGACCGCCGAGCCGCGGCTGATCGTCCACGACTCCACCCACCTGAGCGAGGAGGAGGAGCCGGCCTTCCTGGCCGCGTTCCTCGACGGCGAGGCGAACTCGCCGGTCGACTACCACGAGGCGCCGCAGCAGCGGCTGATCGTGCAGAAGCTCTCCGGCGGCCGCTGGCAGCTGAGCTTCTCGCAGTCGCACGTGATCCTCGACGGCTGGAGCTTCTTCCAGCTCCGGGTCGAGCTGCTCGCGCTCTACCGGGCGATGCGGGACGGCGGCGAGGTCCCGCCGCGCCGGGACATCGGGATGCGCTTCGCCGACCAGGTGGCGGCCGAGCTGCGCGCCCTGGCGTCCGACGACGACCGCAAGTACTGGAGCGAGGTGGTCGGCGGGAACCCGAAGTTCGAGCTGCCCGCGGCGTGGGGCGACCCGGAGGCCGGGCCGGACGACGTGTTCCGCCGCTCCATCGAGTTCGGTGAGCTGCTGCCGGGCCTGCGCGCACTGGCCTTCCAGTCGGGGGCCTCGGTCAAGACCGTGCTGCTCGCGGCGCACCTGAAGGTGCTCAGCCAGGTCACCGCCGAGCGCACCTTCTTCAGCGGCCTGATGTCGCACGTCCGGGCCGAGGTCGCGGGCGCCGACCAGGTCGCCGGCATGAGCCTGAACCCGCTGCCGTTCGCCTTCGACCGCACCGCCCGCACCTGGCGCGAGCTGGTCGCCCAGGTCTTCGAGAACGAGACCCGGACCTGGGAGCACCGGCACTACCCGATGCCGGCGATCCAGAACGAGGCGGCCGACACCGCGCGCCTGATGGACGTCCACTTCAGCTTCATCGACTTCGACCAGCAGGAGGACGGCCCGGTCGACCGGCGGCTGGACTTCTGCTTCAGCTCCAACGAGTTCCCGATGACGGTCGCGGTCAAGGCCGGCCGGCTGACCTTCAACACCAACGCCCGGGCGATGTCCGTCAAGGCCGCCGAGCTGATGGTGGAGACGTACCGGTCCGTGCTGACGGCGATGGCCGAGGACCCGGACGGCGACGCCCGTGCCGTCCACCTGCCGGACGGTGAGGAGGCCCGGCTGCTCGACTTCGCCGCCGGCGCGGTCCGGTCCGCCGAGCCGCCGCTCACGCTCGCCGCCTTCGACGCGCAGGCCGCCCGGACGCCGCAGCAGGTGGCCGTGGTCCGCGGCGGCGACGCGGTGACCTTCGCCGAGCTGTCCGACCGGGCCGACCGGATCGCCGCCGCGCTGGCGCCGACGGCCGGCACCGACCGGGTGGTCGCGGTCGCCCTGGACCGCGGGCCCGACCTGCTCGCCGCGTTCCTCGGGACCTGGCGCGCCGGCGGCGGCTACCTGCCGCTCGACCCGGCCTACCCGGCCGAGCGGCTGAGCCGGACCCTCGCCGACGCGGGCGCCGTGGCCGTGGTGACCGAGGAGAAGTACGCCGCGACCTTCGCGGAGCTCTCCGGCGTCCCGCTGGTCGTGGTCGACCGCGAGCTGCCCGAACCGGCCGCCCCGCGCGAGGCCGTGGCCACCGATCCGGACTCGCTCGCCTACGTGATCTACACCTCGGGCTCCACCGGTGTCCCCAAGGGCGTGCAGATCACCCACCGCTCGCTGGCCGGCTACCTGGCCGGCGTCACCGAGCTCACCGCCGACGCCGAGGGAGCGGCGCCGCTGTTCTCCTCGGTGGCCTTCGACCTCGTGGTGCCCCAGCTGTACGTGCCGCTGCTGCGCGGCCGGGCGGTGCACATGATGCCGAACGACCTCGGCCTGGACGAGCTCGGCTCCTGGCTGGCGGCGGGCGGCCCGTACTCCTTCCTCAAGCTGACGCCCGCCCACCTGGGCATCCTCGCCGACCAGCTGACCGGGGAGCAGGCCCGCGGCCTGGCGGCGATCGTGCTGGTCGGCGGCGAGGCCTTCCCGAGCGCGCTGGCCCGGCGGTGGGCGGAGCTCTCGGGCGGTGCGCGGATCCTCAACGAGTACGGCCCGACCGAGGTGACCGTCGCCAACAGCTCCGCCGAGTACGACCCCGCGTACGGCGGCGACACGGTGCCGATCGGCCGGCCGCACACCGGTACCACGATGTACGTGCTCGACGACGAGCTGCGCCGGCTCCCGGTCGGCGTGATCGGCGAGGTCTTCGTCGGCGGCGAGGGCCTGGCGCGCGGCTACCTGAAGCGGCCGGGCCTGACCGCCGGGTCCTTCCTCCCCGACCCGTTCGGGGCGCCGGGCGCCCGGCTCTACCGGACCGGGGACCGGGCACGGCTCCTGGACGGCGGCGAGGTCGAACTCCTCGGGCGGGGCGACGGGCAGATCAAGCTGCGCGGGCACCGGATCGAGCTCGGCGAGATCGAGACCGCGCTGGCCGCCCACCCGTCGGTGGCCACGGCCGTGGTGCTCGCGGTCGCCCAGGAGGGCAACGAGGGCCTGCGGCTGGTCGGCCACGCCGTCCCGCGGGTCGGCGAGAGCCCGGACGGCGCGCGGCTGCGCGAGTGGCTCGGCGAGCGACTGCCGGAGTACATGGTGCCCGCCACCGTGCACGTGACGGAGGAGCTGCCGCTGACCGCCAACGGCAAGGTCGACCGGGAGGCACTCGCCCAGGCCGGCGAGGTCGCCGAGGAACGGCCCTACAGCGCGCCGCAGACCGCGACCGAGCGGGACCTGGCCCGGATCTGGGAGGCGGCGCTCGGCCACGAGCGGGTCGGCATCGACCACACCTTCACCGAGCTCGGCGGCCACTCGATGATCGTCATCCAGGTGGTCGGGGCCTCCCGGCGGGCCGGCCTGCCGCTCAGCCTGGCGATGCTCTACCAGAACGACACCGTCCGGAAGCTGTCCGCCGCCATCGACGCCGAACTCGCCGCCAGGTCGGCGCAGCCGGCCCCCGCGGCGCCGGCCCCGCAGGCCGCGCCCGCCGCGGTCGACCGGGCCGCCGTCGAGCGGGCGCTGGCCGAGGGCCGGGTGCCGGGCGCCGTGGTCGCCGTCATCGAAGGCGGGGAACTGACCGCGCTGGAGGCCT
Organism: Kitasatospora sp. NPDC003701; assembly: GCF_053587085.1. NCBI lineage: Bacteria > Bacillati > Actinomycetota > Actinomycetes > Kitasatosporales > Streptomycetaceae > Kitasatospora > Kitasatospora sp. NPDC003701. The sequence goes on from NZ_JBSFNM010000040.1 coordinate 28,845, forward strand.
TCGGCTCCACCCGGAGCGAGGGCGGCCGGCCGGTCGGACCGGACACCGTCTTCCCGGTGGGCTCGGTCAGCAAGCAGGTCACCGCGTTCGCCGCGCTGCGGCTGGTCGACGAGGGCGTCCTCGCCCTGGACACCGACGTCAACGCGTACCTGACGCACTGGCGGATCCCCGGCGACGGCGCGGACGCGCCGATCACCGTCCGGCAGCTGCTCGCCCACCTGTCCGGGCTGCGGATCACGGCCGGTGCGGGTTACCCGCGCGGCGGTGCCGTGCCGGGGTTGCGCGAGCTGCTCGCCGGCGAGGTCGAGGGCCGCCCGGGCGTCCGGCGCGAGCTGCTGCCCGGAGCCGGGTTCCGCAAGGCCAACGTGCACTTCTCGGTGCTCCAGCAGGCGATGTCGGACGCCACCGGCGAGCCGTTCGCCGAGCTGGTGGACCGGCTGGTGTTCACACCGCTGGGCATGACGGACTCCTCCTTCCGGCAGGAGTTCCCCGAGGGCCGGACGGCCGCCCACGGCCACGACGCGCTGGGCGCGCCGGTCGAGGGCGGCTGGGAGCAGCGCGCCGACACCGCGGCCGCGGGCCTGTGGACCACGGCGGCCGACCTGGCCGCGTTCGCCCTGGAGATCCGCCGCTCCGGTCTCGGCCGGCCGCGCGCGCTGCTGCGCCCGCGGACCGTCGCCGAGCTGCTCACCGAGCAGTCGCCGGGCAGCTTCTACGGGCTCGGCACGGTGCTCGACACCGAGGGCGACACGGTCTGGTACGGCCACGCGGGTGAGCTGACCGGGCACCGGGCGATGACCATGGCCGAGCTGCGCTCCGGCCGGGGCTACGTCGTTCTGGCGGCCGGCGCCGGCGGAGATCACCTGGTCCGGATGTTCACCTCGGCGGCCACCGGCCGCCCCGAGACCCGCTGACCCCGGGCCACCGCCACCGACGACGCTGGTAAAGGAACCGTATGACCAGGCATCTGATATCCCTTGAGGACCTCGCCGACGACGACCTGTACGCCATGGTCGCCCGCGCCGCCGACCACGGCGCGGGCCGCCTGGCCGGCCACCGGCCGCTGGACGGGGCGGTGGTCGGGATCTACTTCCGCAAGACCTCCACCCGCACCCGCACCGCCTTCTCGGCCGGCGCGCTGCGCCTCGGCGCGGGGATCGTCGCCTTCGGACCGGACGACCTCCAGACCAACACCGGGGAGACCAGCGAGGACACCGGGGCGGTGTTCGCCCGGATGCTCGACACGCTGGTCGCGCGCACCGCCGGCGAACCGGAGGAGCTGCGCGGCTGGGCCGGGCAGGGCGGCATGTCGGTGGTGAACGCGATGACCGCCGACGAGCACCCCACCCAGGCGATCGCCGACCTGGCGGCGCTGCAGGGCCGGTTCGGCCGGATCAGCGGCCTGCGGATCCTCTACCTCGGCGAGGGCAACAACACCGCGGCCGCGCTCGCGCTGGCCCTGGCGCGGTACCCGGACACCCACCTGGAGCTGCGCACGCCGCCGGGGTACGGGCTGCCCGCCCGGATCCTCGAACTCGCCGCCGCACGCGCCGCGAAGACCGGCGCCCGGATCGTCGAGCGCCACGACACGGACGCGCTCCCCTCGGGCTTCGACGTCATCTACACCACCCGCTGGCAGACCACCGGCACGGTCAAGCCCGACCCGGACTGGCGGCGCGGCTTCGAGCCCTTCCGGGTCACCCGCGAGCTCTGGCGCACCAGCCCGGACGCGGCGTTCATGCACGACCTGCCGGCCCACCGCGGCGAGGAGGTCAGCGCCGACGTGCTCGACGGCCCGCGCAGCATCGCCTTCGACCAGGCGGCCTGCAAGATGTACGGAGCGATGGCGGTGCTCGAATGGTGCCGCCACGGCGCCGTCGTCCCGTCCGGTGCGACCCTGGCGGGGCGGCTGTGACCAAGACCGATGTGGCCGAGCCGGGCGAGGCCCTGGAACCGCTCTCGAAGAACCGCGACTTCACCCTGCTCTGGCTCGGCGCCGGGGTCTCCGTGCTCGGCAGCCGGGTCAGCTCCACGGCCTTCCCGCTGCTGATCCTCTGGCAGGGCGGGTCGATCGCCTCGGCGGGCCTGGTGGCCTTCGCGGCGCAGCTGCCGAACCTGGTCGTGCAGCTGCCGGCCGGCGCCCTGGTGGACCGCTGGGACCGCCGACGGGTGATGCTCGCCTGCGACCTCGGCGCGGGTCTGGCCATGGCCGGGGTGGTGGCCGCGCTGCTGCTCGGCCACCTGTGGATCCCGTTGCTCATGCTGGCGGCCTTCGTCGAGGGCAGCGCGATGATCTTCTACCGACTCGCCGAGCGTGCCGCGGTGCGCAACGTCGTGCGCCCCGAGCACCTGTCCACCGCGCTCTCCCGCAACGAGGCGCGCGGCCAGGCCTCGGGCCTGCTCGGCAGTCCGCTCGGCTCCGGCCTGTTCACACTGCTGCCGTGGCTGCCCTTCCTGGTCTCGCTGGCCGGCCGCGCGCTGGCCTGCTTCAGCCTGCTGGCCATCCGGACCGAGTTCCAGCAGGCCAGGAAGCCGACCGGCGAGCGCAACCTGCGGGCCGAGATCGGCGCGGGCATGGTCTGGCTGTGGAACCAGCGCTTCCTGCGGGCGGCGATCTCCCTGGTCGCCGGCAGCAACCTGGTCTTCCAGGCGACCAACCTCGCCGTGGTCCTGATCATCAAGCAGAACGACGGCTCGCCGATGGAGCTCGGCGTGGTCAGCGTGGTCGGCGGGCTCGGCGGCGTGCTCGGCGCGATGTCCGGCGGCTGGTGGCTCGCCCGGCTGCCGGCCTCCCGGATCGTGCTCGGCGCCGTCGTGGTGTGGACGGCCCTGGTCCCGATGATCCTGCTGAGCCCCAACCCGGTGGTCCTCGGCGCGCTGTCGGCCGGGATCGCCGCCGTCGGCGCCACCACCAACCTGGCCGCCGGGGTCTACCTGACCAAGGTCTGCCCGGACGAGATGCAGGGCCGGGCGATCAGCGTGGCGAGCCTGCTCTCCTCCGGCACCAACTCGCTGGGCGCGGTGGCGGCCGGCTTCGCGCTGGCCCACGCCGGACTCACCACCACGATCGGCGTGGCGACCGGCTTCATGGCGCTGCTCGCCCTGATCGCCGCGGTGAGCCCGGCGGTCCGCTCCGGCCGGGAGCCGCTCAAGTAGCAGCGGTCGGTCCGGGCGCCGGACACGATGCAGAGGGCCTATAGGCGGTGGGCGGAGCGTGGAGTCGGTGCCCGCCGGCACATGTTGAAGGGACGGACGTGAATCACAACTGGAAGCCCCGGGAGCTCAACCCGGACGAGACCGGCACCGCCGCGAACGCGGCGGCGCTGGTCGAGTACCTGCGCGGGATCGACCTGGCCGCGCTGCTGACCGCCGAGAAGGCGCTGGTGATGCGCGGGTTCGGCGTCGCGCCCGGCGAACTCGACGACGTGCTCGACGCGTTGCTGCCGGACCGGCTCGCCTACGTGCACGGCAACTCGCCGCGCACGAAGGTCGGCCGCAACGTCTACACCTCGACCGAGTACCCGGCCGCGCTGGCCATCTCGATGCACAACGAGATGTCGTACGCCTCGCGCTGGCCGACCCGGCTGGCCTTCTACTGTGAGACCGCACCCGGCTCCGGCGGCGCGACCCCGGTGATCGACGGCGAGCTGTGGCTGGAGTCGGTCGGCCCGGAGATCCGCGAGGCCTTCGCCGGCGGCGTGCGCTACCAGCAGAACCTGCACGGCGGTTACGGCCTGGGCAAGAGCTGGCAGCAGACCTTCGAGACCGAGGACCGCGGCGAGGTCGAGGCCTTCCTGGCCGATTCGGCCGCCACCTGGGAGTGGCGCTCGGACGGCGGCCTGCACGTCGAGCAGCTGCGCCCGGCCTTCGTCCGTCACCCGGTGACCGGCGCCGAGGTCTGGTTCAACCAGGCCGACCAGTGGCACCCGGCGGGCCTCGGCGACGCGACCGCGCGGGCGCTCACCCAGATCATGCCGCCCGAGGACCTGCCGCAGTCCGCCACCTTCGCCGACGGCAGTCCGATCCCGGACGAGTACGTCACCACGATCCGCGACCTGGGCCTGGAGAAGGCGGTCGACGTGGACTGGCACGTCGGGGACCTGCTGCTGATCGACAACGTCCTGGTCGGGCACGGCCGGCGACCCTTCGACGGCCCGCGCCGCGTGCTGGTGGCCATGTCCGGAACCGACGAGGCGTGAGGAAACCGCACCATGACTGACAACACCCTGGCATACGTCGTCGAGGCCGGGACGGACAGCCGCGCCCCCCGGGAGGTGTTCGAGGCCGAGCGCCCCCTGATCCGCCGGAAGCTGCTGGAGCACGGCGCGGTGCTGCTGCGCGGCTTCCCGATCGACGGGGTCGCGGGCTTCCAGGAGGCCGTGCGGACCCTCTCCGGGGACCCGCTGGTCTACAACGAGCGCTCCTCGCCGCGGCACTCGATCCTCGGGAACGTCTACACCTCGACGGACTACCCGCCGAACGAGGAGATCTTCCTGCACAACGAGAACTCCTACCAGGCCTCCTGGCCGCGGCTGCTGTGGTTCTACTGCGAGACCGCGCCGGAGACCCGGGGCGCCACGCCGCTGGCCGACATCCGGGCCGTCCACCGGGCGATCGACCCGGGCGTGCGCGAGGAGTTCGCCCGCAAGGGCTGGATGGTCGTGCGCAACTTCCACGAGGGCTTCGGCGTGCCGTGGCGCTCGGTGTTCAACACCGATGACCGCGCCGTGGTCGAGGCCCACGCCGAGCGCAGCGGCCTCACGGTGGAGTGGCGCGGCGCGGACGGGCTGCGCACCAAGGCCGTGCGCAAGGCGATCCACCGCCACCCCGACACGGGCGAGGAGGTCTGGTTCAACCACGCGACCTTCTTCCACTACACGACGCTCGCGCCGGACGTCCAGGAGGGCCTGCTCGCGCTGTTCGACGAGGAGGACATGCCGAGCAACACCTACTTCGGTGACGGCACGCCGATCCCGGCCGACGTCACCGCGCACCTGCGCGACTGCTACCGGGCCGCGTCCACGCGCTTCGACTGGCAGCAGCGCGACATCCTGATCGTCGAGAACATGCTGGCGGCGCACGCGCGCGAGCCGTTCACCGGCCCGCGCAAGATCGCGGTCGCGATGACCGAGGGCCATGTGCCCGACTCCGACGCCGGGGCCCGGGCGAGTTGAGACCCTTCCCGCGAGCCGCGCAGTCGTCCTGGTTGCGCAGCTTCGTCCCGCGCGGTACCGCGGCGCGCGCCCGGCTGGTCTGCTTCCCGCACGCCGGCGGGACGGCCAGCGCCTTCCGGGAGCTGGCCGAACTGCTCGCGCCCGAGATCGAGGTGCTGGCGGTCCAGTACCCGGGCCGGCAGGACCGCTTCGCGGACCCGTTCGTCGCCGATCTCGAGGAACTCGCCGACCTCCTCGCCGAGCTCCTCACCCCCGGCCTGGGCCGGCCGCCCACCGCCTTCCTCGGGCACAGCATGGGCGCGACCGTCGCCTACGAGGTGGCGCGCCGGCTGCGGCCCCGCTACCCCTCGCCGCTCACCGCGCTGTTCGTCTCGGCCCGCAAGGCCCCCGACCGGATCACACCGATGGGGCTGGAGTTCAGCGACGAGGAGATCCGGCTGGCCGTCGACCGGCTCGGCGGTACCGGCAGCGAACTGCTGCGCCACCCCGACCTGTGGGAACTCTCGGCGCCGATCCTGCGCAACGACTTCCTGATGAGCGAGCGCTACCGCTTCGCCCCGGGGCCGCCGGTGGCCTGTCCGCTCACCGTCCTGGTCGGCGACGCGGACGAGGCCTTCACCGAGCAGGACGCGGCGCACTGGTCCCGGCACACGCTCGGATCCTTCGCCGTGCACGGCTTCGAGGGCGGCCACTTCTACTTCGAGCAGAATCCCGAACCCCTGGCACAGGTCCTGGCCCAGGCCCTGCGGCAGTGGACGGACCAAGGGAGCAAGCCATGACCGTGGACCTCTCCGGTTACCGGAACGTCCCCGACGCCCTCGCCGACCGCGCGCGGCGGCGGCCGGAGCACCCGGCCCTGATCGTCTCGCCGGACGGCGGACCGGACGGCGAGGAGGTGTACACCCACGCCGAACTGCTCGCCCGGGTCGAGCGTTCGGCGCGTCACCTGGCCGCCCGGCTGGCGCCCGGCAGCCGGGTCGTGCTCGCGCTGCCCAGCGGCGTGGACTTCGTCGAGTCCTACTTCGGCTGCCTGACCGCCGGGATGGTCGCCGTTCCGGTGCCGCCGCCCGGCGGTTCGGCGCAGGGGCGGGCGCGGATCGAGCAGATCCTCCGGGACTGCGAGCCCGCGCTGGTCCTCACCGAGGAGGGCGAGGTCCGGGGCCTCGCCGAGACGGTCGCACAGGCCGGTCTCGACGGCTGCGCCGTGGAGACCGGGGCCGCCGCGCAGACCGCGGCCCAGGAGCCGGCCGCGCTGCCGGAGGTCGGCCGGGACACCCTCGGCGTTCTCCAGTACAGCTCGGGCTCCACCGGCGAGCCCAAGGGCGTGATGGTCACTCAGGGCAACATCCTCGCCAACGCCGAGCTGTTCTGCCGGGCCAACGGCGCCGGCCAGGACGACGTCTTCGGCGGCTGGATCCCGATGCACCACGACATGGGCCTGTTCGCGATGCTCAGCTCCGCGGTGCTGTCCGGGGCCACCATGGTGCTGATGCCGCCGACCAGCTTCGTCAAGCGGCCGGCCACCTGGCTGCGGCTGATCGACCGGCACCGGATCGGCGTGAGCGCGGCTCCGAGCTTCGCCTTCGACATCTGCGTGCGGCTGGTCCCCGAGGCGCAGGCGGAGACCTTCGACCTGTCCAGCCTGCACTGCGTCATCAACGGTTCCGAGCCCATCCACGTGCCCACGCTGCGCGCCTTCACCGAGCACTTCGCCGGCGCGGGCTTCGCCCCGGAGGCCATGGCGCCCGGCTACGGCCTCGCCGAGGCGACCGTGTACGTCTCGACCAAGCCGCCGCGCCGGCGGCCCGCGCTCCTCACCACCGACGGCGGCCGGGAACTCGCCGGCTGCGGTCTGCCGGTCGGCTTCGAGCTGGAGATCGTCGACCCGGTGACCCGCCTGGCCTGCGCGCCGGGCGGGACCGGCGAGATCTGGGTGCGGGGCGAGAGCGTCGGACGGGGCTACTGGAACCGGCCCGGGATCAGCGAGGAGACCTTCCGGGCCCGCCTGGCGGACTCCGCCGACGACACCTGCTGGCTGCGCACCGGTGACCTCGGCAGCGTGCGGGAGGGCGAGCTGGTGATCACCGGCCGGCTCAAGGAGGTGATGGTGATCCGCGGCCGCAACGTCTACCCGCAGGACGTCGAGCACGAGGCGCGCACGGCCCACCCGCTGCTGGCGGGCTTCGTCGGCGCGGCCTTCGCGGTGCAGGTCCCCGAGGAGCGCGTGGTGCTGGCGCACGAGATCAGCCCCGGGGCCTCGCCGGAGGAGTTCCCCGCCCTGGTCGCGGCCGTCCGCAAGCAGCTGACCGGGGTGCTGGGCTCCCCGCTGCGCGACGTGGTGCTGCTGCGCCGCGGCGCCGTCCGCCGGACGACCAGCGGGAAGATCCAGCGCGGCACGATGCGCTCGCTGTTCCTGGCGGGCGGCCTGGAGCCGGTCTTCGCCGACCTGTCCCCGGAGGTGCGCGGACTGCTGCCGGCCTGAGGCCGGTCCCCGACGCGACGACGACGAAGGCGCGGTCCCCGGGGGAGGGGACCGCGCCTTCGTCGTGCTCAGTCGAGCCCGGGGGGATCCGGGACCTCGCCGAGGTTGCGGGCCACCCAGGCGTCGTCGTAGACGGTGTCCAGGTACCGTTCGCCGCTGTCCGGGAAGAACAGCACGCTGGTCGAGTCGTCCGGCAGCTTCGGGGCGAGCCGTTCGTAGGCCGCCACCACCGCGCCCGAGGAGGCGCCGGCGAGCACGCCGGTGCGCGCCACCGTACGGCGGCAGGCCGCCACGCACTCGAGGTCGGTCACCCGCATCCCCTCGTCGACCAGCGAGAGGTCCACCAGGGCCGAGCGCACCCCGGCGCCGTGGCCGGGCAGCAGCCGGCGCCCGGGCTGCCCGCCGAGGATGACGCTGCCGGCCGCGTCCACCGCGATCACCTTGGTGGACATGCCGCTCTGCTGGATGTACTGGGCGCAGCCGCGCAGCGTGCCGAAGGTGCTGACCGCGGCGAACAGGTAGTCCACCTTGTGGTCGAGCTGCTCGGCGATCTCCCGCATGGTGCGCTCGTGCGCGCGCGGGTTGAGCGGATTGCCGTACTGGTTGGGCCAGTAGACGTGCGGGCCGGAGGCGACCAGCTCCCGCACCCGGCGCAGCCGGGCGGCGAGGAACTCACCGGTCTCCGGGTCGGGCTGGTCGACCATCTCGATCCGCCCGCCGTACGCCTCGATCAGCGCGAGGTTGCTGCGTACCGTGCGGATGTCGGCGACGCAGACGAACCGCATGCCGTAGTAGCGGCACAGCTGGGCCAGGCCCACGCCGAGGTTGCCCGAGCTGGACTCGACGACGGTGGTCTTCGCCGGGTCCAGCTCGCCGGAGCGGATGCGGGCGGAGAGCATCTCCAGCGCGGTGCGGTCCTTGATGCTGCCGCCGGGGTTGAACCATTCGAGCTTGGCGAACACGCGCGAGCGGGAGCCCGGTACCAGGCCGTCCAGCTCCACCAGGGGAGTGCCGCCGATGGTCTCCGTGATTCCCTGCATGACCGGGGCGGTCATTCCTGGCCGCCACCGTTCACGAGGTACTCGGCGAGCGCCGTGACGGTCTCGAAGTCCCACAGCAGGGTGGGGTCGGCCGGCACGCCGAACTCCTCCTCGATGTCGGCGGAGAGCGAGAACGCGTAGACCGAGTCGAGGCCGTAGTTGGCGAGCGGGACGTCGGCGGCGACGTCCCCGGGCGGCAGCTGCACGTAGTAGGCGACCCGCTCGATGAGCCAGGAGGTCGTCTCCGGGAGGGACTTGGGCGAGTTGAGCGAGCTGGTTGTCATGGTTCTTCCTAGGTTTCCGGAGTTCACTGACGCCCCGTCAGGTCGAGCGGGCGCCCGGCCCGGTGCAGGCCGGCCGTCTGCCGGAACAGGGCCTCTTCGAGTTCGGTGCGTTCCTCGGCGCCGATCGGCCGGCGGCCCGGCAGGCGGGCGGCCAGGCGGTCGAGGGCCGCCGAGACCCACAGGTCGTCGCCGAGGCCCGACCCCGCGTCGCCGTCCGCGTGCCGCCACACGCCCAGGCAGGCGGCCGCGGCGAGGACGACGGTGTAGCGGTGCGCGGCCTCGAACACGGCAGGTGCGGCGTCGAGCGTGGTGTCCCGCGGCGAGAGGGCCGTGAACTGGTCACGGAGCCGGGCGAGTTCGTCGCGGAAGTGGGCGGCGAAGCGGGCGGGCAGCCCGCCGCCGGGCTGTCCGGCGACGGCGGCGAGGGTCGCCGCGGCGGTGTCGGCCCGGGGGATGCCGAGCCCGGGCGCGGTGAAGTCCATCGGCGGCAGCGGCGCGCCGGGGCGGAACAGCCCGGCCCCGCCCGGCTCGGCGTCGGCGCCGAGCCAGCAGCGCTGCGCCAGCCGGGGGAGCAGCGGCAGCAGGCCGGTCAGGCAGGCGCTGCGCGAGGCGTGCATGAACGCGATCGGGGTGAGGTCGCGGGCGAGCTTCTGGAAGATCGCCGCGGGCCCCTCGCGCAGGTACGACTGCGCGCCGAGGACCATCCGCAGCGACTCGACGACGTCCTTGAGCAGCTGCGGGACCAGGTACTTGACCGCCGGGGCGAGCAGCGGGGCCTGCCCCGGCAGGAGGTGCAGCGCCCGGACCGCGACCGCGCACAGCGCGTCGGCCGCCAGCAGGTCGGCGGCGGCGCGCGCGATCGAGGACCGCACGTACGGCAGCGCCACGATGGACGACCCGTACAGCCGGCGCTCCTCGGCCGCGCCGAGCGTCACCCGCAGGCAGCTCTCCGCGGCGGCGAGGAACATCGCCGGCAGCGTGGTGCGGGTCACCTGGAAGCTGCGCAGGCCCAGTTCGAGGCCCTGGCCGGGGGCGCCGAGCAGCGCGTCGGCCGGGACGGGGTAGTCGAGGAACTCGGCGCCGCCCAGGTGCACGCCGCGCAGACCGCTGCTGGGGTAGCGCGGCCCGGGGCGCAGCCGCTCCGAGGCGCGGTCCAGCTCGGGGAGCAGGAACAGGCTGTGACTGCGGCTGCCCGGACGGTCCGAGGTGCGGGCGAAGACCACCATGCCGTCGGAGGTGCCGAGGTTGGTGACCACGTCCTTGCGTCCGCGCAGCTGCCAGCCGTCGGGGACGGCGGTGGCACGGAAGGCGGCGCCGGCGAGGTCGTTGCCGTGGTCGAGCTCGTTGTAGACGATGGCGAAGCGCTTGTTCGCGGCGAGCGCGTCCGCCATGGCGCGCCGCTGCGGCTCGTCACCGGCCGCCCACACGTGGACGGCGGCCAGGTAGGAGCTGCCGGCGTAGCCGACGCCGAGGCCGGGGTCGCGCCGCCAGAGCACCCGGGCGGCCGCGACGAGCCGCTCCAGGGAGTCGAGCCGGCCGCCGAGCGCGGTCGGGACGAGCTCGCGGTTGAATCCGAAACCGTCCAGGGCCTCGGTGGCCGCGGCGAGTTGTTCCTCGCGTCCGTCGGCGGCGAGCAGCGCCCGGAAGCCGGTCGGGTTGGTCTCCTGCCACGGGTCGCCGAGCAGGTCTTCGAGGGCGGACACGCGGTCAGCCATGGGAACCCTCCGAGTGCCGTACGAATCCGAAGGCCGAGATCGGGCCGGGCCGCTCCGTCGCCCGCAGGAGCCAGTCGACCAGCCGGTCGTCCAGCTCCTCGTGCCAGGCCGGAGCGAACCGCGGTGCGTCACCGCAGAGTTCCGGGTCGAGCCGGCGGACGATGTCGCGCAGCGCCCCGGTGAGCCACAGCTCTCCGGCCCAGGGCCGCGCCTCCCGGGCGGCGGCGTGGTTCGCCGTCCAGAGGTGGAGGGCGGCCGCGGCGGCGAAGCAGAGTTCGTACTGCTGGGCCAGGTCGTGGGCGTACATCGCGGGCCGGCGGTTCGGGCGGACGCCGGCCATGGCCGCGCAGACCCGGTCCGCGGCGTCCACCGTGTGCCGGGCGAGCGCCGACAGCTCGGCGTTCCGGGCGGCGTCCACCGCGGGCAGGGTGGTCCGGGCGGACGCCACCACACTGCACCCGCGCCGGCTCGCCGCGCGCAGCTGCGCCCACGGTACGGCGGCGAGCGGCGCGGCGAGCCCGGCCGTCACGGCCAGGCCGTCCCGGTCGGCGGTGCCGGCGGCGTGCCCGGCGGCGATCGCCGCGAACTGGTTGATCAGCGCGTGCCGGTTGACCGGGGTGCTGCCGTCGAAGATGGCGAGCACGGCGTGGTCCCGGGCGAGCTTCTGGAAGGCGCCGTGCTCGTGCAGCTCGGTGAGCAGCGAGCGGGCGCCGAGGAAGTCGCCGAGCCGGCCGAGCACGTCGTCGGCCAGCGTCGGGGCGAGCGCCTTGAGCACGGCGGACACCACGCTCATCTCGCCGGTGAGGGCGTGCGCCGCCCGGCTGCCGACCACGCCGGCGGCCTCGACGGCCAGCAGGGTGGCGGCGCCGCGGGCGAGCAGTGATCGGACGAAGGGCCGCTCGACCAGCGGCCGCCCCTGGATCCGGTGCTCCGCGGCGAACCGGGTGGCCAGCCGCAGGGCGTGCTCGGTCGCGCCGACCGAGAGCGCGCCGCACATCGTCCGGGTGAGCTGGAGGGCCTTGAGGACGGTCTCCGCGCCGCCGCCCGGTGCGCCGATCAGCGCGGACCCGCCGACGTGTGCGCCGTCGAAGCGGATCCCGCTGATGTCGGCGCCACGGATGCCCAGGGTGTCGACCTTCGGCAGCGGTGTCGCCGAACCGGGCGCCAACTCGTCCTTGTCCACCAGGAAGAGGCCGAAGCCGCGGCCGCCGCCGCGTTCGTCGGTGCGGGCCAGGACGGACAGCAGCCGGCCCCGGGTGGCGTTGTTGATCGGCCACTTGGTGCCGTCGAGGCGCCAGCCGCCGTCCTCGGGGACGGCGGTGAGCTCGCCGGCGAGCAGGTCGGCGCCGTGGCCGGGCTCGGTCAGGGCCCAGCCGACCCGTGCGCCGCCGAGCACCGCCCCGGCCAGGCCGCGGGCCTGCTCGGGCGAGCCCGCGATCCACACGCAGATCGAGCCGAGGTACGTCTTGGCGTGCGCCACGGCGACCGACAGGTCGTTGCGGCCCATCGCCCGCCAGAGCTCGAACAGCTCCTGGTGGCTCTCCAGCCGGCCGCCGTGCTCGCGCGGCACGTACTGGGCGGGCAGCCCCAGCTCGTCCAGGCCGGCGAGCTGCGTCAGCGGGTAGGCGGACGCGCGGTCCAGCTCGGCGAGCACCGGTGCGGCCCCGCCCAGGAGCACGTCGATCTCCGCGGCGAGGGCGGTCGCGTTCTGCGGTTCAGTCATCGGATCCGACCACGTTTCCATAGCCGCCCCACTGGGCGAGATCGACGAAGCCGTACGCCGTCGGCAGGTGGTCCAGCGAGTCGACCGACCGCTCCGGGTCGGCCGCCAGGCCCTCCAGGACGCGGACCACCCGGTCCAGCACGTCCTGGGCCTCGTCCGTGCCGTAGACGTCGGGGCGGTGGCCGAGCCACAGGCGCAGCCGGGCCCCGGGGATGACCACCAGGCGCAGCGGGAAGTGCGTCCCGTCGTGCCCGTCGAGCGCGGTCAGCCGGACGTCGCTCAGCCGGGCGTCCAGGGCCTGCGGGTCCAGCGGGTAGTTCAGGCAGACCATGGTCGTGTCGAACAGGGTCCGGCCGCGGGCCGCGCGCTGGATCTCGGCGAGGCCGAGGAACTGGTGGTCGAGCAGCTCGGTCTGCTCGCGCTGGAGCCGGGTGAGCATGTCGACGGCGGGCTCGGCCGGATCCATCCGGACCCGGACCGGCACCGTGTTGGTGAACATCCCGACGGCGCGCGCGATCCCGGGCAGCTCGGGCGGGCGCCCGGACACCGAGGTGCCGAAGACGACGTCCTCGCCGCCGACGATCGCGCCGAGCACCACCGCCCACGCGCCCTGGGCCAGGGTGTTGACGGTGAGACCGCGGGTGCGGGCGAGCCCGGTCAGCTCCGCGGTCAGCTCGGCCGACAGCTCGGTGCGCAGCTGGTCCTGGCGGACGGTGCTGAGGCCGGCGGCCTGCGGGGCGACGACGGTGGGCTCGGCCGGTCCGGCCAGGGCCGAGGACCAGGCCCGTGCCGCCGCGTCCCGGTCCTGTCCGGCCAGCCAGCCGAGGTACCCGGCCGGCGAGCTCTCGCGGGCGGCCTCCGGGCTCTCCCGGCCCTCGTACAGCGAGAACAGGTCGGCGAGCAGCACCGGGGTCGACCAGCCGTCCCACAGCAGGTGGTGGTTGAGCAGGTGGACCCGGTGGTGGTCGGCGTCGAGCCGGACCACCACCAGCCGCAGCAGCGGCGGGTCGGCGAGGTCGAAGCGCACCCGCTCCAGCTCCGCCTCCAGCTCGGCGAGGGCCGCCGCGCGGCCCGCGTCGTCGTGCCCGGAGAGGTCGACCAGCCGCCAGCCCGGCACGGCCGAGGCGCAGACGACCTGGAGCGGCTCGGCGTCGTCCGGGCAGTCGAAGGCGACCCGCAGCGCCGGGTGCCGCTCGACCAGCCGCTCGGCGGCCCGGCGCAGCCGGGGGGCGTCGAGCGGGCCTTCGAGGTCGAGCGTCAGCCGGGCGACGTACGCGTCCTCGCCGTCCCCGTCCAGCAGGGTCTGGGTGAGCAGCCCCTGCTGGAGCGGCGTCAGCGGCCAGATGTCGGTGAGGTCGGGCCGCTCCTGCTCCAGCCGGTCCAGGCGGGCGGCGTCCAGCGGGACCAGCGGGAAGTCCGAGGGGGTGCGGCCGCGGAAGCCCGGGTCCTCGGCGGCGGCCGCGAGCCGGTCCAGCGAGGCGAGCCAGGAGTCGGCCAGGGCGCGGATGTCGTCCTCGCCGAACAGCTCCTCCGGCCAGGAGAACACCGTCCGCAGCCGCAGGCCGTCCGCGTCCTCGTGGGCGATCGAGTTGACCTCGATCTCGTGGACGAACGGCATCGCGGGATCGGCGCCCGAGCCCGGGGTCCGCGGGTCCGGTTCGAGGCTCCACGGCCCGCCCGTGTCCATGGCGAACCTGCCGAGGTAGTTGAAGCCGATCCGGGGGGTCGGGGCGTCGGGGAAGGCGCCCGCCAGGTACTTGGCCGGGCCGAAGCCGGTGCCCCGGGCGGGGAGCGCGTGCAGCTGCTCCTTCACCCGCTTGAGCGCCCGGGCGAGGTCCGTGCCGGGGCCCGGGTCGAGCCGGACCGGGTGGATCGCGGTGAACCAGCCGACGGTGCGCGAGAGGTCGGCCGGGGGCGGCAGCCGGTCCCGGCCGTGGCCCTCCAGGTCGATCAGGACCTCGTTGCCGGACGGACCGCCGCGCAGTTCCCGCCAGCCGCCGAGGGCGAGCGAGAACCCGGTCAGCAGGACGTCCTCGGGCCCGGCGCGGAAGGCCGCCGGGATGCCCACCAGCAGCCGGCGGGTGGTGTCGGCGGGCAGCTCGACGTGCAGGTGCCGGGCGCGGCCGGCCAGGTCGACCGCCGGGTCCAGGGCGCGCCCGGCGATCCGCGGATCGGGGGTGCGCAGCACCTCGCGCCAGTGGTCGGCCTCCGACGCGGTGTCGGCGGCGGACGTGTTCACCCGGTGCGCCCAGTCCCGCAGCGAGGTGCGGACCGGGGGCAGTTCGGGCCGGCGGCCGGCCGAGACCGCCTCCCAGGCGGCCGCGAGGTCGGCGAGCAGGACGCGCCAGGACACCCCGTCGACCACCAGGTGGTGGGCCATCAGTAGCAGGCTGCCGTCCCGCTCGCGGCCGGCGTCGAACCAGACCGCCCGCAGCATCCGGCCCAGCCAGGGGGCGAGCAGCTCGCGGGCGAGGACCGTCTGCTCGTCCAGGGCCCGCGGCGTCGCCGGGCCGTCGACCGCGGTCAGGCAGTCGGTGACCTCGTACCGGCCGGGCTCGTGGACCTCCAGGTGGGGCGTGCCGCCGTCGCCGTGGACCAGCACCGCCCGCAGGGCGTCGTGCCGGTCCACCACGGCCTGCAGCGCGGCGCACAGCGAGGCCCGGTCGGCCTCCCGCGGCACCCGCACCACCACGGACTGGTTGAAGCCGGACACCCCGTGCTTCCACCCGGTCACCTCGCCGAACCAGGCGAGGGCCGGCGTCGTCGGGACGGGTCCGTACGGCTCGGCGACCGGCTCGGCCGGGGCCTCCTCGGCCTGGGCGACCGCGGCGAGTTCGCGCGGGGTCCGGTGGCGGAACACGTCGGCGGGGGAGAGGCCGACCCCGGCCTCCCGGGCCAGCGAGACGACCTGGAGGGCCAGGATGGAGTCGCCGCCGTGGTCGAAGAAGGACTCGTCCACGCCGAACCGCGGCACGCCCAGCACCTTGGCGAAGGCCGCGCACAGCGCCGCCTCGGCCCCGGTGGCCGGCGCCGCGTCCGCCGCCTCGGGCCGCGCGAAGTCGGGCTCGGGCAGCGCGGCGCGGTCGACCTTGCCGTTCGGGGTGAGCGGGAAGGCCTCCAGGACCACGATCGCGGCCGGGACCATGAAGTCGGGCAGCGAGCGGGCCGCGCGGCGGCGCAGGGCCGCCGTGTCCACGGTGGCACCGTGGTCGGGCACCACGTAGGCGTGCAGCCGGGTCCCGCCGGCGGCGGCGACCACCAGCGCGTTGGCGACGGACCCGTCACGGGCGAGGACGGACTCGATCTCGCCCGGCTCGATCCGGAAGCCGCGGAGCTTGATCTGGGCGTCGGCGCGGCCGAGGTACTCCAGGGTGCCGTCCGCGCGGCGGCGGGCCAGGTCCCCGGTGCGGTACATCCGGGCGCCGTCCGGGCCGAACGGGCAGGGCAGGAACTTCTCCGCCGTCGCCCCCGGGCGGTCCAGGTAGCCGCGGGCCAGGCCGGTGCCCGCCACGTACAGCTCACCCGGCACCCAGGCGGGCACCGGCTGCAGTTCGTCGTCGAGGACGAAGACCCGGGCGTTCTGGACGGGCATGCCGATCGACGGCTTCACCCGGCCGGCCAGCGGCGCGCTGCAGGAGGCCGTCACCGTCGCCTCGGTCGGGCCGTAGGCGTTGAACATCCGGCGCCCGGCCGACCAGCGCTCGGCGACCTCGGGCGCGCAGTCCGCGCCGCCGACCACCAGCACCCGCAGCTCGGGCAGCGGGACGTCGGGCAGCGTCGCGACGACCACCGGCGGCAGCGCGGCGTGGGTGATCCGCTGCTCGCGCAGGAAGTCGTGCAGGTACGTCCCGGAGAGCGTGCGGCCCACCGGGGCCAGCACCAGGCAGGCGCCGGAGGCCAGCGCGGGCCAGATGTCGGCCACGGCGGCGTCGAAGCTGGGGGAGACGAACTGCAGGGCCCGGCTGCCGTGTTCGTAGCCGAACCGGGCGATGTGGTCGTCGATCAGGTTCGACAGGCCGGCGTGCGAGACCACCACGCCCTTGGGCCGGCCGGTCGATCCGGAGGTGTAGATGACGTACGCCGGGTGCTCGGGCAGCGGGCCGTGCCCGGCCGCGCCGCCGCCGTGCCCGGTCACCGCGCCGGTGCGGTCGATGACGCAGGCCGGCCGGGAGTCGGCGATCAGCAGGTCCCGGCGCTGCTCCGGGTACTCCGGGTCCACCGGGACGTAGGCGGCGCCGGCCTTCAGGACGGCGAGCATCGCCACCACCAGCTCCACCGAGCGCGGCAGCATGATCGCGACCCGGTCCTCCGGCCCGACCCCGCGCGCGGCCAGCTCGGCGGCCAACTCCTCCGCACGACGGTCGAGTTGCGCGTAGGTCAGGGTCTCCGACCCGGAGACCAGCGCGAGGCCGTCGGGGTGGGCGGCGGCCCGCTCCGCGACGGTCCGCGCGACGAAGCGGATGCCCGGCTCCCGCGCGGTGTCGTTCCACTCCCCGAGGACGACCCGCTGCTCCTGCCCGGAGAGCAGCGGCAGCAGGCCGAGCGCGAGGGTCGGCCGGGCCGCGGCGGCCTCGGCGAAGCGCAGGAAGCGGTCGCGGTGCGCCCGCACCTCCTCCTCGGTGAAGTAGTCCGGGTTGGCGTCGCAGGCGACCGTGGCGCCGCCCGGGGTCGGGCTGCCGATGCCGAAGGTCAGGTCGGCCGCGGGCCCGGCCGACAGGCTGTGCACCGTCACCGGGAGGCCGGCCCACGCGGTGGCGGGCAGCGCGGGCAGGAAGTTGACCATCGCGCCGACCAGGCCGAACTCGTCCCCGGTGAGGCCGAGCGCGCGGGTGAGGTCCTCGTGCCGGAACCGCTGGTGCCGCAGCGCGGCGGCGAACTCCTCGCCCACCGCGGCCAGCAGGTCGGCCAGGCTCGCCCCGGCCGGCACGGTGATCCGCAGCGGCACCGTGCTGCTGGCCATGCCCGGGGCGCGCCGCTCGGCCGGGGAGGTCCGGGCCGCCACCGGCAGGCCCAGCACGACCTCCTCGCGGGCGGTCATCCGGGCCAGGTAGGCGGCGGTGATCGCGGTGACCACCACGGGCCAGCCGGAGCGCCGCTCGCGGGCCAGGTCGCGCAGTGCGCGGACCGTCGGCGCGGCGAACTCACCGCTGCAGCTGACCCGTTGGGGGAAGGCGTCGGCGCCGGCCGGCGGGGCGGTACGGATGGCGAGCCGACTCGGCAGCGGCTGGTCGGCGAAGTGCCCGGTCCAGTACGCCGCGTCCTGCGCGTACTGCTCGGAGGCGCGGTAGGCCGCGTCCGCCCCGGCCAGCGCCGGGAACGGCTCGAAGCGCCCCACGCCGGGGGTCTCCCCGGCGGCGAGCGCCGAATACAGTTCGCCGAGCCGGCCGAGGACCATCGAGTACGTGGTCGCGTCGGCCGCGCTGTGGTGGTACCGCTGGTAGAAGAAGTGCAGGTCGGGGGCCAGCCGCAGCAGCGCGGCACGGGACAGCGGGCCCCGGTCGAGGTCGGTGGGCCGACGCAGGGCCGCCCGCATCCACTCGGCCGCGGCCGCCCGCGGGTCGGCGGCCGCGGTGAGGTCCACCAGGTCGAAGCCGTCCGCCTCCTCGGCCGTGACGCTCACCCAGGTGCCGTCCGGCGCGACGGCGCGCAGCCGCAGCACCCCGCACTCCTCGGCCAGTTGCCGCCACGCCCGCCCGAGCACGGCCTCGTCGACCGGCCCGCCGATCTCGGCGTGGCCCGCGATGACGAAGCGGCGCCCGGTGGCGTCGAGGCGCTGTGCGGCCCAGACGCCGAGCTGGGCGGCCGACAGGCGCTGCCCGCTCATCGCTGCTCCCCGGCCTCGACCGCGAACCCCTCGGCGGAGTTCTCCTCCTGCGGCGGGAAGACCTTGCGGAAGGTGAAGGCGTGCGGCGTCGGCCCGTGCTCGCGCAGGTGCAGCAGCCGGGCGTGCGCCTCCTCCACGGTCGGCACGGTCCAGGCCGGGACCCACCAGAGCGTCTGGAAGGCCTCCGGCATGGCGACGAAGAACTCCTTGCGCCGCCGCATGAAGGTCGCGTGGTCCCCCTGGTAGACGAAGTCGCGCAGGTCGTCCAGGGTCTCCCAGACGGAGAGGTTGACGACGGCCCGCGGGTCGTCCGGCCACACCGAGTCCACCACCCGGCGCCCGTCCGAGGACCCGCCGAACAGCCGCCACACGTAGCCCTTGCTGAACTGGGCCTGGCGGTTGATCGGATCGAAGTTCTCGACGAAGTCACGGAACCCGGGCGAGTCGACGGGGACCGCGGGCAGGCCGATGTTGACCTGGGCGACATGGAATTCGGCAGGCATGGGGACTCCACTTTCGGGCGGGGGAGCCGGAGGTCACGCTCAGCGGCGCCCCGGTGGGCGACTCAGGGTGCTCGGTGTTCGGCGGCCGGTCCGGAGGCAGCGCCGACGAGATCGGTGTGGGCCGGCGGTTCCGTGGCGAGCGGATGGCCGGGCTTGCCGACCTTGCCGACCAGCAGGGTCAGCAGCGGCCCGGTGGCGATGGTGGTCAGCAGCGCCATCACCACGAGGACGGTGTAGTGCGAGGCGTCCACGAGCCCCATCTGCCGGCCGGCGGTGAGCACGATCAGCTCGGTCAGGCCGCGGGTGTTCATCAGGACACCGAGGATGGTGGCCTGACGGCTCGGGATTCCGGTGAGCCTGGCTCCGAGGTAGGTGCCGCCGATCTTGCCGAGGACCGCGACCGCGACCACGCCGAGCGCCGTGAGCCACTCGGCCGGGCTCAGCGCGGCGAGGTTCACCTGCCAGCCGGCCACGATGAAGAAGATCGGCATCAGCAGCTTGGCGCCGATCGGCTCGACCTCGCGCCGCAGCCGGGCGGCCCAGCCGCTCGGCCCCTCGGGGTCGACGACGCCGGGCACGCTCTCGCCCCGGGCGTCCGACTTCGCCCGCTGCTCGCTGCCGGCGATGGACATGCCGAACAGGAACGCCCCGAAGATGAAGTCCAGGCCCATCCACTGGGTGACCGCGCAGGAGGCCAGCAGCCCCACCGCGACCATGACCAGGTCGACACCGCCGAACCGCGCCGCACCGCCGCGCACCGCGCGGCGGAACAGCGGCCGGACGACGAAGGCCAGCACGGCGAGGAAGACCGGCAGCAGGAGCAGCCGGGTGGGCGTCTGCCCGGCCACGGTGAGCGTGTCCAGGCCCAGCAGGACCCAGATCGCCACGTCGCACACCGCCGCGCTGGTCACCGAGAGCCGGCCGACCGGTGTCTGCAGCAGCCGGCGGTCCTCCAGCACCCGGACCAGCACCGGGAAGGCGGTCACCGAGAGCGAGATGCCGACGAAGAGGACGTACCCGGCGTCCGAGACGACCGGTCCGCCCGGCGTCCACACCAGCCCGAGCCCGCACCCGAGGGCCAGCGGGACCAGGACGGCCCCGGCGGCGACCCCGAGGATGTTGCGGTTCGAGCCGCGGGCGACGCCGGGCTCGAACTCCAGCCCGACCACGAACATCATCAGGGCCACGCCCAGGTCGGCGAAGCCGCTGAGCAGGCCGCGGACCTCGGTCGGGAACAGGGCCGAGGCCAGCGCGCCGTGTGCCACCGTCGGCCCGAGCAGCACACCGGCCACGATCTCGCCCACCACCGCCGGCTGCCCGAGGCGCCGCGCGATCGCGCCGGCGACCAGCGCGATCGCCGCGATCGCCGTCAGCGAGGTGAACATGGTGATCAGCAGGTCGTTGGTCATTCTTCTTCCCGGGGCCAGGACGCGAACGTCCGCCTGCCGTAGAGCAGCGGCGCCTCGTCGAACAGGGTGATCGCCTCGACCTGGCCGAACAGCACGGCGTGGGTGCCGACCACCTGGACGTCGACCAGCTCGCACTCGGCCACCGCCAGCGCGTCGTCGACGAGCCACGGCAGTCCGCTGTGCTGGGTGCGCTGCCAGCGCACCTGGGCGAAGCGGTCCACGTTGCGGGTCGCGAAGAGCCGGGCCGTGCCGGCCGCGCGGGCGTGCAGCAGGTTCACTGCGAACGCACCGCGGCGGGCGGCGACGGCCATGGTCACGCTGTTGGTGTCCAGGCAGACCAGCAGGGTCGGCGGGGACAGCGTCACGCTCGTCATGGACGAGCAGGTCAGCCCCTGCGGCTCGCCGTCCTCCAGTGCCGAGGTGATCACGGTGACACCGGTCGGGAAGTTGCTCATCAGCGACCGGTACTCGTCTCTGAACAGCTCGGAGACGGTCGCGCCGGCGGAACCGGCGCGATCGGGCTCGGTCACTGGGCCGGGGCGGAGCCGGCCGACGAGTCGCCCTGCTCGTGCAGGCTGGTCAGGTACTCGCGGGTGCTGGGCAGCGCCTTGACCAGCTCGGCCGCCTCGGCCTGCAGCAGCTCGAACTCGGCGAGGGCGCTGGTCGGGTCGATGTGCGACAGCGCGGGACGCGCCCGCTCCGGCTCGGCGCCCAGGCCCATCAGCATCGTGACCCAGGAGTAGTCCTCGAAGCCGTGGTAGTGCGGGTAGATGGTGGCCGGGTCGAGCAGGGTCGAGTCGGCCAGCTCCAGGCGACGGGCCAGACCCTCCGGGATCTCCCGGGTCTTGGTGGCCTTCCAGTACGGGGTGTCCTCGCGGGCCGACGCACGGTAGTGCAGGACCAGGAACTCCTTGACGCCGTCGAGCACGTGGGCGACCCGCTCGTTGTAGGCGTCGCGCAGGGTCGGGTCCCAGTTCTCGTCCGGGAAGTGGCGCACCAGCTGCTCGATGGCGTGCTGGATGAAGAAGATGCCGGTGGACTCCAGCGGTTCGACGAAGGCGCTGGACAGGCCGACGGCGACGCAGTTGTTCACCCAGGAGCGCTCGTTGCGGCCGATCCGCATCCGGATGTGGTTGGCCTCCAGGCCCTCCGCGTCCGGGCCGATGAAGTCGCGCAGGGTCTGCTCGGCCTCCTCGGGGGTGCAGAACTCGTCCGAGTAGACGTAGCCCGTGCCGTCCCGGTTGTAGAGCGGGATGGTCCAGATCCAGCCGGCGTCCATCGCGGTCGCCGTGGTGTAGGGGCGCATGCCGTCCTGGGCGGTGTTGCGCGGCACCCGCAGCGCGACGGCGCGGTTGTTCGGCAGCACGTCCTGGAAGGAGATGAACGGCTCCTCCAGCGCCCCGTTGATCAGCAGGCCGCGGAAGCCGGTGCTGTCGACGAACAGGTCGGCGGCGAGGTCACCGGACTCGCGGGTCGTCACGTGGGTGATCCAGCCGCGGTCGTCCCGGGCGACGTCGACCACGTCGTCGACGACGTGCTTCACGCCACGGGCGGTGGACCAGTCGCGCAGGTAGCGGGCCAGCAGCGCGGCGTCGAAGTGGTAGGCGTACGGGAACTGGGCCCGCTGCTCGGCCAGCGTGGAGCGGCCCAGCGAGCTGTCCAGCTCCGAGGCGAACAGGCCGCCGCCGAGCATGCGCGGGGAGCGCTGGGCCTCGCACAGGTGGGGGGTCAGGTAGCAGGCCTCGTCGAAGCGCTTGGACCCGTCGCCCAGCTTCAGCCACCAGTCGGCGAGGTTGAAGCCGTCGGCGACGCGCAGCCGCTCGAAGGGGTGGTAGAAGTGCGTGCCGTCGCCGCGCCAGTTCTCGAAGCGGATGGCGAGCTTGTAGGAGCCGGAGACGGCCGGCATCCAGTCCTGCTCGTCCAGGCCGAGGAAGTCGAAGAAGTGCCGGACGGTGCTGAACGTGGCCTCGCCGACACCGATCGTCTCGACGCGGTCCGACTCGACCAGGGTCACGTCCACCTTGTCGCCGAAGGCGGCCTTGAGGTACGACGCGCTCATCCAGCCGGACGTGCCGCCTCCGACGATTAGGATCGACCGAACCATCCCGTGCCTCCTGGGTACGTGGAGCGGTCCGACCACCGAACCGTCCCGATCATCCTGATGACCGCGGCTATAGGTCACCCATCAGCGACCATGCGCTGCGCTCCACGGGCCGCCGCGGCGGGCCCCCCGGGGTGCGCCCCCGGCGCCGCCCCCGAGGCCCGGCGGTGGCCACCCCGGGCCGGCCGGGCGGCGGACTCGCGTTCGCCGTCGAGGCCCTGACGTCACATCAGGACGGGGTCGTCGCGCCCTGCGTCCCCCGCGCGTCCCGAGCGGCCCGCCGGAAGGCAACCCCGCCCGTGGAGGCCGGCGCCGCCTCCGCCGCCCCCGGCCGCGCCCGCCTCGGCCTGACGGACCGTCGGGCCGTGCCGGTCCGGACCGGTTCCGGGCGGCCCGGTCGGGCCGGCCGCCGTGCCGGACCCCGGTGGCGCCCGGCGTGGCGCTCCACGGCCCCGCCCGGCTGCCGCGGCGCCGCCAGCCGGGGTATGGACGGGTTATGGAGGGCCGTTCGTAGGCTCTGGTTCCGTCGGGTCGGGGGTTCCGCGCGTCCGGTGACGCGCTGCCACCGGGCGCCGCCGGTCCGGCCCGCGATTCGGCGGGAGCAGGCCCGGCCCGTGCCGGGACCGGCCGCGCGGCACGGCGGTCCGAGCTCGCGCCCGACGCCCCGCCGGCGGCCCGGCCTCGCCATCGCCCGAAGGAGTTCGACCGGAATGGATCCTCTGCTGCTTCCGGAGCTCATCGCCCGGCAGATGTCCCGCACCCCGGACGCGGTCGCCGTCGTGGACGGCGACCGGACGGTCGGCTACCGCGAGCTGGACCGGGCCGTCGAGCGCACCTGCCGCGGGCTGCTGGCGCGCGGAGCCGGTGCGGACCGGCTGGTCGGCGTGGCGCTGGACCGCGGCGTGGACCTGGTGCTCGCGGTGCTCGCGGTGTGGCGGGCGGGCGGCGCCTACCTCCCGCTCGACCCGGCCCTGCCGGCCGCCAGGCTGGCCGAGTCGATCCGGGACGCCGGCGTCTCCCTGGTGCTGGCCGAGGAGCCGCTCGCCGCGACCGTCCGGGCCGCCGGGGCCCGCCCGGTGACGCCCGCCGAACTGCGCGGGCCGTCCGAGGCCTTCCTGCCCGTCGCCCCGGCCGTCACCGACCCGGACCGGCTCGCCTACGCCGTCCTCACCTCCGGCTCGACCGGCCGGCCCAAGGCGGTCGCCGTCACGCACGCCGGAATCGCCGGCCGGGTCGCCTGGACCGTCGACACCCACGAACTGGGCCCGGCGGACCGCGTCCTGTTCAAGACCTCGATCGGTTTCGACGCCGCCGCCTGGGAGTTCCTCGCCCCACTGGCCGGCGGCGGCACGGTGGTCGTCGCGCCGCCCGGCACCGAACGCGATCCGGCGGCGCTGCTGCGCACCGCCGCCGCCCACCGGGTGACGGTCCTCCAGGCGGTGCCCTCCGTGCTGCGGTCGCTGGTCGACGAGGGCGACTGGAGCGGCTGCGACGCGCTGCGGCTGGTCTTCAGCGCGGGCGAGCCGCTGCACGCCGAACTCGCGACCCGGCTGCGTGACCGCACCGGCCCGGGAGTCCGGCTCTGGAACACCTACGGCCCCACCGAGTGCAGCATCGACGTCACCGCCCATCCCGTCGACCCCGCACGGATGACCGGGCCGGTCCCGATCGGCCGGCCCATCACCGGAATGCGGGTCCTGGTCCTCGACCCGGCCGGTCACCCGGTGCCGGTGGGCGTGCCCGGCGAGCTCCACGCGGGCGGGCCCGGCGTCGCCCGCGGCTACCTCGGCCGGCCCGGGCTGACCGCCGAGCGCTTCGTCCCGGACCCGTACGGCCCGCCCGGCGCCCGGCTCTACCGCACCGGCGACAAGGTCCGCTGGCGCCCGGACCGCACCCTGGAGTACCTCGGCCGGCTGGACCGGCAGCTGAAGGTGAACGGGGTCCGGATCGAACCCGGCGAGATCGAGGCGGTGCTCGCCGCCCACCCCGGGGTCGGCGCGGCCGTCGTCACCCCCGTCACCCCGGCCGGCGCCACCGGGGTCCGGCTGGCCGCGCACGTCGTGCTGCGCAGCCCGGTCCCGCCCGGCGAGCTGCGCGCCTTCCTCGCCGGGCGGCTGCCGGAGAGCCACCTGCCGGCCGTCGTGCGCGAGGTGCCGGCGTTCCCGCTGACCGCCTCCGGCAAGGCCGACCGGGCCGCGCTGCGGGCCGCGGCCGAGGCGGAGGGAGCGGGCCGGGCCCCGTACGCCGCCCCGCGCGACCGGGCCGAGGAACTCGTCGCCGAGGTCTGGTCCGGGCTGCTGTCGGTGGACCGGATCGGGGCCCACGACGACTTCTTCGCGCTCGGCGGGACCTCGCTCCAGCTGGTCCGGCTGGCCGCGGGCCTGCGGGCGGCGGGCGGCGGGCCGGTCCCGCTGCGCGGCCTGTTCACGGCCGCCACCGTGGCCGAGCAGGCCCGGCTGCTCACCCCGGCGGCCGCGGACCCCTCCGACGGCGGGCCGCTGATCCCGGTCCCGCGGGGCGGCGCGCTGCCGCTCTCGCCCGGGCAGCGGCGGCTCTGGTTCCTCGACCGGCTGCGGCCGGGCGGCACCGAGTGGGTCGCCCCGCTGCTGGTCCGGCTGCCGGCCGCCACCGGCGCGGACACCGTGCGCCGGGCGCTGCGGCTGCTCGCCGAGCGGCACGAGTCGCTGCGCACCCGCTACACCGCGGAGGCCGGTGAGCCCCGGCAGTGGATCGGCCCGGCGGAGGAGGTCGAGCTGCGGGTCGAGGACGCCACCCGGGAGCGGCTCGCCACGCTGTTCGATCGGCAGTTCCGTCGCGGCTTCGACCTCGGACACGGCCCGCTCTGGCGAGCGCTGCTGGCCCGGATCGAGGGCGAGGAGCATCTGCTGCTGCTGACCCTGCACCACATCAGCTGCGACGGCTGGTCGACGGTCGTCCTGGAGCGCGAGCTGCGCGAGCTGTGCGCGGCCCTGCACGAGGGCCGCGAGAGCACCCTGACCCGGCCCGAGGTGCAGTACGCCGACTGGGCGGCGTGGTCCGCCCGGCGGCTGACCGACGGTCGGCTCGCGGCCGAACTCGACTACTGGCGAACCGCGTTGGACGGCCTGCCGACCCTCGACCTGCCCGTCGACCGGCCCCGCCCGGCCGAGCGCGACGGGCGCGGCGCCGCCCACGCCTTCCAGCTGGGGCCCGAGCAGGCCCGGCGGCTCACCGCACTCGGCCGGGCCCACGGCGCGACGCCCTTCGTCGCCCTGCTGACCGGGTTCGCGGCCGCGCTGGCGCGCCACACCGGCCAGTGGGACGTCCCGGTCGGCACCCCCGTCCCCGGCCGCACCCGGCCGGAGGTCGAGGACACCGTCGGGTTCTTCCTCAACTCCTTGGTGCTGCGCTGCCGGCTGGACGGCCGGGCCGGCTTCGCGGCGGCCCTCGACCGGGTGCGCGACCTCGCCCGGGAGGGCTTCGCCCACCAGGACCTGCCCTTCGAGCAGCTGGTGCAGGCGCTCGGCACCGAGCGCGACCTCTCCCGCACCCCGCTCTACCAGGTCGCCTTCGACCTGCACACCGAGGGGCGGACCAGCGTCGCCGACCGCGACGAGGACCTGGCCGCGTTCACCGACGCCTGGCGGGTGGCCAAGACCGACCTGACCCTGTTCATGCGCCGGATGCCGGACGGCTCCTACCGCGGCGCGCTGGAGTACGACACCGCGCTCTTCGACGCGGCCACCGTCGCCGCCCTGGCCGACCGGTTCACCCGACTGCTGACCGCGGCGGTGGCGGACCCGGAGCGGCCGCTGGAGGCCCTGGACCTGCTGTCGCCGGCCGAGCTCCACCGCCAGCTGGTGGAGTGGAACGCGCCCGGAACCGCCGGTCTCCCGGCCACCGTCCCGGCCCGCTTCGAGGAACAGGCCCGGCGCACGCCGGCCGCGCCCGCCGTGCTGCTGGGCGAGCGGGTGCTGAGCTACGCCGAGCTGGACGCCGCCGCGAACCGGCTCGCCCACCGGCTGCGCGCGGCCGGCGTCCGGGACGAGGACCGGGTCGGCGTCGTGCTGGAACGCGGACCGGAGCTGCTCACCGCCCTCCTGGCGGTCTGGAAGGCGGGCGCCGCCTACGTCCCGGTCGACCCGGCCGACCCGGCCGGACGGATCGCCGAGGTGCTCCGCGCCTCGGGCGCGGCCGCCTGGATCGGTACCGGTGGCACCGGCCCGGCCGACCACCCCGGAGCCGTCCGGCTGGACACCGAGGCGGCGGCCGTCGCACAGCTGCCCGGCACCGCCCCGGCCCGTACCGAGGAGGCCGGCCGGCTGGCCTACGTGATCTTCACCTCGGGCTCCACCGGCCGGCCCAAGGGCGTCGAGATCACCCACCGGGGCCTGGCCGACCACGTGGACTGGGCGGCGACCGAACTCGCGGCCCGCGGCAGCGGCGGCGCGCCGCTGTTCTCCTCGCACGCCTTCGACCTCGTCGTCCCCAACCTCTGGGCGCCCCTGGTGGTCGGACAGCCGGTGCGGGTCTTCCCCCCGGACGCCGAGCTGTCCCGCCTCGGCGACTGGCTCGCCCGCACCGGCCCGTTCAGCTTCCTCAAGCTGACGCCGGGACACCTCGACATCATCGCCGACCAGCTGAGCGCCGAGCAGGCCGCGGCGCTGGCCCCGGTCCTGGTGGTCGCCGGGGAGCCGTTCACCCGGCAGACCCTGGAGCGCTGGCGGGCCCTCGCCCCGGACACCGAGCTGATCAACGAGTACGGACCGACCGAGGCCGCCGTCGGCACCACCGTCCACCCGGTGCCCGCCGGCCCGCCGACCCGGATCCTGCCGATCGGGCGGCCGCTGCCGCACACCACGGTGTACCTGCTGGACGACGCGCTGCGGCCGGTCCCCCGGGGCACGCGGGGCGAACTGTGCATCGGTGGACGCCGGCTGGCCCGCGGCTACACCGGCCACCCCGCGCTGACCGCCGAGCGCTTCGTCCCGGACCCGTACGGGGAGCCCGGCGCCCGGCTGTACCGCTCGGGCGACCTCGCGCGCCAACTCAACGACGGAACGGTCGAGTTCCTGGGTCGGCTGGACGAGCAGGCGAAGATCCGCGGCCACCGGGTCGAGCCGGCCGAGGCCCGGTCCGCCCTGGCCCGGCACCCGGCCGTCCGCGAGGCCGCGGTGCTGGTGCACCGGCCGGCCGGCGGGGACCCCTCGCTCGCCGCCTACTACCGGCCGGCCGACCTCGCCGCCGCGCCGTCCGCGCGGGAGCTGGCCGAGCACTGCGCCCGGACGCTGCCGCCCTACCTCGTCCCGGCCACCTTCACGGCGCTCGACGAGCTCCCGCTGACCGCCAACGGCAAGCTCGACCGCCGCGCCCTGCCCGCGCCCGGCCGGGCGACGGGCGCGCCGGAGACCCGGACCGCCCCGAGCGGACCGCTGCAACAGCGCATCGCGGCCCTGTGGGCGGAGCTGCTCGGCACCGAACCCGACGCGGACACGGACTTCTTCGTCAGCGGCGGGACGTCGATCACCGCGATCCGCCTGATCGCCGCCGTCCACCAGGAGTTCGGCATCGACCTGCCGGTCCGGGCGGTCTTCGAGACCCCCACCGTCACCGGCCTGGCCACCGCGGTCGAGGAGCTCGTCCTGGCCCGGGTCGCCGGGATGACCGACGACGAGATCGCCGCCACGTTCTGACCGCGGCCGCCCGCACCCCCGCCCACGACCTGCCGCACGGCCGCGCACCCGGTGCCGGACCGCCCTCCCCGTCCGCGCCCCACCACAGCTGAGGAGAGCCGAGAACCATGACCGGCACCGAAACCGACACCACCGGCTCCGAGGCGCTCCGGGCCGAGTACCTGCGCCGCGTCCTCGGCGGCGAGCTGCGCGGCCGCCACCGCGGCATCGGCAGGGCGGACCGGAGCGGGCCGCTGCGGCTGTCCGCCGGCCAGCGGCAGATGTGGTTCCTCAACCGGCTGGAGCCCGGCAGCCCCGAGTACCTCCTCCCGGTGGTGCTGCGGCTGCGCGGCGAACTCGACGTCACCGCGCTGGGCGCGGCCTGGCGCCGGCTGCACGACCGGCACGAGGTCCTGCGCACCCGCTACGCCCTGGACGGCCGGGAGCCGGTCCAGCTGGTCGACCCGACCGGGACCCCCGACCTGCCGGTCGACGACCTCGGCCACCTCCCCGCCGAGCAGCGCGAGGAGGCGGTGCGCGCCCACATCGCGCGCGAGTCGGAGCGGCCCTTCGACCTGGAGCAGGAGTGGCCGATCCGCGGCCGGCTGCTGCGCCGTGCCCCGGACGACCATGTGCTGATCATGGTCGCCCACCACATCGCCTGCGACGCCTGGTCCACCCGGCTGGTCGCCGAGGAGCTCGGCGAGGGCTACCGCCGCGCCGTCGCCGACCGGGCGGGGGCCAACGCGCCGGCCGACGCGGTGCCGGCCGTGCAGTACGCCGACTACGCCGCCTGGGAGAACTCCCGGCCCACCGAGGAGGCCCTGGCGTTCTGGCGCGAGCAGCTCGCCGACCTCGGCACGCTCGACCTGCCCACCGACCGCCGCCGACCGGCCGTCCGCGGTCACCGGGGCGACACCGCCCTCGGCCGCATACCGGTCGAACTCGCCGACCGCGTCCGCGCCTTGGCCCGGGCCCACGGCACCACCCCGTTCCCGGTGCTGCTCGCCGCCTTCCAGACCCTGCTCGCCCGCTGCACCGGCGGCACCGACATCCCGGTGGGCACCGTCACCAACCTGCGCACCAGGCCCGAACTCCAGGGCCTGATCGGCTACGGCATCAACACCCTGGTGCTGCGCGGCCGGCTGGACGGCGACCCGACCTTCGCCGAGCTGTTGCGGGCCACCAACCGGACGGTCCTGGACGCGTACGACCACCAAGGGGTGCCGTTCGCCTCCCTGGTCGCCGAGCTGGAGCCGGAGCGCGACCGCTCCCGCACCCCGCTCTTCCAGGTGTTCCTCACCCTGCGCGAGCAGGCGGTGACCGACTACCGGCTGCCCGGGCTGGCCACGGCTGAGGTCGAGCCGGCCCGGCCGCAGGCCCGGTTCGACCTCGCACTGGTCGCCGAGGAGGCCGCGGACGGCGCGTTCCCGCTGCGCCTGGAGTACGCCACCGAGCTGTTCGACCGGTCCACCGCCGAGCGGCTGCTGGCGCACTTCCTGCGGCTGCTGGACAGCGCCGCCGGCGCCCCGGACACCCCGCTGTCCGCGCTGGAGCTGCTCGACCCCACCGAGCGGGCCGAGCTGACCGCCCCGCCCGCGGACCGCGTCGACACGCCCCGCCCGCTGCACGAGCTCTTCGCCGAGCAGGCGGCACGCACCCCCGGGGCCGTCGCGGTGGTCAGCGGCGGGCACACCCTCGGCTACGCCGAACTCGACGCCGCCGCCGACCGCTTGGCCCGCCGACTGGCCGGGCTCGGGGTGGGCCCGGAGGACCTGGTCGCGGTCTGCCTGGACCGCGACGCCGAACTGCTGCCCGCCCTGCTCGGCGTGCTGAAGGCGGGCGGTGCGTACGTCCCGCTGGACCCTACGGTGCCGGACGCGCGGATCTCCTACGTGCTGGGCGACACCGGCGCCCGCGTCCTGATCACCCGACAGGCCCACGCCGAACGGCTGTCCGCCCTGCACGACGGCGAGCTGCTCGTCCTGGACGCGCCCGCGGAGGAGTCCGGCGAGCCCGCCGAGGCCGTGCTGCCGGCGGTCGACCCCGGTCAGCTCGCCTACGTCATCCACACCTCCGGCTCCACCGGCCGGCCCAAGGGCGTGGCGGTCACCCACCGCAACGTCGTCCGGCTGCTCGCCACGGCGCGCCGCCGGCTCGACTTCGGCCCCGAGGACGTGTGGTCGCTCTGCCACTCCTACGCCTTCGACGTCTCGGTCTTCGAGATGTGGGGCGCGCTGCTGCACGGCGGGCGCCTGGTGGTGGTGGACCCGGAGACCAACCGCGACCCGTCGGAACTGCTCGACCTGCTGCTCCGTGAGCGGGTCACCGTCCTCAGCCAGACCCCCTCCGCCTTCCGGGGCCTGGTCGCGGCGGCCGCGGCCGGCGATCCCCGGCCGGCGAGGCTCGCCCTGCGCGCGGTGGTCTTCGCGGGCGAGCGGCTCGACGTGCCGGACCTCGCGCCCTGGGTGGAGCGGTTCGGGCCGGCCGGGCCGCGCCTGGTGAACATGTACGGCATCACCGAGACCACCGTGCACGCCACCTACCGCGAGGTCGGCGGGGCGGACCTGTCCCCGCTGGCCGGGAACCCGATCGGCCGCCCGCTCGACGACCTCACCCTGCACCTGCTGGACGAGCACGGCCGGCCGGTGCCGACCGGTGCGCGCGGCGAGATCCACGTCGGCGGGGCCGGCGTGACCCGCGGCTACCTGGGCCGTCCGGCGCTGACCGCCGATCGCTTCGTCCCCGACCCGTACGGCCCGCCCGGCGCCCGCCGCTACCGCAGCGGCGACCTGGCCCGGCGCCTGCCGGACGGCAGCCTGGAGTTCCTCGGCCGGATCGACGACCAGGTGAAGGTGCGGGGCCACCGGGTGGAGCCGGGGGAGGTGGCGGTGGCGCTGGTGGCGCTGCCGTCGG
Source organism: Kitasatospora sp. NPDC003701 (assembly GCF_053587085.1). Lineage (NCBI taxonomy): Bacteria > Bacillati > Actinomycetota > Actinomycetes > Kitasatosporales > Streptomycetaceae > Kitasatospora > Kitasatospora sp. NPDC003701. The sequence continues at coordinate 59,667 of NZ_JBSFNM010000040.1, forward strand.
TGCGGGAGGCCGCGGTGGTGGTGCACGAGGGCCGGCTGGTGGGGTACGCGGTGCCCTCGGGCGGGCGTCTGCCGGGTGCGGGGGAGTTGCGGGAGGAGTTGGCGCGTACGCTGCCGGACCACCTGGTGCCGTCGGTGTTCGTGGCGCTGGAGCGGTTGCCGCTGACCGCCAACGGCAAGCTCGACCGGCGCGCCCTGCCCGCCCCCGGGATCGAGCCCCACCAGGAGTACGTCGCCCCGGGCAACGCCGTCGAGGAGCGGGTCGCCGAGATCTGGGCCCAGGTGCTGGACCTGCCCAGGGTCGGGACGACGGAGAGCTTCTTCGACCTCGGCGGCGACTCGATCCGGGCCGTCGCGCTCTCCGGGGCGCTGCGCTCGGAGGGCTTCGACGCCCTGGTGCGCGACGTCTTCGAGGCCCGCACCGTGGCGGGCCTCGCCGCCCTGCTGGCCGACCGCCCCGCGCTGACGACCGCCCTGCCGGACCCGGCCGTCGAGCCGTACGAGCTGATCACGGAGGCCGACCGGGAGCGGCTGCCGGCCGGCCTCGCCGACGCCTACCCGATGACGATGGCCCAGATCGGCATGGCCGTCGACCTGCTCGCCGAGGACCGCCGCAGCAACTACCAGAACGTCGCCACCAGCCGGATCCGGGACGAGCGACCGTTCTCGCTCCCCGCGCTGCGCGCCGCGGCCCGGGTGGTGGTGGCGCGGCACGAGGTGCTGCGGACCTCCTTCAACCTGGAGTCGTACGCGGTGCCCTTGCAGTTGGTGCACGCCGAGGCGCTCGTTCCGGTGGTGGTGCGGGATCTGCGGGAGCTGTCCGGGGAGGAGTTCCAGGAGCGGCTGAGGGAGTTCCAGCGGGCCGAGCGGGCGGAGCTGTTCGACCTGTCGCACGCGCCGCTGCTGCGGCTGGCCGTGCACCTGGCCGAGGACGGCTGGTGGCTCTCCGTCACCGAGTTCCACGGGATCGTCGAGGGGTGGAGCTACCACTCCCTGGTGAAGGAACTGCTCGACTGCTACCGGGCCTTCGCGAGCGGCGCCGAGCCCGCCCCGTACCGGCGGCCCACGACCCGGTACGCCGACGCCGTCGCCGGGGAGCTGCGGGCGCTGGAGTCGGCGGAGGACCGCGGGTACTGGGCCGGGCACGTCGAGCGCTACCCGGCCTTCGCACTGCCCGCCCACTGGGGCGCGCCGGACCGGCCGGTCGAGGACTACTGGGAGTCGGTGCCCTTCGGCGACCTCGAAGAGGGCCTGCGTGCCCTGGCCGCCGCCGCCCGGGCCTCGTTCAAGAGCGTCCTGGTCGCCGCCCACGGCAAGGTGCTCAGCCTGCTCACCGACCAGGACCGTTTCAGCAGCGGGGTCGTCGTGCACACCCGGCCCGAGGCACCCGGCGCCGACAGGGTCTACGGCATGCACCTCAACACCCTGCCGTTCGGCTTCGAGCGGGGTACGCGGACCTGGCGCGAGCTGGTGAGCTCGGTGTTCGCGCGCGAGGTGGAGCTCTGGTCGCACCGGCGGTTCCCGATGCCCGAGGTGCAGCGGCTGGCCGGCGCCGGCCGCGTCGTCAACGTGCTGCTCAACCACGTCGACTTCGAGCGGTTGGAGAGCGAATCCGTCGACCTGGGCAGCGTGATGGCGCCCGGCACCACCGAGTTCGACCTCGCGGTGACCACCCTGTCGAAGCGCATCGGCCTCAAGACCAGCACCCGGGCGCTCTCGCGGGTGGATGCGGCTCGGGTGGCGGGGCTGTACCGGGCGGTGCTGGAGGCGATGGCGGCGGATGCGGAGGGTGATGCGGAGGCGGTGTTCCTGTCGGCGGGTGAGTCCGGTGCGGCCGTGGGTCTGCTTGGTGCCGCGGAGTTGACGGCGGGTCTGGTGGTGGAGCGGTTCGCCGGTTGGGTGGGGCGTTCGCCGGAGTCGGTGGCGGTGGTCTGCGGTGGGGTGTCCCTGAGTTTCGCGGAGTTGGACCGGCGGTCGACGGCGCTGGCGTGGCGGTTGCGTGGTCTGGGTGTCGGTGCGGAGTCGGTGGTGGGGGTGCTGTTGGGTCGTGGTGCGGACCTGGTGGTGTCGCTGTTGGCGGTGTGGAAGGCGGGTGGGGCGTACCTGCCGTTGGATCCGTCGGGTCCGGTGGAGCGTTCGGGGTGGATGCTGGCGGACGCGGGTGTGCGGGTGGTGTTGACCGGGCGGGGTCTGTCCGAGGGTCTGTCGGGGGTGGACCTGGTGTTCGTGGAGGACGGCGGGTCCGTGGCGGATCCGTCCGCCGAGCTGCCGTCGGTCGACCCCGATGGGCTCGCGTACGTGATCTACACCTCCGGTTCCACCGGCCGCCCCAAGGGGGTCCAGATCACCCACCGGGCCCTCGCCAACCACCTCGCCTGGGCGGTCACCGAGCTGGCCGAGCGCGGCACCGGTGGTGCGCCGCTGTTCTCCTCGCACGCCTTCGACCTGGTGGTCCCGAACCTCTGGGCGCCGCTCGCGAGCGGGCAGCGCCTCTGGCTCTGGCCGCAGGAGCGCGACCTCGCCGACCTCGGCGCCGACCTGTCGGCCGCGGGCCCGTTCTCCTTCGTCAAGCTCACCCCGGGCCACCTGGACCTGCTCACCCACCAGCTGACCGACGAGCAGCTCGCCGCACTCGCCGAGGTCCTGGTCGTCGCCGGCGAGGCCTTCCCCGGCCGGCTGGCGGACCGGACGACCGCCCTGCTCGGGCCCGGCCGGCTGATCAACGAGTACGGCCCCACCGAGGCGACCGTCGGGACGACCGTCCACCCCGTGCCGGACGGCCGGGGTGAGCGGGTGGTCCCGATCGGTGCGCCGTTGCCCGGTGTGGTGGTGCGGGTGCTGGACGCCGGGGCGCGTCCGGTGCCGTTGGGCACGGTCGGGGAGTTGTGCGTCGGTGGGGTCGGCGTGGCGCGGGGTTATCTGGGGCGGCCGGGCCTGACCGCCGAGCGTTTCGTCCCCGACCCGTTCGGCGGGCCGGGGGCCCGGCTCTACCGGACCGGCGACCGGGCCTGGATCCGGCCGGACGGCGTGGTCATGTACGCGGGCCGGATCGACGACCAGGTGAAGGTGCGGGGCCACCGGGTGGAGCCGGGGGAGGTGGCGGTGGCGCTGGTGGCGCTGCCGTCGGTGCGGGAGGCCGCGGTGGTGGTGCACGAGGGCCGGCTGGTGGGGTACGTGGTGCCCTCGGGCGGGCGTCTGCCGGGTGCGGGGGAGTTGCGGGAGGAGTTGGCGCGTACGTTGCCGGACCACCTGGTGCCGTCGGTGTTCGTGGCGCTGGAGCGGTTGCCGCTGACCGCCAACGGCAAGCTCGACCGGCGCGCCCTGCCCGCCCCCGACGCCGGGCTCCACGCGGAGTTCGTCGCGCCCGGCACGCCCACCGAGTACGCCCTCGCGCGTGTCTGGGCCCAGGTGCTGGACCTGCCCAGGGTCGGGACGACGGAGAGCTTCTTCGACCTCGGCGGCGACTCGATCCGGGCGGTGGCGGTGGCCGGCGCGCTGCGGGCGCAGGGCTTCGACGTCACGGTGCGCGACGTCTTCGCGGGCCGTACCGTGGCGGGCCTCACCGCCCTGCTGGAGGGACGCTCCGCCGTGGTGCCGGAGGCGGGTGTCGCCCCCTTCGCGCTGCTCGCCGAGGAGGACCGGGCCGCGCTGCCGCCGGGTCTGGCCGACGCGTACCCGGTCTCCCGGACCCAACTCGGCATGGTCGTCGAGATGCTCGCCGACGACGTCCTGCACCGCTACCACGGTGTGGCCTCCTTCCGGATCCGCGACGCCGAGCCGTTCCTCGCGGAGGCCTTCGAGGCCGCGGCCCGGGTGGTGGTGGCGCGGCACGAGGTGCTGCGGACCTCCTTCGACCTGGGGTCGTACACGGTGCCCTTGCAGTTGGTGCACGCCGAGGCGACGGTCCCGGTGGTGGTGCGGGATCTGCGGGAGCTGTCGGGGGAGGAGTTCCAGGAGCGGCTGCGGGAGTTCCAGCGGGCCGAGCGGGCGGAGCTGTTCGACCTGTCGCGCGCGCCGCTGCTGCGGCTGGCCGTGCACCGGGCCGAGGACGGCTGGTGGCTCACCATGGTCCGCTGCCACGCCATCACCGAGGGGTGGAGCAACTACAACCTCCTGATGGAGCTGCTCGGCTGCTACCGCGCCCTCGCGGCCGGCCGCGACCCGGAGCCGCCCCGGCCCGCCCAGGTCCGCTACGCCGACTTCGTCGCCGGGGAGCTGCGGGCGCTGGAGTCGGCGGAGGACCGCGGGTACTGGGCCGGGCAGGTCGAGCGCTACCCCGCCTTCGCCCTGCCGGCCCACTGGGCGCAGGCACCCGGCCGGCCGAGCGAGCGCTACCGCCTGCAGGTCTCGTTCCAGGACCTGGAGGCCGGCCTCCGGGCGCTCGCCGCCCGAGCCCGCGCCTCGCTCAAGAGCGTCCTGCTGGCCGCCCACCTCACCGTGCTCGGCCGGCTGACCGATCTGCCCTCGTTCTGCACCGGCCTGGTCTGCGACGCCCGGCCCGAGGCCGTCGGCGCCGACCGGGTGCCCGGCATGTACCTCAACACCTTGCCGTTCGGCTTCGAGCGGGGTGCGCGGACCTGGCGCGAGCTGGTGAGTTCGGTGTTCGCGCGCGAGGTGGAGCTGTGGCCGCACCGGCGGTTCCCGATGCCCGAGGTGCAGCGGCTGGCCGGCGGTGGACGCCTGCTCAACGCCTCGTTCAACTACCTCGACTTCCCCCAGGTCGACCGGAAGCTGGTCGACGTGGGCGCGGTCCTGGCCGACGGCAACACGGAGTTCGACCTCGCCGTCACCACCATCGCCGGCCATGTCGGCCTCAGCAGCAACACCGCCGTCCTCCCGCGGGTGGATGCGGCTCGGGTGGCGGGGTTGTACCGGGCGGTGCTGGAGGCGATGGCGGCGGATGCGGAGGGTGATGCGGAGGCGGTGTTCCTGCCGGCGGGTGAGTCCGGTGCGGCTGTGGGTCTGGTTGGTGCGGGGGAGTTGACGGCGGGTCTGGTGGTGGAGCGGTTCGCCGGTTGGGTGGGGCGTTCGCCGGAGTCGGTGGCGGTGGTCGGTGGCGGGGTGTCGCTGAGTTTCGCCGAGTTGGACCGGCGGTCGACGGCGTTGGCGTGGCGGTTGCGTGGTCTGGGTGTCGGTGCGGAGTCGGTGGTGGGGGTGCTGTTGGGTCGTGGTGCGGACCTGGTGGTGTCGTTGCTGGCGGTGTGGAAGGCGGGTGGGGCGTACCTGCCGTTGGATCCGTCGGGTCCGGTGGGGCGTTCGGGGTGGATGCTGGCGGACGCGGGTGTGCGGGTGGTGCTGACGGAGCGGGGTCTGTCCGAGGGTCTGTCCGGGGGTCTGTCGGGGGTGGACCTGGTGTTCGTGGAGGACGGCGGGTCCGTGGCGGATCCGTCCGCCGAGCTGCCGTCGGTCGATCCCGACGGGCTCGCGTACGTGATCTACACCTCCGGGTCCACCGGCCGCCCCAAGGGGGTCCAGATCACCCACCGGGCCCTCGCCAACCGCGTCGCCTGGGCGGTGGACCACCACGGCATCGGCCAGGCCGACCGGGTCCTGCTCAAGACCTCCATCGGCTTCGACGCCGCCGGCTGGGAGGTGTTCGCGCCGCTGGCCGGCGGCGGAACGCTCGTGCTCGCCCCCGACGGCGCCGAGCGCGACCCGGAGGCGGTGCTGCGCAGCGTCCTCACCCACCGGGTGACGGTCCTGCAGGCCGTCCCGTCGGTCTGGCACCTGCTGACCGAACTGCCGGACTGGCCGCGCTGCACCTCGCTGCGGCTGGTCTTCACGGCCGGCGAACCGCTCGGCGCGGCGCTGGCCGGGCGGCTGACCGCCCCGGGCGGCCGGGAGGTGTGGAACACCTACGGCCCCACCGAGTGCACCATCGACGCCACCGCCCAGTACCTCGCCGCCGATCGTCCGGCCGACCCGCCGCCGATCGGTGCGCCGTTGCCCGGTGTGGTGGTGCGGGTGCTGGACGCCGGGGCGCGTCCGGTGCCGTTGGGCACGGTCGGGGAGTTGTGCGTCGGCGGGGTCGGCGTGGCGCGGGGTTATCTGGGGCGGCCGGGGCTGACCGCCGAGCGTTTCGTCCCCGACCCGTTCGGCGGGCCGGGGGCCCGGCTCTACCGGACCGGCGACCGGGCCTGGATCCGGCCGGACGGCGTGGTCATGTACGCCGGCCGGATCGACGACCAGGTCAAGATCAACGGCGTCCGGGTGGAACCCGGCGAGGCCGCCGCCGCCCTGACGGCACTGCCCGCGGTGCGGGAGGCCGCCGTCGTCGTGCGCGACGGCCGGCTGATCGGGTACGCGGTGCCCCGCGACGGTGCGCCGCTGCGCTCCGCGCAGCTGCGTCGGGAGCTGGCCGCCAAGCTGCCGCCCAGCCTCGTTCCCGCCGTCGTGATACCGCTGGAACGTCTCCCGCTGACCGCCAACGGCAAGCTCGACCGGCGCGCCCTGCCCGCCCCCGAGCCGGTGCGGGACGAGGACTTCGTGCCGCCCCGGACACCCACCGAGCGGGCCCTGGCCGAGATCTACGGCCGGGTGCTGGGCCTCGACCGGGTGAGCGCCCGGGACGCGTTCTTCGAGCACGGCGGGGACTCCCTGCTGATCATCAAGGTCATCGCCGCGGCCACCCGCCAGGGCCTGCCGGTGACGCTCCGCATGCTCTACGAGTACGACACGCTGGCCGATCTCGCGGCGGCCGTGGACGCATTGACGGAAGGACAGGACATGACCGACCACCGCCCGCCCGCCCCGGCGCCCGGGCCCGTACGGGCCGCCGCCCCCGCGGCGGGGATCAGGATCGATGAGGACGCCCTGCTGGAGGTGATGGACCGCCACGGCGTCCCCGGGGTCGGCCTCGCGATCCTGCGCGACGGCGAGGTGGTGGCCCTGGAGGGTTACGGCGTCACCGCCGCCGACCGGCCGGAGCCGGTCACCGCGCGGACCCCCTTCCAGGTCGCCTCGGTCAGCAAGCACGTGACCCTGCTGGCCGTGCTGCAGCTGGTCGCCGACGGCACGCTGAACCTGGACGCCGACCTCAACCGCTACCTGCGGACCTGGCAGGTGCCCGACGGCGCGGTCGTCACGCTGCGGGAACTGCTCAGCCACCAGGCCGGTCTGAGCCACGTGCCGCCGACCAACTTCCTGCCCACCGAGACCATGCCGACCGTGCTGGAGGTGCTGACCGGCACCGGACCGGCGACCAATGAGCCGGTCCGGTGCCGGCACCCGGCCGGCACGGTCTTCCGGAAGACCAACATCAACTACTCCGTGCTGCAGCAACTGCTCGACGACGTCACGGGGCGGCCCTTCCCGGAGCTGATGCGGGAGACGGTGCTGGAGCCGCTGGAGATGACGGACAGCAGCTTCGACCAGGACTTCCCGCACCGGTCCGGGACCCCGGTGGCGATCGGGCACGACGTCCACGGCGAGCCGATCGCCGGTCGCTACCGGGTGCGCAACGAGGTGGCCGCCGGCGGCCTGTGGGCCAGCGCCGCCGACCTCACCAAGGTCGCCACGGAGATCCGCCGGGCCTACCGGGGCGAGCCCGGGAAGCTGCTGACCCGGCCGCTGGCCCAGCAGATGCTCACGGTCTGGCACCCGGGCAGCTTCTACGGCCTCGGCACCGTCATCGACAACAGCGCCGGAGACCTGGAGTTCGGCCACGGCGGCCGCACCGTCGGCTTCCGGGTGGGCACCTTCACCCGGATCGACAGCGGTGAGGGGCTGGTCGTCCTGACCAACTCCGAGTCGGGCAAGCAGGTCCACACCCACCTCGCCGACGCCGTCCGGCGCGCCGGCGGCGGGATCCTCGGCGGCGAGCTCACCAGGCTCTGGGCCCAGGCCCAGGACCTGCCGGTCGAGAGCCGCGAGGCCGGCACCGTCCGGGGCGGTACCGATGACTGACGCGCTGCTCAGGGTGGTGGGCCGGCGCCCGGACGACGCGGCGCACGCCGTCATGGTCCGGCTCGGCGGCCCGGCCGTCGAGGGCGGGACCTGGACGGCCGTCACCGGCACGGCCGACCCCGCCACCGGTGAACCGGCCGACATCGGGCACCGGTTCCGGATCGGCGGCCTCACCAAGACCTTCGTCGCCACGGTCGTGCTGCAACTCGCCGCCGAGGGCCGCCTCGGCCTCGACGACCCGGTCCGGCGCCACCTGCCGGGACTGCTGGAGCACCCGGTGACCGTCCGCCAGCTCCTCGACCACACCAGCGGCCTGGCCGACGAGAGCGACGTCCGGTACAACGACACCGCGTGGTTCCTGCGGCACCGGACGGACACCTTCACGCCCGAACAGCGCGTGGCCAAGGCACTGCGGCTGCCGCTGCTCCACCCGCCCGGCACCGGACAGCAGCTCGCCCGGGCCAACTACGACCTCGCGGGCCTGGTGATCGAGGCGGTCTGCGGCCACTCCTACCGCGAGGAGATCGAGACCCGGCTGCTGCGCCCGCTGGGACTGGCCGGGACCTCACTGCCGGGGACCGACCCGATCCTGTCCGGCCCGCACCTGCGGGGCTACGACGACGGCATCGACGTCACCGAACAGAACCCGTCCATCCACGGCGCGGCCGGCGAGATGGTCTCCACCCTGCCCGACCTGGAACGCTTCCTGACCGCCCTGGTCGGCGGCGAACTGCTGCCCGCCGAGGAGCAGCGGGTGCTGTTCCACGTCCCGCGGGTGCCGTACCTGAACGACCCCAGGCCGGCCTACGCGGCGGCCGGCCTGGACCACCTGGTGCTGCCCAACGGCGTCACGGTCTGGGGCATGGCCGGGGTCGTGCACGGCGCGATCACGGGCATGGTCACCACACGTGACCTCGGACGCTGCCTCACCTACGTGATCAGCCCGACCGTCCGCGGCACCATGCGGGTACCTCCGCTGGCCGTCCGACTGATCGAGGCGGCCTTCCCGGCATGACACCCGCCCGCTGCCCGGGCGCCCGGGCGTGCGCCTCCCGCCGACTTCCCGGAAGTGACCGGGGCCCGGTCGGCGGGCGGTAGATTCTCGATCATGGAGAGTCAGATACGGGGGACCCGGTCGCTGCGCCACCTGCTCGACCGCCTGGGCGCGGACGACCCGGCGTCGGTGCGCCCGCGCCGGGTGGTGGCGGGTGCGCTGGCCGGGGTGGCGGTGCTGCTGTTCGCATGGATCCTGGTGCTCGGCGCGACCGCGCCCGGGGAGGCCGAGGTGCCGAACTGGTCCACGGTGTGGGTCGGGTTGGACCTGCTCCAGTGCACCGGCCTGATCGCCACCGCGGTGCTGCTGGCCCGTCGCTCGCGGCTGGTCGCGCTGGCCGGTTCGGCGACCGCGACGCTGCTGCTGCTCGATGCCTGGTTCGATGTCATGAGTGCCGAGGACGCCGTCGACTGGTACGTGGCGCTGGCCATGGCCCTGCTGGTCGAACTGCCCGCGGCGGTGGGAATGGCGGTCCTGTCCAGGCGTGCGGTGGACTGGTGACGGCCCGGCTCCTGGAGCCTTGAGTTCCGCGTGCGGCCGCGTCCTCCCCGGGGGCGTCAGCCCCGGGGGTGGACGGCGGGCCCGGAGGGTCAGCTCCCGCCGTTCCACGACCGCCACAGGTCCGCGTACGGGCCGCCCGCGCCGACCAGCTCGTCATGGGTGCCCAGCTCGACGATGCGACCGGACTCCATGACGGCGACGCGGTCCGCGTCGTGCGCGGTCTGGAGCCGGTGGGCGATGGCTATGACGGTGCGGTCCGACCGGACGGCGGCCACGGCCCGCTCCGCCCGCCGGGCCGTCGTCGGGTCGAGCAGTGCGGTGGCCTCGTCCAGGATCAGGGTGTGCGGGTCCGCCAGGTGCACCCTGGCCAGGGTGAGCTGCTGCGCCTGGGCGGGCCCCAGCTCGACTCCGCCCGAGCCCAGCGGGGTGTCCAGCCCCTCCGGCAGTTCGGCCACCCAGTCCGCCTCCACCGCCCTCAGCGCCGCGAGGACGGCCTCGTCGTCGGCGTCGGGCGCGGCCATGGTCATGTTGTCGCGGAGGGTGCCCACGAACACGTGGTGCTGCTGGGTGATGAGGACGATGCGGTTGCCCAGGGCGCCGGCCGCGGCCAGGTCGGCGACGGGAACGCCGCCGACCAGGATGTGGCCGGTGTCCGGGGCGTCCATCCCGGCCAGCAGCTTGCCGAGGGTGGACTTGCCCGCTCCCGACCGGCCGACCACGGCCAGTCGTTCACCGGGGCGGACCCGCAGCTCCACGTCCTTGAGGACCTCGTGCCCGGGCAGGTAGGAGTATCCCGCGCCCTTGACCTCGATGAGGTCGTCCACCGGCACCGGCACCGGGGCGTCCGTCGTCTGCGACACCAGTCCGACCCCCTTGATGCGGGCGAACGAGGCGCCGCTGCGCTGCAGTTGTTCGACCCAGAAGAGCATCTGGTCGAGCGGGTCGACCAACTGCCACATGTACAGGCCGCCCGCCACCACGACGCCCAGCGGGACCGCCCCGTCGAGGTAGCCGATCCCGCCCACGAGCAGGACGAGCGCCATCGGCAGGGTGTGCGCGAACTCGGTGACCGGGAACAGCACCGTGCGCAGGGAGAGGGTGCGCATGGCGGCGCGGTAGGTGGTGTCGACGGCCCGGTCGAGGGCGCCGTCGCGCAGTTCGCCCAGCCCGTAGGCCTCGATGGTCCGGGCGCCGTGCGCGGTGGAGTCGAGGATCTCGGAGACCTCGCCGGACGCCGCTCCCTCCGCGAGGTAGGCGTCCCGGGAGCGCGCGAGGTACCAGCGGCTCACGCCCCACACGAGCGGCAGCCCCACCATCGAGCAGAGCCCGAGCAGCGGGTCGAGGAGGAAGACCGCGGCGAAGACGAACACGACCTGGACACCGGCGATGAAGATGTCCGGAGCCGCGTTCCGCAGCGTGGCCGCGACGGTCGAGACGTCCAGGGTGGCGCGGGTGACCAGGTCGCCGGTGCTCACCCCGTCCGCGATGCGCCCCGGCAGCGCGAGGGTGCGGTCGACGACCTCCTCGCGGAGCCGGGCGAGCGCGCGCTCGCCGAAGCGGTGGGAGAGGCCGCGCGCCCATCGCGTCAGCAGCAGTCGGGCCACCGAGAAGCCCAGGACCGCCGCGGCCAGTCCGTCGACACCGGAGACGGAGAGGTCACCGGACTCGACCCTGGTCACGATGCGGCCGAGGAGCCAGGGGCCGGCCGCGCCGGCGAGCGCGGCGAGGCAGGTCAGCAGCAGCATCCCGCAGACGGCGGCCGAGTCCTCCGTCATCAGCTGCCGGACGGCCCGGCGCACCGCCTTGGCGTCGGCGACCGGCAGGCGCGGCGTCTCGTCGGACCGGCTCATCGGGACTGTCCTTCCACGAGCTGCGCCCCGGCGGCCCCGGCGGGGACTTCGGCGCCGCCGCGGAACACCAGGGCCGCGTAGCCCGGCTGGCCGGCGAGGAGCTCTCCGTGCGTGCCGGTCGCCCGCACCTTCCCGTTCACCAGGTAGGCGACTTCGTCGGCCCGGCCGAGCAGGAGCGGTGACGTGCTGACGACGAGGGTGGTCCGCCCGCGCCGGTGCGCCGCCACCCGGGCGGCAACGGTGGCCTCCGTGTGCGCGTCCAGTGCGGACGTCGGCTCCACGAGCAGGAGCACCGCCGGATCCGCGAGCAGGGCCCGGGACAGCTGAAGCCGCTGGCGCTGTCCCCCCGAGACGTTGCGGGCCCGGTTCTCCAGGCGGGTGTCGAGCCCGTCGGGGAGCGCATCGACGATGTCGTCCGCGGCGGCGGCGTGCAGCGCCCGCCGGATGTCCTCGTCGGAGCGGCCGGTACCGCCGGCGACGACGGAACGCAGGGGCCCGGCGAACAGGTAGGCGTCGTTGTCCGCGAGCAGGATGTGCCGCCGGAGTGCCGCGCGGTCCCAGCCGGACAGCCTGAGGTCTCCCCAGGAGGCCTCGGAGTCCGTGTAGCCGGCCAACCGGTCCACCACGGCTCGGGACTCGTCCGGACGGGCCCCGACCAGGGCCGTCACCTTCCCCGGTGCCACCACCAGACCGGATTCGGGGTCGTGCAGTCGGCCGGGGGCGGCCGGGGGGTCGAGCCGGGTCCGGTGCTCCTCGGCGGCCGGGGCGAGCGCCAGGACGGCGGTCACCCTCCGTGCGGAGACCAGCCCGCGGGGCAGGTCGTCCGCCCCTTCGATGAAGAACGAGACGGGTGCCAGCAGAGCGGCGACGTACCCGTAGACCGCCACCAGCTCACCCACGGTGATGGCCCCACCGGCCGCCATCCGCGCGCCGATCCACGTCACCACGGCGAGGAAGAGCACGGGCAGGCAGGCGGTGAGCGCCTGGACCCAGCTGGTGATGGCGGCGACGCGGTATCCGAGGGGGACCAGAGCCCGGGAGCGCTCCCGGTACCGGCCGGCGAACAGGGGCTTGCCGCCGATCCCGTTGAGCACGCCCAGGCCGGCCGCCATGTCACCGGCGAGGGCGGTCAGCGCACCCTGGTCCTCCCGGTAGCGGCCCTCGGCGCCGTGCAGCTTCCCCAGCAGCGGGCCGACGGTCAGGGCCAGGGCCGGGACGCCGAGCAGGACCACCACGGCGATGACGACCGAGATCCGGACCAGCAGGACGGCGGTCGCGGCATACGCGACGACCGCGCCCACACCCGGTCCGGTGATGGTCAGGGTCTGGGCGATCCTGCCGATGTCACCGGCCTGGAGGTGCGCGAGCTCACCCGCGGACACCCGGCGGGGCAGTGCCGACCCCAGCCGGGTGACGTGGCGCGTGACGACCTGGACCGTCCGGTAGGCCGCGTCCACCCGGACCCGCGTCATGGTGCGGTGCCGCAGGATGCCGAGGATCGCGATCGCGGCCCCGGTGACGACCACGGCTGCGATCCACCGGAGCAGCGCCCCGGTGTCCCGCGCCTTGAGCCCCTCGTCGATCGTCTTCGACAGCAGGTACGGCGGCAGCATGAGCGCGCACATCCACGCCGTGCCCCACAGGGCGCCGAGCAGCACCCGCCGGTACTGACGGATCGTCAGCCACCACAGGAAGCGCAGCGGGCTACGGTGGTCCGGCAGCCCCGGGAACTCGTAGGGGACCCGGCGCGTGCCTTCGGGCAGGTCTGGTCCGTGCATCATCTCGGCCGTCCTTGCCTGGGATCGAGAGGTGCCGGCGACCGATTCGGCCGCGGCACTCCACGCACCGGACACAAGAAACGCCATACGGCCGAAGGGGCCATATGGCGTGAAGTCGCAAGGCACCGACGTGGAACCATGTTCTTGGCGTGTCCGGATATTGTCAATGGCCGCCCCGGTGACCGGTGTCGGTGCGGGTGCGTTCGACCCGCGGAATGCGGCTGCCCTTTCGCGCGCGGCGGTGCGCGTCCGCCGGGCGGGAATTCCCGCAATGCGCCTGCGGCGTCCGCCTTTTCGCAGCCGGGAAACTCATGGCGATCCCAGGAGCCGCGACGAGTTCGCGGATCGGATATCGCTGGTGACCGACGGGTTTCCCCCGGTCCGCCTCGGGTGGTGCGGGGAGGGCGGGAGCGGGTCCGTTCACGGGGACTGAGTCGAAGTCGGCCGGTGATCCGCCGAATCCCTGGGGGAAGCCGGCGTCGCCACCTTGCGCACGACTGCGGGTCGAGGGGAATCATCACCCGGGGATCGGTGATGCGTTCGCGGCATTCGTGGCGGAGGGGACTGCGCTCACGGCGCTCCCGGGCCGGTGGTTCAGACCATGAGGCGCCTTGCGCCGCCGGTCTGCCAAGATGGCCGCGTACCTCTCTCCTCGTGCTCTCGGCAGCGCCGGCCTGTGCGGAAACCTCCGGATGCGGTGGACGTCAACGACCCGGTGAGGGTGACACCGAGGAGGCGAACCCCCCTGGCACCTGCGACGGAGTGGACCACGGTGCGGCGATGACCACTGAAGCGGAACCGGTCGAACACAAGGACCGGTGGGTCCTGAACCTCCGAGGCACGGGAGTCGCCGGAATCCGCACCGGATTCCGGCTGACGCTCGCTCTGCACGCGGGGTGGGACGTCGTGCTGGAAGCCCCCGCCCGGCTCTCGCCGGGGCCGCTGGACGGCAGTCCCGGCCCGCGTCCGTTCGCCGGGGCCCGGGATCTGGTCGCGGCGCTGTCCGGGGCGACCGTCCTGTCGGCGGTCGCGTTCAAGTCCGGGGCCCTGCGGATGGTGTTCGACAGCGGTGCGCGGCTGACGTGTTCGGCCGACACGTCGCTGGAGGCCTGGCAGATCGCAGGACCACGAGGATGGCGGTTCGTCTCGCTGCCCGGCGGGGGGCTGGCCGTCTGGACCCGGTCCGGAACGGGAGCGCGTTCGCGCAGCCGGGCCGCGGGGCACTGAGAACCCGCCGGCGGTGACCGGCACCGCCGGGCCACAACTCCGCGCTCCGGCCGCCGTTCCCGTACCCGCCCGCCCGCCCGCCCGCATGCACGCACGCACGCGTACGACGGCCGGCGGGCCGCTGCGACCGCGGCGGTGGCGACGGGAGGAGGCCGGCCCCATGGGAGCGAACGACCAATTCGCCTGAGCGCGAATGGAGTTCACCAGCGAAGCCGGCCGAGATCGCCAGGTCGGCGTCCGTGATCCGGGCTTGTTCCCACGGCAGAACGGGAACTCCGGCCGGGGCGAGGAGTCCGGCCGGGCCGGGAATTCCGCAATTCCCGGCCCGGCCGTCGAGGCCGACTCCGACCGGAATCGTTGCGCCGGACTCCCGGCGCCGGCGCCCTTCGGCCTACTTCGACTCGACCCGTCCGAGCGGGTCGGGGTCGGTCGCCAGCGCCTCGCACGCCGACCGCCAGGCCCCGTCCCCGGGGTGGAGCGCGCTGCGGAGGTAGGCGCAGGTGAGTCGCTGCACCACGGACACCCGCGCGGGGTCCTCGTCCGTGGTCTCGGCGACGTCGTAGCCGGAGATCCCGCCGAGCCCGTGCTCCCCGCCGAACAGGGTGAGCAGGGACTTGGGGCCGGGGGAGAGGGTGTACGGATCGGCGTGCCACTGCGGGCCCCGGACCGTCAGATGGGTGGAGTCGTCCTGGTCGCCGGCGACCACGAGCGTGGGCGTCGTCATCCCGGAGAAGTCCGGGGTCAGGAGGAAGGGGTAGTTCTCCGCCACGAACCCGGTGAGGGAGTCGCCGCCCCGGCCGGGTGCGGCGAGCAGGACGCCCGCCTTGATCCGGGGCTCGGCCAGGTCCGCCTCCGAGCCGTCCTCGGGATCGGTGAGCCGGGCGCCCAGCAGCAGGCTCGCGGTGTGCCCGCCCATCGAGTGTCCGGCGACGGCGACCCGGCTGTGGTCCAGCCGCCCGAGGAGCTGCGGGACGGCGGCCTCGATCGCGTCGAGCCGGTCGAGGACGTGCCGCATGTCCTCGGCGCGGGAGCGCCAGTACATCGGCGCCCCGGGGGTGTCGGGGTCGAGCGTCAGCGTCGTCGAGCTCAGATGGGTGGGCTGGATGACGACGAAGCCGTGCGCCGCCCAGAAGTTGACCAGGGGGGCGTAGCCGTTCAGCGAGGAGAGGTGGTTCGAGTGGCCCTGGCCGTGCGACAGGAGGACGACCGGCAGGTCGCTCCCGGTCACGGGCGCGGAGACCCGTACCTGGAGGTCGACGGCCCGGCCGGGCACCGGCAGGACGACCGGGGCGACCGAGAGGACGGGGGCGGGCGGGCCGAAGGTGTCGGCCGGGTGGGTCGATGCAGTCATGATGCGCAGGTCCCTTCACTGGCCTCTGCGGCCGGCCTCGTGGGGCCGGCGGCGGGGGAGGCGGTCAGGAGTGGCCGGTTTCCGATAGGCTGAAACCGGAACCTCGTTCCACTTACTATACGGAACAGCGTTCCGTTTGGTCAACGGTCGTCGGAAGGAGAGCGTGGTGCCCACTGCAGGCCAGCCCGAGGAGGTACCGGCCCGGGGCAAGCGGGCCGATGCGCAGCGCAATCGGGAGACGCTGCTCGCCGCCGCCGCCGAGGTCTTCGTCGCCTCCGGCGTCGATGCGCCGATCCGTGAGATCGCGGCCAGGGCGGGTGTCGGGCTGGGGACGATCTACCGCCACTTCCCGACCCGGGCGGATCTGGTCGTCGCCGTCTACCGCCACCAGGTCGAGGCGTGCGCCGAGGCCGGTCCGAGCCTGCTCGCGGGCACCGACTCCCCGTTCACCGCGCTCCGCCGCTGGGTCGACCTCTTCGTCGACTTCCTGGTGACGAAGCACGGGCTCGCCAACGCGCTGCAGTCGGACAGCGGCGGCTTCGAGGCGCTGCACGCCTACTTCCTCGACCGCCTGGTGCCGGTCTGCGCGCAGCTGCTCGACGCCGCGGTCGAAGCGGGCGAGATCAGGCCCGGCACCCAGGCGTACGAGCTGATGCGCGGCATCGGCAACCTCTGCATCGGGCGTGACGGCGACCCGCGGTACGACCCCCGCCGGCTGGTCGACCTGCTCCTGCGGGGCCTGCGGGAGCCGCGGGCGACCTGAGCCGGGCGGCGCGTCCGCGGGCGGCCGCCGCGGCCGGGTCCTAGCGGGACGCGGTGCGCAGCGCGGCGGCGAGAGCGCGAGGCCGCCTGGACCACCTGGTCGGTCACCTACTTCACCCTCGGCCTCGCCCAGGAGGAGCAGGCGGCCGGGCGTCAGCCGCTCGGCGACCGTCTGGCGGACGCCGTCTCGGAGGCCGCCCACCCCGCTCTCCGGCGCGTCCTCGGCCACCTGGACCCCGGCTCCTTCGACGAGCGCTTCGAGTACGGCCTGACCGCGATCCTCCGGCGGCAATGACCGCGGGCGCGGTGGCGCCGGCCGGCCGCCGGGTTCGCGGGCGGGCGCCCGGTGGGCCGTCAACCGGTGCTTCGGGTAAGGACGGTGGCCCGGCCGCCACGGTCGGGGGTGGGCTGCCGGTGCCCCGGTCGGGGCGGTCGCGGCGGCCCGCCCCTTGCTGTTCGCCCGCTCGCCGACTGTTTGTTACCCCCGGGTATTGGCTCGCGCCGTTGACTGGAGTACGTTCTCGCCGAGGTAGCAGTACCGGCTCCGGTTTCAAGGGGCGTCCGGGGGGTCGCGCCTGACGCCCCCTCCCGGGCGCCGGGTCCGGCCGTGCGGGGTGCCCCGCCGCGCGGTCCCGGCCCGGGGTGTCTCCTGACGGCCGGAGGTCGCCCCGGTCCTCCGGCGGCGGCTCTTGCCGGGACGCGACCTGGCATGCCCTTGACACTCTGGGCACGGCCTGCGGCGGAGCCGGCGGGAGGCGGAACGCCGCTCGGGAGGGCCTGCCGTCGGTGCCCTGCCGCCACGCACGGCCCGTCGTCGCGGCCGACTCCGCCAACCACCCCCACCAGCACGTCGACTGACGAACCCTCGGACGAAAGGCCACGTTCCCGATATGAGCATCAAGGCACGGCTCGTTGCCGCAGCAGCCCTGACCGCCGCGATCACCGCCGGTCTCGCCACCCCCGCGGTCGCGGCCCCGGTGGCGCCGAAGGCCCCGGTGGCTCCGGTACAGGCGCCGGCCGCCGCTGCCGCCGCGAGCAGCGGCACGGTGACCGAGGCCCAGTGGCTGGCCGACGTCAGCGCCGCGATCGCGCCGGCCCGCGCGTACGTCGAGCAGCGCACGGCCGAGCCGGCCAACGAGAAGCGCGCGATCGTGTTCGACATCGACAACACGACGCTCGCGACGCACTTCCACCCGTTCGCGATGTCGGGCATCGCCCCGGTGGTGGAGCTGGCGCAGTACGCCCGCACGCGTGGCGTCGCGATCATCTTCGTCACCGCGAGAGTGGACTTCATCGACGCGATCAGCCGGCACAGCCTGACCGCGGCCGGCTACACCGTGGACGAGCTGCACGGGCGTGACCTGTGCGACCTCTTCAAGCCGGTCCAGCGGTACAAGACGGACGAGCGGATCGAGGTCGAGAACGAGGGCTACACGATCATCGCCAGCGTCGGCAACAACTGGACCGACCTGGACGGCGGCCACGCCGAGCGGACGTTCAAGCTGCCGGACTACAACGGTCTGCTCTCCTGACCCACCCCGTCGGGGCGGCCCGTGCCGCCCGGGGCCGCCCTGCGCGCCGGGCCCGGGCGGCACGGACGCACCGCGGGTACGGGCGGTACGGACGCTCCGCGGGTACGGCGGGGGCGGCAGAGACAAGTGAACCCCCGGACCGGAGTCCGGGGGTTCCATCGGTGGGCCTAACAGGACTTGAACCTGTGGCCTCTTCCTTATCAGGGAAGCGCTCTAACCGTCTGAGCTATAGGCCCGCGTCGATGTTGCCCGCCAACATTACCACCGCCGACACCGCGCCCGTGCCCACGAGCCGGGGCGCCCCCCCGGAGCCCCGCCCCACCGGTCCGGGTCGGGCCCCCGGGGTGCGGCGTCACCGGTCGGCGAGCGGGGCCAGCGCGCCGGGGTAGAGGTACTCCCGCGAGGGGATGGTCGTCCCGTGGGCCCAGGCGTCGAAGAAGCCCTTGAGGTCCGTGCCCGACATCCTCGCCGCCAGCGCCTCGAACTGCGGGAACGAGGCGTTGCCGTAGGCGTGGTCGCGGGTCCAGCGCCGGAGCGTGTCGAAGAAGGTGGCGTCGCCGACGGTCCTCCGCAGCGCGTGGAGCATCAGTGAGCCCTTGTAGTAGAGGGCGGGGTCGAGCTCCTTGCCCTGGCCGGGGTCGTAGAGCCGGGTGGACCAGTACGACGGCTTGTCCCGGTTCTCCTTCACCAGGCCGGCGTAGACGGCGTCGCTGTCGCTGCCCTTGTGCTCCTCCCACAACTGGTTGGCGTACTGGGCGAAGCACTCGGCGATGCAGCCGTCGCGCCAGTCGGTGAAGGACACGCTGTCGCCGAACCACTGGTGGGCGACCTCGTGGACGAGCGCGGAGTCGTAGAGGCCGCCGGTGATGGTGGGCCGGCTCTGCGTCTCCAGGGAGAGCGCGCGGCGCCCGGGCTCCGGGGGCCAGCCGACCACGACGGCGCCGGCCGAGGAGAACGGGTACGGGCCGAACGTCGAGGTCAGGAAGGAGAGGATCCTCAGCTGCTCGGCCTCCGCCGCCGGGTCGATCTCGACGTCCGGGCTGTACGCCGTGATGACGGGCGTGCCGCCGGGCAGCTCCGAGCGGTGGACGGTGAACCTGTCGATGGCGACCGTACTCGCGTAGGTGACCATCGGCCGGTCCTCGTGCCAGCGGAAGGTCGTCCTGCCGTCCTCCCGGGTGGTCGGCCCGGGCAGGCCGTTGCCGACGGCCGTCCAGCCGTCCGGGACGGTCGCGGTGAGGGCGAAGGTGGCCTTGTCGGAGGGGTGGTCGTTGGCCGGGTACCAGGAGGTCGCGGAGTGCGGCTGGCCCGCCGCGTGCGCGCCGCCGCCGGTCAGCGGGCGCCAGCCCTCGGGATCGGGCCGGCCGGCGTACGTCACCCGGACGTCGAAGGTGCTGCCCCGGGCCACCCGGCGGGCGGGCTCGACGTCCAGCTTGTGCGTGCCGGAGCGCGAGAACGACTTCGCCGGTGCGCCGTTCACCGTGACGGCGGCGACCTCGAAGCCCTTCAGGTCCAGCGAGAAGCGGTCCAGGGCCCGGACGGCCCGGGCGGTGACGGTCGTGTCGCCGTCGAGGTGGTCGGTGCGGGCGGGGTCGTAGGCGATCCGGACGTCGTAGTGCGCCACGTCGTAGCCGGAGTTGCCGTCCTCGGGGAAGTACGGGTCCCCGATGCCGCCGGCGGCCGAGGCGGGAACGGCCGTCAGGAAGACGCCGAGGACGGCGGCGACGGCCGGCACGGTGGTGGTCGGGCGGCGGCGGTTCACAGGTCCGCGCATGGTCTGGCTCCTGGGGTCGGGTGCGGTGCTCGGCGGTGGCCGGCTGCTCAGCGGGCGGCGGGGGCGGCGGCGGCGAGCTGCCACACCACGCCGATCAGCGCGTTGGTGCTGGTCGCCTCCGTCGCCGGGTCGACGTTGGCGAGGTCGTCGCAGGCCTGGTGGATGCAGTCCGAGATGCCGGTGCTGAAGCCGGACGACGGGATGCCGGCCTTCCCGAAGGACTCGTGGTCCGAGCCGCCGACCCCGATGTCGAAGGTGGCCAGGCCCCGGGCGGCGAACCAGGCCTCGAAGGCCTGCTGGGCCGTGGTCTCCCCGTGCTGGTCGTCGTGGACCACGAGCCACTGCTCGGTGTTCCTGCTGCCGGCCTGGTCCAGGTTGAGATAGACGTCGATCGCCTTCCGGTCGGCCGGGGAGAGGCCGCGGACGTAGTCGGCCGAACCGACCAGCCCCTGCTCCTCCGCCCCCCACCAGGCGAAGCGCAGGTGCCGGGCGGGCGTCAGCCGGGCCTCGGCCACCCGGAGGGCGGTGGTCAGGACGGCGGCGGCGCCCGAGCCGTTGTCGTTGATCCCCGGGCCCGCGCCGACGCTGTCCAGGTGCGCGCCGGAGAGCAGCACGTGGTTCGGGTCGCCGCCGGGCCAGTCGGCGATCAGGTTGTAGCCCTCCGCGCCGCCGGAGGAGAAGCGGCGCAGCTCGGTGCGGAAGCCGGCCCGGTCCAGCGCGTGCCGCAGGTACGCCACCGACTCCGCGTACCCCCGGGTGCCGTGCGCGCGGTTGCCGCCGTTGCGGTCGGCGATCCGCTGCAGGACCCGCAGGTGCGGCATCACGTCCTCCTCCGACACGGTCGGCGCGGCGGGGGTCCGGGCCCCCGTGACGGTCCCGGCCGTCGCCGCGGCGGCGGGCACGGTGGCCAGCAGCAGGACCGCCCCGACCACGTGGGCGGTGAAGGACAGCAGGCGGGAGGAGGGCATCGCACGGGGACCTTCCGACGGGGGACCGGGGCACGCGGCCCCGGCTGACACCGTCACACTGGTCCGCCGGTGTCAGGAAGTTGTCGGGAAGCGGTACGGATCCCGTCCGCCGTCGCCCCCGGCCGGCCCACCACCCGGAACGCCCTCCGGGCGCGCTCTACGATCAAGCACATGTGCGCACATGTCGTGGTCGCCGAGGACGATCCCAAGCAGGCCGACCTGGTCCGCCTGTACCTGGAGCGCGAGGGGCACCGCGTCGTCGTCGTCCACGACGGCCGGGCCGCGCTGGAACAGGCCCGCCGCGGCCCGGCCGAGCTGCTGGTCCTCGATGTGATGATGCCCGTCATGGACGGGCTCGACGTCTGCCGCGTCCTGCGCGCGGAGTCCGCCCTCCCGGTGCTGATGCTGACCGCCCGCACCACCGAGGAGGACCTCCTGCTCGGCCTCGACCTCGGCGCCGACGACTACCTCACCAAGCCCTACAGCCCGCGGGAGCTCGTCGCCCGGGTCCGCGCCCTGCTGCGCCGCGGCGCCCGGGCGCTCCCCCCGGAGACCCCCGGGCCACCGGCCGCGCCCGTCGCCGAGCCCCTCACCGTCGGCTCCCTCACCGTCGACCCCCTGCGCCACGAGGTCACCGCGCACGGACGGCCCGTCAGCTGCACGCCCGCCGAGTTCCGGCTGCTGGAGGTGCTGGCCGCCCAGCCGGGCCGGGTCTTCACCCGGGCCCAGCTGCTGGAGCACCTGCACGGCATCGACCGGTACATCACCAACCGCACCGTCGACACCCATGTGATGAACCTGCGCCGCAAGATCGAACCGCATCCGCGCCGCCCCGCCAGCCTCCTGACGGTGTACGGCATCGGCTACAAGCTCGCGGAGGGGCCGCGCGGTGCGTCGTGACACCCCGCTGCGCCGTAGCCTGCTGGTCCGACTGCTCGCCCTCTCCGCCCTGGTCTCCCTCTGCTCCATCGCCGCGACGGCCTGGCTGGCCGCCCGCACCACCACGGGCGCGATCAAGCAGGAGCAGACCCAGGCCCTCGCGGACCACACCCGGATCTACGACGAACTGCTGGGCTACGCCGCGACCCACCCCGACTGGTCCGGCGCGGAGGCGACCGTACGGCGGCTCGCGGCCGACACCGGGCAGCGCATCGTGCTGGCCACCTCGCGGTTCGAACCGGTCATCGACTCCGGGGCCGCCCCGGACCGAACCGCCGCGCCACCGGCACCCGGTGGGCCCGCCGGGTCCGCCGCACCCACCGGGGACTCCCGGGGCGCGGCCGCCGACCGGACGGCACTGCCCCGCACGCCCACCACCACCGTCGACCCGCTCTCGGTCGACGTCGCGATGCTGCCCGACGCTCCCGGCGACCGGATCGACGCCCGCGCCGTGGGCCCGTTCCGGTTGACGCCGGCCGAGCGCGCGACGCTGGAGGAGGCCCTGCTGAAGCAGGCCGCCTGCCTGCGATCGGCGCTCGGTACGGACGTGACCGTCACCGACGACCCCGCCGGACGACCGCACCTGCGCACCGCCGACGACCGCGCCCCGGACGTGCGCTGCACGTCCCCCGGGGTGCTGGAGGCCCCGACCCGGACCGAGAGCGCGGCCCTCGCCGACCTCACCGGGCTCGTCAACGCCTGCCTGGCGCGCCAGCAGATCGGCCCGGTCACCCTGCCCCTCGGGCTGAAGCGGCCCCCGTCGCGTGACCCGCAGCAGGAGCAGGTGATCTCCGCCTGTCTCGCCAACGCCCGCCGGCAGCAGCTCGTCCAGTACGTGGCACCCCCGGTGCTGCTGTTCGTCGGAGCCCCCGGCGCCGCCCGGGACGCGGCCCCCGCCCTGACCGCCACCCACCGCGGCCGCGTCACCGAGGTCGCCGCCCTGGTGCTGGTCCTCACCGTGGCCGTCACCGCGGCGGTCGGCCGCCGGCTCTCCCGGCCGCTGCACGCGCTCACCCACGCCGCCCGTAGGATGGCCGACGGGGATCTCTCGGCCCGGGTCGACGTGACCGGCCGGAACGAGATCGCCGGGCTGGCCGCCGCCTTCAACGCCATGGCGGAGCGGCGCGGGCAGCTGGAGGAACTGCGCAAGGCGATGGTGGGCGACATCGCGCACGAGCTGCGCACCCCGCTCAGCAACATCCGGGGCTGGCTGGAGGCCGTCGAGGACGGCGTCGCCGTCGCCGACCGGGCGCTGACGGGCTCGCTGCTGGAGGAGGCGCTGCTGCTCCAGCACCTCATCGACGACCTGCGCGACCTCGCCGCCGCCGACGCGGGCGAACTGGCGCTGCACCGCGAACCCGTGGACGCCGAGGAGCTGCTCGGCCAGGTCGCCACCGCGCACGGGGCCCAGGCCCAGGCCTCCGGTGTGACGCTGGTCGTCGAAGTGGCCGGGGCCGAGTGCCCCGAGGTCCTCGCGGACCCGGTGCGCCTGCGCCAGGCCGTGGGCAACCTGGTCGCCAACGCCGTCCGGCACACCCCGGCCGGGGGCACGGTCACCCTGCGGGCCCGCACCGACGCGGGCGCCCTGCTCATCGAGGTGGCCGACACCGGCAGCGGCATCGCCGAGGCGGACCTGCCGATGGTGTTCGAGCGTTTCTGGCGGGCCGAGAAGTCCCGCAACCGGCAGACCGGCGGCAGCGGTCTCGGCCTCGCCATCGTCCGCAAGCTCGCGGAGGTCCACGGCGGCAGCGTCGGCGTGGCCAGCAGCCCGGGTGCGGGAGCGGTGTTCTCGGTGCGCCTCCCGCTCGGGTCCGGGCGGCCGGGCGGCTGAGCGGGAGAGGGTCCGGAGGCCCGCTGAAGCCGTGCCCGGGTCGGTGGACGCGCTGTCGGTGGTGGCGCGCCGCGCGGTGGCGCGCCCAGCCAGCGGTGACGCGCTGCCGGTGGTGACGGGGCCCGTGGGTCGCCACCACCGGCGGTCGGGTCAGACCGTGAGGTGGTCGAGCGTGGGGACCACGACGCCGAAGAGGTCGCTGATGGTGGTCAGGCTCGCCCGCTGCAGATCGGCGGCGGGCACGAGGCCGCCGTCGGGCGCGGTCAGCGACCGGGTGGCGGTCGCCTCGGCGACGACCGTGGGCCGGTAGCCGAGGTGGAAGGCCCCCTGGGCGGTGAAGGTGACGCACATGTGGGTCATGAACCCGGCCAGCACCAGATCGAGCCCGGCGCCCAGGTCGCGCAGCGTCTTCTCCAGCTCGGTGCGGTGGAAGGCGTCGGGGAACTGCTTGACGATCACCGGCTCACCGTCGATCGGGGCCACCTCGGGGCTGATCGCCCCGATCTCGGCGCGGATGTCGTAGGGGGTGCCCTCGCCGCCGTCGTTGACGATGTGGACGACCGGCGTGCCGGCCGAGCGGGCGGCGGCGAGCAGGCGGGCCCCGGCGGCCAGGGCGGGCTCGGCGCCTTCGAGGGCCATGACGCCGCCGCGGTAGGTGTTCTGGAAGTCGATCATGATCAGGGTGCTCTCGCCGAGGTGGGGCAGCGTGTTGTCGAGGCCGATGACGTCACGCAGGGTCGTGGAGGCAGACATGGGTGAGAGGTGTCCTTTCGGTCGGGCGGGATTCGGTCGGAAGGCGGATATGCCGGAGGGACCGGAGAGAGAAACGGAAGAAGGAGAGGAATACCGGGAGAACGGGTACCGGGAAATGGCATGGCGAGGCCGCAGCGGTGACGGCTCGCGCGTCGGAGCGGTCGGGACGTCGGAGTGAAATGGGGGACCGGGTGGCCGGGGGCCGGGTCGGTCAGGACGTGGTGCGGAAGCGGCGGCGGTAGGAGGCCGGGGTGGTGTTGATCTGCTTGCGGAAGGCCCGGTGCAGGGTCTCCACCGAGCCCACCCCGGTGGCCGCCGCGATCTGCTCCAGCGGCTGGTCGGTGGTCTCCAGCAGCCGGCGGGCCGCCTCGACCCGGGCGGCCTCCACATAGGCGGCCGGGCTGGTGCCGGTCTCCTGGCGGAAGACCCGGGCGAAATGGCGCTCGCTGAGGCACATCCGCCCGGCCAGCACCGAGGCCGACAGGTCCTCGTCGAGGTGCTCCGTGATGAACACGCGCAACTCGTCGATGTCCCTGCGGGCCGGGGCCGGCCGGCTCAACGGCACGCTGAACTGGCTCTGGCCGCCCTGGCGGCGCAGATACATCACCAGTTGCCGGGCCACGGCCAGGGCGAGGTCCTCGCCGTGGTCCTCGGCGACCAGGGCGAGCGCCAGGTCCATGCAGGTGCTGATGCCCGCGCCCGTCCACACCCGGCCGGAGCGGACGAAGATCGGGTCGGCGTCGACCCTCACCTGCGGGTGTTCGGACGCGAGTTGGGCCGCGGTCGACCAGTGCGTGGTCGCCCGCCGCCCGTCCAGCAGCCCGGCGGCCGCGAGCAGGTGCGCTCCCACGCACACCGACGCGATCCGCCGTGCGTGCGGCGCCGTCGCCTTCACCCACTCCACGACGGTGTCGTCGACCCGCGCCACCGGACCGTCCGGGTGCAGGTCCACCGCGCCGGGCACCAGCAAGGTGTCCACCGCGCCACCCACCTCGGCGAAGGAGAGGTCCGCCACCAGGCGCACCCCGGCCGAGGTGACGACCGGGCCGGCCTCGGGGCCGGCCAGGCGGACCTCGTAGCCCGCCCGGCCGTCGGTCTCCCGGTTGGCCAGGGCGAAGACCTCGGCCGGGCCGGTGACGTCGAGCAGGTCGACGTCGGGGAAGACCGCGATGACGACACGGTGTGGAGTGGGCATGCATCCATCGTCACCGCAGCACCTCGATGGCCGCAATGACGGCGATCTGTCACATCCGGCCACCGGGCGGGCCCCCGTGGTGCCCCCGGGGCGCCCCCGGGGCGGAGAGGAGCCCCCTGAACCGGGCCGGCCTGGGCGTTTGCCCCTGCGGTCGGGGGCGGGTAGTGTTACCTGGTCGCTCGGCAGGGAGCACCGGACACGCAGATTGCGCGGACGGTCCCGGAGCGGCCAATCCTCTTGATCACCACCTCTCTTCTCGGCTGAGTCGTGCTTCGGCGCGCCTCCGCTCGAATTGTTGTGCGGGTTTAAGTCGATTGCGGTCGGATTCGCTTTGTGAAGCGCGGTTCGGCTAGAGTTCGAGACGTCGAAGAGGTCCCCGGACCGATAATTCGACAAAGCCTCCGGAAGCCGGAAGCGCGGAAAGACGCGGCAGAGCGATCTGCTAGAGTCGGAAGCGCCGAAAGGCCGAAGGAAAGCACATCGGATGAACGAAGCGCCGGTCAACGGAGCGGAAAACATCTGATAAGCTGGAAACACGAAAGAACGAAGCGCCCGGAGGGCCCGCTGGAAGGCGGTCCGAAGGAAGTGTCCGTTCCTTGAGAACTCAACAGCGTGCCAAAAGTCAACGCCAGATATGTTGACATCCCCGGCCTCGATCGTCTGATCGGGGTTGGAGATTCCTTTATGAAGTAAACACTAGCGAGGACGCAGTGCGCGGGACCGCCCTATTCCGGTGGTTGCCGTGCCGCTCGACGCGAGTGGAGCCCGATTACGGGCAGACATTCACGGAGAGTTTGATCCTGGCTCAGGACGAA
>NZ_JBSFNM010000041.1:0-84992 GCF_053587085.1 Kitasatospora sp. NPDC003701
CCGGCGACGCGGAAGCGGCGCGGCACCGGCGACGCGGAAGCGGCGCGGCACCGGCGACGCGGAAGCGGCGCGGCACCGGCGACGCGGAAGCGGTGGCGCGGTCACGGCGCCCGAGCACGGGACGGCCCCCGGGGAGCGCTCCCCGGGGGCCGTCCGCGCGTACCGGGTCACCCTCAGACGTAGCGCTCCAGGATGGACGATTCGGCAAGGCGGGACAGGCCCTCGCGCACCGAGCGCGCCCTGGTCTCGCCGACGCCCTCGACCGTCTGAAGATCGTCGATGCTGGCCGCGAGCAGCTTCTGCAGTCCGCCGAAATGCTCGACCAGCCGCTCTATCACCGTGTTGGGCAGGCGCGGGATCTTGGCCAGCAGCCGGTAGCCGCGCGGCGAGACCGCGGAGTCCAGCGACTCCGGCGAGCCCGAGTAGCCGAGCGCCTTGGCCACGGTCTGCAGGTCGAGCAGCTCGGCGTGGGTCAGTGCCTCCAGGTCGGCCAGCACCTCGGTGACCGTGCGGCCCTTCTTCGCGGCCCGCTCCGGGAAGTAGTCCCGGGCGACCAGCTCGCGCTCCGGCTCCACGCCCGCGATCAGCTCGTCCAGCTGGAGCGAGAGCAGCCGGCCGTCGATACCGAGCTCCAGCACGTAGCCGGCGATCTCGGTGGCGATCAGCCGGACCATCTCCAGCCGCTGGGCCACGGCGGTGACGTCCCGGACCGTCACCAGGTCCTCGATCTCCAGGGCGGAGAGCGTGCCGGCCACCTCGTCCAGCCGGAGCTTGTACCGCTCCAGGGTGGCCAGCGCCTGGTTCGCCCGGGAGAGGACGGTGGTCGAGTCCTCCAGCACCCGGCGGGTGCCGTTGACGTACATCGCGATCAGCCGCATCGAGTGCGAGACCGCGACCACCGGGAACCCGGTCTGCCGGTTGACCCGCTCCGCGGTGCGGTGGCGGGTGCCGGTCTCGTCGGTGGGGATCGTGGAGTCCGGCATCAGGTGGACCCCGGCCCGGACGATCTTGGTGATGTCCTTGTCCAGCACCACGGCGCCGTCGAGCTTGCACAGCTCGCGCAGCCGGGTCGCGGTGAACTCGACGTCCAGGACGAACCCGCCGGTACAGATCGACTCGACGGTCTTGTCGAAGCCGAGCACGATCAGACCACCGGTATTGGCCCGCAGCACCCGCTCCAGGCCGTCACGCAGCCCCGTGCCGGGGGCGATGGCGGTGAGGGAGGCCCGCAGCAGGGCCTCCTCGCGGGAGGACTTGTCCGCCCGGTCGCTGGCTGCCACGTGACTCCTCCGGTCGACCCCGTACCGCGCGCCTCGCGCCGTGCGCCGGCCTACGGTCTGTTGCTCTGTCGCTTATTACTGCCTTATTGCCAATTAGACAGGGGAAAGTCTAACTGCGTGCGGCATCAACAGGGCTTGGGTCAGCGCAGTTCGTCCGAGTCGACCGGCTCCCACCCCTCCATGAGCTCCTCCGGGTAGGCCGCGACGGGTGCCGCGGCGGTGGCCCGGCGGGGGGTGGGCGGCGCCGACGCCGCCTCGCCGCGCGGCTTCGCGGCGGCCCGGCGGCGGCCCGGGATGGCCCGCAGCGCCTCGCCGATGTCCGCCACCTCGACCACCTTCATCCCCGCCGGCACCTTGCCCGGGTCCGGCGGGACCAGCGCGTGCGTGAAGCCCAGCCGGTGCGCCTCGGCCAGCCTCCGCTGGACACCCGTCACCCGCCGCACCTCGCCCGCGAGACCGACCTCGCCGATCGCCACCAGGTTGCTCGGGAGCGGGGTGTCCGAGGAGGAACTGGCCACCGCGAGGGCGATCGCGAGGTCCGCCGACGGCTCGCTCAGCTTCACCCCGCCGACCGTCGCGGTGTAGATGTCCTGCTTGCCGAGCTTGACCCCGCCGTGCCGCTCGACCACGGCCAGGATCATCGCGATCCGGGGCGACTCCAGACCGGAGGTCGTCCGGCGCGGGGACGGGATCTGCGAATCCACCATCAGCGCCTGGACCTCCGCCACCAGCGGGCGGCGGCCCTCCAGGGTGACGGTCAGGCAGGTGCCGGGAACGGGCTTGTCACGCCTGGTCAGGAAGAGGCCGGACGGATCGGCCAGGCCCACGATGCCCTCATCGTGCAGCTCGAAGCAGCCGACCTCGTCGGTGGCGCCGTACCGGTTCTTGATCCCGCGGATGATGCGCAGCCGGGCGTGGCGGTCCCCCTCGAAGCTCAGCACCACGTCCACCAGGTGCTCCAGCAGGCGGGGGCCGGCGATCTGGCCGTCCTTGGTGACGTGGCCGACCAGCAGGGTGGCCATGCCGCGGTCCTTGGACGCCCGGATCAGCGCGCCGGCCACCTCGCGGACCTGGGCCGGCCCGCCGGGTGCGCCGTCCAGCTCGGCGGAGGCGATGGTCTGCACCGAGTCCAGGATCAGCAGACCCGGGTTGACCGCCTCGATGTGGCCGAGGACGGCGCCGAGATCGGACTCGGCGGCGAGGTACAGGTGCTCGGAGAGCGCGTTGATCCGGTCCGCCCGCAGCCGGACCTGGCCGGCCGACTCCTCGCCGGTGACGTAGAGCGTGCGGTGCTGCGCACTGGCCGCCTTGGAGGCGACGTCCAGCAGCAGGGTGGACTTGCCGACGCCGGGCTCGCCGGCCAGCAGCACCACGGCACCGGGGACGAGGCCCCCGCCGAGCACCCGGTCCAGCTCGGGCACGCCGGTGGAGCGGGCCGTGGCCACCTGGCCGTCGATCTGGCCGATCGGGCGGGCGGGCGCGCTCACCGGCCCGGCGGCAGTCGTCCTGATCGGCACCGCGCCGTGCTCCTCGACCGTGCCCCAGGCGTTGCACTCCGGGCAGCGGCCGACCCATTTGGGCAGCTGGTTGCCGCACTCGGTGCAGCGGTACGCCGGGCGCGGCTTGGCGGTGGTCTTGGTGCGGGCAGCCATGCGGTCACCGTAGCGCCTGGGTACGACAACGCGGGTGGGGCGGCGGGCCGGGGGGTGCTGCCGTGCGGGCGGGGCGGTGGTTCGGCGCGGGCGGGCTGGTGGTCCGGCGCGGGCGGGGCGGTGGGGCGGGAGGCCGGGGCGGTCCTGGTCCACGAATGGGCGATGTTGTTACCCGAAAGAAGTACAACAGCAGGGAACGGCCTCGGCGCGGGCCCCGGCCTCTCTACCGTCGGACGGGTGACAACGCGTACTGAAGGGCCGCGCGACCCCGTGCTCGCGGCGTACGACCGGCAGGTGGACGGCCTGTTCACCTACTGCCTCTCGGTGCTGTGCGAGCACGACGCGGCCGCCGCCGCCCTGTGCGAGGTGCGCGAGCTGGCGCTGCGGCACGGGGCCCGGCTGGCCGAGCCCGGACTGGTCCGGGCCTGGCTCTACTCGCTGGCCCGGTACTGCTGCCTGCGGCGGCTGGAGGACGGCGCCGGCTTCGGTCCGGGTGCCGCGGCCGGCGCCGCCGCTGCGGCGGCCGGCCCGGGAGTGGCGGGGCTCCCGGCGGCGGAGGCCGGCCGGCGACGGCGGGAGCTGGCCTCGCTCGCCTGGCCCGAGGCGGCCGGCACCGACCCCGGGCAGCGCGAGGCGCTGGAGCTGTCGGTGCGCCACCGGCTGAGCCCGATCGAGGTGGCGGCCGTGCTGGGCGTCCCCTTCGAGAGCTGCCGCGCACTGCTCGCCTCGGCCGAGGCCGAGGTCGGCCGGACCAGGGCGGCGCTGCTGGTGCTCGGCGTCGGCAGCTGTCCCGAGCTGGACCGGCTCGGCGGGGCCGGGGCGGAGAGCTGGCGGGACTGGGTGCTCGGCCCCGCGCTGCGCCGGGAGCTGGTGCAGCACGTGGCGGACTGCCCGACCTGTCGGGGTACCGCGGAGCGGGTGGCCGGCGAGGTGGCGCAGGGCGCCGAGGGCCTGTCGGGGCTGCCGGTGCTGTCGGCGCCCCCGACCGCCGGGGCGCAGCGGGGCGACGGGGCGCGGCCGGGCGAAGGGGCGGCGCCGGGCGGCGGGGCGGCGTTCCTGCCGGGCGCGGCGGGAGAGTCGGCGCGGCGCCGGCCGTCGGCCCCGGCACCGGTGGTCGAGCCGGGCCTGCGGTTCGACCAGGGCGGGTTCCCGCGCCACCGCGTGCCGGACAGCGGCCGGGCCCGGGCGGTACGCCGCCGGGTGGTGACCACCGGGGTGCTGGCCGCCGTGCTGGCCGCGCCGGTGGTCGCGCTCTGGGCCGGCCACCGGGGCGGCAGCGGGACGGGGGCGGCGGCCTCGGTCTCCTCGGTCCGGGTCGAGGACGACGGGCGGGCCGCCGGGCACCGGCCGAGCGGGTCGGTGCCGGGGCCGGTGCCCGGACAGCCCGGGCAGACGGGCGGGGTGGTGGGGGCCGTCGGGGCGGTTCCGGCGGTGGCCGGGCTGGAGTTGGCCGGGGCCGGGCCGGGGGCTGCAGAAACGTTGCTCCCTGGGATCCAAGGCCCTGCCGTTCCGGTCCCCGGCCGGGGCGCGAGCCCGCTCGGCAGCCCGACGCTGGTCGCCGCACCGGCACCCGTCGCCGGCACCGCGCCGGGCGCCCCGGGCCCCGCCGGCGGGCCGGGGGCACCCGCTCCCGCACCGGTCGGGCTGCTGACGGTCGAGGCCGGCGAGTACGGCAACCGGACCGTCCTCACCCTGACCAACTCCGGCACCACCGAGATCCGCTGGCACGCCGAGGTGGCGGCCACCTGGCTCCGGCTCAGCCGGGACGCCGGGACGCTCGCACCGGGCCAGCGGATCACGGTGATCGTCACCGTCGACGAGGAGCTCGCGCCGAACGCGCACTGGACCGCCCGGATCGCACTGCCGCCCTCGCAGGCGGTGGTCACCCTGGAGGGCGGTCCGCAGCACCGGGGCGGCAGCACCTCGGCCCCGGCCGAGCCGACCGACACCCCGACCGGCCCGGGCCCGGCGCCCACCGGCGGTACGCCGTCCGCCCCGCCGACCGGTCCCGGGCCCACGGCGTCGCCGTCCGCCCCGGCCCCGACGGGCTCGCCGACCGCCACGCCGACGACGGCTCCGTCCACGACACCGACCGGAGCGCCCACGGGGGGACCGACAGGAGGGCCGACGGGGGGCCCGTCGGGGACGCCGAGCGGGACGGCGTCGACGGGTGCGCCCGCCTCCCCGGCCCCGACGGGCGGTGCGTCCGCGCCCGCGTCGGCGCGCTGAACCGGGCGGGGGCGGGCGGGGCTCCGGGCAGCGGTCCGCGCCTCAGCCGGTCAGGCCGGCGACGGCGTCACCGACGTACTTCGCGCCGAGCACGACCAGGACGACGATCATGATCGCCGCGTTGTGGGTGGCCATCCACGCCTTCCACTCGCCCAGCACCCGGGCCGACCGGTCGCCGCCGAACAGGTAGACCGCCAGCGGCACCAGCGTGCAGAGCGAGCCGATCAGCACCATCAGCACGGCCGCGACCGCCTTGCCCGCGCCGGTGGCCGTACTGGTCGCGATCGAGACCGCGCCGCCCACCGCCAGCACCAGGTTCTTCGGGTTGGCCGCCACCAGGGCGGCCGCCAACCCGGCCGCCTTGCCCGGGGTGAAGCGGTCGAGCGCCTGCATCCACTTCGGCGGCCCCTGCACGTGCCCCTCGCGCGGACGGGCCCGCCACTGTCTGAGCCCCAGCAGCAGGAACAGCACGCCCAGCGCCAGCTTCAGCCACCACGCCCAGGCCGGTTTGGCGGTGTCGGCACCGATCCCCGAGCCGACCAGCACCACCACGGTGACCACCGCCGCCAGCGCCACCACCCACCCGGCGGTGAACGCCGGCCCGTTGGCCCTGCCCTTCGGGGTGGCCAGCATCAGGATCACCGCGATCAGCGGCATCGGGCTGATCGCGATGCCCACGGCCGAGGCCAGCATCTGGCCGACGGCGTCGCCCATCCCCGCCTCCTCCCTGTCACCGGCCCGCGGACACCGCTCAGCCGCGCCGGATCGACGGCACCCGGTAGGTGCCGTCGAGTGCGGCCGGCTTCGGCTGGTAGAGCCGGATGATCGGCCGGAACTCCCCCTCCGGGGTCGGCAGCCAGTTCGCCGCCTCCGCCGGGTCGGCGGGAGCGTCGTGCTGCAGTCGGAGCGTCAGCGAGCCGTCCTCGCCGTGGACCAGACCGGGTGTGCGGTCGCCGATCGAGTAGCGCGCGATCGGGTTCGCGACCAGGTAGTAGTCCGGCAGGCCGTACATGGTGACGGACCAGAAGGCCTCGACCGGCGGCGGCTGGTCCAGTCGCAGCGTGTACGCGTGGGCGCCGCTGAGCGGGCGGCCGTCGGCGTCGTCGTACGTCATCGCGTACATCGCCTCGTACGCGTGGTTGCCCCAGAGGCCGGCGCGGGCGGCGGCGGCGCGGCTGAGGTAGGCGGCACGGCGGTCGGGGATGCGCCACTCGGGGTCGTCGAGGGTGCCGGGGCCGAGGAAGTCGACGTTGTAGTCGAACAGGTGCAGCCCCGAGCGCCACTCGCCGGCCGGGTGGTTCTCCGGCGGCCGGGTGGCGGCCTCGACCCGTTCGCGGCCCGCCGCCAGGCCCTTGAGCAGGGCGAGGGTCCACTCGGGCTCGGCGGCGCGATAGGGCGACGGTCCGGTGTCGAGCAGGCCGAGCGGGGCGAAGCGCTGCTGGTACTCGATGTCGGGCCCGGCGGGCGGGAAGGCCGCCATCCAGATCCGGAGCCGTTCGAAGAAGGCCAGCCGCTCGGGCACCCCGGGGTCCGGCGCGGGCAGTCCGGCGACCAGGCCGCCCGGCTCCAGCGGTTCGAGCGTCAGCCCCTCCTGGAGGGCCCGGACGCGCGGCAGGTCCTCCGGGCCGGTGCAGGCGAATCGGCCGACGACGGTGGCCACGGTGGTCGGCGAGACGATCACGCGCTCCGGATCCGGCGGGGTCCCGTGCCAGCCGGGCGGGACGACCAGCCAGGTCTGCGCGCCGGTACCGGTGGCCCGCCGGCCGAGGTAGGCGAAGTTGTCCGTCCACGCGCCGACGAACTGCAGCACGTAGTAGGCCCCGGCGGTGTCCGGCACCCGCACCACCTGCGGGCCCTCGGAGAGGTCGAGCTGGGCGATCGAGTAGACGGTGTCGTTGTTGACGGAGACGAAGGGGTCGTCCGGACCGGCCAGCCGGGTGGCGTGGCTGAAGGCGTTGAACGGTGCCGCCGGCAGCGTCCCCATCCCGCCCTCGGTGAAGCGCTCGACCATGGTGAGGTCGGAGACCAGCGGGTAGCCGTAGACGTAGGCGTCGGCGGCCAGGGCCTCCAGCTCGGGCTGGGTCATCGGCAGTCCTTCTCGGGTCCGGGTGTGCGGTGGGCGGGTCGGTGAGGGTGGGTCGGTGAGGGTGGGTCGGGGGGCGCTGGGGGCGGGTCGCCGGGGGCGGCGGGCGGCGGTGCGGCGGGTGGCGGTGCGGCGGGGGCGGCGGGCGGCGGTGCGGCGGGTGGCGGGGCCGGATCAGCGCGGCGTCAGCGGCGGGAGCGTCCAGCGGCCGTCGAGGGCCCGTTCGTCCGGGCCGTAGAGCCGGACGACCACCGTGAACGGGCCGTCGGGCGCGGGCAGCCAGTTGGCCGAGTGCTGGGCGTCGGCCGGCCGCTTGTGCTGGATGTACAGGGTGAGGCCGCCGTCGGGGTCGCGGACCAGCCCGGGGGTGCGGTCGCCGATCGAGTAGCGGTCCAGGGGGTTGTCGACCAGCAGGCGGTCCGGGAGCGCGTACATGGTGGCCGACCAGAAGAACCGCGCGGGCGGGAGCAGGTCCGGCCCGAAGCGCAGGACGTAGTCGTGCTCGCCGGTGTTCGGCGGACTGTTGCCGTCGCTGTCGGCGGCCCAACCGCCGTACCAGGCCTCCTCGGCGGGCAGCCCGTACAGGCCCTTCAGCGCGGCGACGGCCCGCTTGAGGTGGTCGGTGCCGAGCTGCTCGCGCGTGCCGAAGAGGCCGGTCGAGCCGACGGTCCGTTCGGCCGCCCGGACGAGTTCGGCCCGGCCGTCGGCGATACCGTGCTCGAGCTCGGCGCGGACCTCCAGCGGCAGCGCGGCGGGCTCGAACTCACCCCGGCCGTCGATGCCCAGATCGGTGAGCCGGCCGCGCAGATCGGCGTCGGCGGGCAGCACGGGGAAGAAGCCGAGCAGGAAGTCGAGGAAGCTGAAGAACTCGACGGTGCCCAGCACCTCCTCCCGCCAGACCGGCCAGACCGGGTTGGGCGCGGGCTGCGGCGCCGCCGTGCCCGTGTACTCGTGCAGCGGGCGCAGCCGGTACTGCCGCTGGATGCCCTTCAGCTCCTCGACCACCCCGGGCGACGTGGCGCCGAGGTAGGTGCGCCCGACGATGCCGATCAGCTCGGTGGCGGTGCGGATCACGCCGGCCGTGCCGTCGGGCACCGTGCCCTGCCAGCCGGGGCCCGCCACCAGGTAGTCGCCGGCCTCCTGACCGGTGGTCCGGGCACCGATGAACCCGGCGTACAGCGTGTCGAGCTCGTGCAGCGGAAGGACGTAGTAGCGGTCCTCGGCGGGCACCGAGACCACCCACGGCTCGGCCCGGAGGTCGAGCCAGGCCCAGGAGTACGGGGTGTCGTTGTTGGGCGTGACGACGTCGGTGTTGGCCGGGGTGAAGGGCTGGGGATAGTGCCGGAAGACGCCGAAGCCGCCGACGTGGCGCGGGTCCGCGTCGTCGACCGCCTGGGGGTAGAGCGCCCGGTAGTTCTCCAGGAGGGGGAAGCCCCAGATCCACGCCTCGGCCGCGGTCGCGCGGACGGTGGCCGGGTCCACGAGTGCCGGGTTGCCCATGCTGACGATCTCCCCTGGTTCGGCACGTGCCCCATAGAGGGACAAATAGGTTCAAACGGATCCTAGGGGGCGCCCCGGCGATCAGCATGTCGGCGGTCGCGCCGGGGGTCGGGCGACTGCGCCGAGCCCTGCCCCGGGCCGAACCGGGCCGGGACTGCGCCGTGTCGCCGCCACCGGGGCACGGCCGGCGCGCCTCTGCCCAGCGCGAATTCGGGCCTGGAGAGCGCTCGGCCGGGAAAAGCTGTCGGCATGAAGATCCTCTTGCTCGGCGGTTCGTCCTTCCTGGGACGGGCCTTCGCTTCGGAAGCCCTCACCCGGGGCCACGAGATCACCACCTTCAACCGCGGCCGCTCCGGGAGACCTCCCCGGCGTCGAAACCGTCCGGGGCGAGCGCGACTCGGCCGACGACCTGGCCCGACTGGTCGAGGGGCGGCAGTGGGACGCCGTCGTCGACACCTCGGCGCAGCAGCCCTCCCAGGCCGCCCTCTCCGCCCGGCTGCTGCGCGAGCACGCCGGTCACTACACCTTCGTCTCCTCCGTGCACGCCTTCGCCGACTGGCCGGCCCTGGCGGTGGACGAGACCGCCCCCCTGCACCCCTGCCCCGCCGACACCCCGCCCGACCAGCCGCCCGGCAACCCGCTCAAGGCCGGTTGCGAACGCGCGGTGCTGGAGGGGTTCGGCGCCGACCGCACCCTGATCCTCAACAGCGGCCTGCTGATCGGCCCGCACGAGAACGGGGGCCGCCTGCCGTGGTGGCTGGAACGGATGGCCCGCGGCGGCCGGGTCCTGGCGCCGGGCGACCCGGACCGGGCGATGCAGGTCATCGATGTCCGCGACTTCGCGGCGTTCGGCGTGGACGTCCTGGTGGCGGGCCGCACCGGGCGCTTCGTCACCACCGCCCCGGCCGGGAACGTCACCTTCGGGGAGTTCCTGACGACCTGCGTGGAGGTCGTCGGCGCGGCCACCGGTGAGGGCGACGCCGCCCGGCCGCCCGCCGAACTCGTCTGGGTCGAGGACGGCCCGCTGCTCGCCGAGGGCCCGGACAGCGTCCAGCCGTGGAGTGAGCTCCCGCTCTGGGCACCCGATGTACCGGAACTGGCGGGCGTCTGGCTCGCCGACACCGCTCGGGCGCGGGCCGCCGGGCTGCGCTGCCGGCCGTTCGCCGAGACCGCGCGCGACACCTGGGCCTGGCTGCGGCAGCGCGGTCCGGCCGAGGACACCGACGCCGACGGTCTCAAGGGCCGCAAGGGCGCCGCCCAGAAGACCGGCATCGTCCCCGCGAAGGAACAGCGCCTGCTCGCCGCCCTCGCGTAGCACGGTGACGCCCACGCGGCCCGCCGGTCACCGGGCGGTGCCAGTGCCGGTGCCGGGTCTGACGGCCGCCGCCCTCCCGAGGCGGCGGCCGTCAGCCCCGGTGGGGCGTGCCGGCCCGGTGAACTCACCCGGCCGGTAGGCGTGTCGGGTCCACAAGTGCACCCGGTCAGTCGGTCCGCCCGGTCAGTGGGTCCGCCGGGTCAGTGGGTCCGCCGGGTGACCAGCTCGGCGAGGGCGAGCAGTTCGTCGGCCGCGGACGGCTCGGGAACCGCCGTCGCCAACTGGGCGAGTGCGGCGGCCATCCGCTCGCAGGACTCCCCCTGCGCCCAGCCTCGCCCGCCCGCGCCCTCCACCGCGGCCGCGCAACGGCTCAACTCCTCCGGGGTCAGCTGGCGTTCGAGCGCATAGAGCTCGGCCAGCACCCGGCCGTCCGGGGTGCCGGAGCCGAGCGCCGCCACCACCGGCAGGGACTTCTTGCGCGCCACCAAGTCCGCTCCGACCGGCTTGCCGGTGACGGCGGGATCACCCCAGATCCCGATCAGGTCGTCGATGAGCTGGAACGCCAGGCCGATCTCCCGGCCGAAGCCGTCCATCGCCTGCGCCGCCTCCTCCGGGGCGCCCGCGTACTGCGCCCCCATCGCACAGGCGGCGCCGAGCAGGGCGCCCGTCTTCGCCTCCGCCATCGCCAGGCACTCGGCGAGCGAAACGTCACTGCGCTGCTCGAAGGCGCAGTCGATCTGCTGGCCCTCGCAGAGCTCGACCACGCAGTCGGTGAGCCGGCGGATCGCCCCCTGCGCCGCCGGGTGGGCGTCCTCCGCGAGGAGGCGCAGCGCCAGCGAGTGCAGGGCGTCGCCCGCCAGGATGGCCTCGGTGGTGCCGAACACCCGCCAGGCGGTGGCGCGGTGGCGTCTGGTCTCGTCGCGGTCGATGACGTCGTCGTGGAGCAGGGTGAAGTTGTGGACGAGCTCGACGGCCGCCGCCGCGGCGGTGGCCGTGGCCGTGCTGCCGCCGAGCGCCTGGGTGGCGGCCAGGACCATGGCCGGCCTGATCGCCTTGCCGGAGGACGCGGCGGCCGGTGAGCCGTCCGCCTCCCACCAGCCGAAGTGGTAGCCGGCCACCTTGCGCATCGAACCGGGCAGCGAGTCGACCGCGGCGCGCAGGACCGGATCGACCAGGCTGCGGGTGCGGGCGAGCACGTCCTCCGCCTCGTGGCCCTCCCGGTGCTCCCGCTCCAACGTGAAACTTCCCATGGGTTCCTCCCCCTGATGGTGGGCGCCGCCCGGCCGGGCGTGGGCTTTCCCGGCCGGGCGGCGCGATTCCGGCCGACCCCGGTCAGTCGTGACGGTGTGCGACGTCGACGTTTTCCAGGACGCCGACCGCGTCGGGCACGAGAATGGCGGCGGAGTAGTAGGCGCTGACGAGATAGGAAATGATGGCCTTCTCGCTGATCCCCATGAACCGCACCGAGAGGCTCGGCTGGTATTCATCGGGAATTCCGGTCTGATGCAGCCCGATGACGCCCTGGTTGTCCTCCCCGGTGCGCAGCGCGAGAATCGAGCTGGTGTTCTCCTTGGTGATCGGGATCTTGTTGCACGGGAAGACCGGCACTCCGCGCCAGGCGAAGACCGACTTGCCGTGGACCTCGACGGTGTCCGGGTAGAGGCCGCGGCGGTTGCACTCCCGGCCGATGGCGGCGATCGCCCTGGGGTGGGCGAGGAACATCTTGGTGCTGCGGCGCCGGCTCAGCAGCTCGTCCATGTCGTCCGGGGTGGGCGGGCCGGAGTGGGTCTGGATCCGCTGGTCGTACGCGGCGTTCTGCAACAGCCCGAACTCCGGGTTGTTGATCAGCTCGCCCTCCTGGCGCTCGCGCAGCGCCTCGATGGTCAGCCGGAGCTGGTGCTCGGTCTGGTTCATCGGCTGGTTGTAGAGGTCGGCGACCCGGCTGTGCACCTTGAGCACCGTCTGGGCGACGCTCAGCTCGTACTCGCGCGGCTTCAGCTCGTAGTCCACGAAGGCGCCGGGCAGCTCGAACTCGCCGTGGTGCCCGGCGGAGAGCCCGATCGCCGCCTCGCCGTGCTTGTTCTGCGCCTGCTGGAAGCCGGCCAGGTACTCCATGACCTGCAGCTGCAGCGCCTCGGAGCGGTCCGCGAGCTCCTGGAAGGCGGGCCAGGAGAGCGCCAGCACGGTGCCCGCGGTGGCGGCCTTCACCGCGTACGGCCAGGCGCCGTCCTCGCGCTGGAGCACCTCGTCGCCCAGGTGGTCGCCGTCGGCGAGGGAGCCGATCACCGTCTGCTCGCCGTACTTGCCCGTTCCCAGCCGGTCGAGCTTGCCGTGCGCGATGATGAGGACCTCGTCGATCGGCGCTCCCGCCGTGACCAGGACCTCACCGGCGGAGAACTCGCGTTGGACGAAGCGACCGGCCAGCTCCTCCAGGAGGGCGTCGTCCTCGAAGCCGCGCAGCACCGGCACCTCGCGCAGGCTCGGCGGGACGATCCGCACCTCGGAGCCCGTCTTGACGACGCTCACCCGGCCGCGGCCGACCGAGTACCGCAGGCGCCGGTTGACCCGGTAGGTGCCACCGGAGACCTGGACCCACGGCAGCATCCTGAGCAGCCAGCGCGGGCTGATGCCCTGCATCTGCGGCGCGGACTTGGTGGTCGTCGCGAGGTTCCTCGCGCCGGCCGTACCGAGGCTCTGCTGCTGCCCGGATTGCGGCGGGCCGCCCGGCGCAGGAATACCGACGTTGGTTTCGGTCGACATAGGGAGCCTTTCGCATACCCGATGAAGTGTCGCCTTGCAAGAATCATGATGGGCCCATTCGAGGGGTTCCACAATCACTCATTCGAGTGGTCGGGATAACCGAACAAATAGGACGACTAGATCACCTGATCTATTCCAGTTCGATGCCTATTCGAACGCGCCCGGACTTCCTCCCGCCGGACACCGCCCGCGCCCCGCCGCCACCCCGGGCCGGGCCCCGCCCCGACTGCGGACCCACCCGCCGTCCACCCCGCCGCGGGGGGCCGCTAAGGTGCGACCTCAAAGGGCCACGGGGCCAGTTGAGAGAGTGTGGCCGCACCGGATGCCCTCCCCTCGTTCACCCCTGCCCTGGGAGGCCTTCATGAGTGCCCCCGTACGTGTCTGGCTCAACCGCACCTACGCCGAGAACGTCTTCTTCATCGAACAGCTGCGCGCCGCTCCGCGCCCGGTCCGGATCCACGCCACCCACGTCGACGCCGACTCCCCCGTGCTCGCCGCCGCCGACCACGCCACCCTGGAACCGGGCGACCTCACCCCGGACGCCTACGTCGCCTACGCGCTCGACTACTGCGCCCGCCACGCGATAGACGTCTTCCTGCCCCGGCTCAACCAGCTCGCGATCTCCCTGCACCACCAGGAGTTCGAGGCGATCGGCACCGCCCTCGTCTGCCCGCCCGCCACCGCGATCGCGGCCTTCGACAGCAAGGCCGACGGCTACGCCGCGATCGCCGCCGCCGGGCTGCCCACCCCGCCCTGGTGGCAGGTCCGCAACGCCGACGACCTGCTCGCCGCCGTCGACCGGATCGAGGCCGCCGGGCTCACCGCCTGCCTCAAGCCCGCCTCCGGCGCGGGCGGCGAGGGCTTCCGGATGCTCACCCGCGAGCCCTTCGGCCTGCACCGGCTGGCCGGCTGGGACAGCCGCGTCCAGGTCGACCAGGTGGCCGCCGCGCTGGCGGCCGCCGACGAACCGGCCGACCTGCTGGTGATGCCCTACCTGGAGGGGCCCGAGATCTCGGTCGACTGCCTCGGCGACCGCGACGGCACCCTGCTCGCCGCCGTCGGCCGCAGCAAGCACCGGCGCCGGCGCAGCTTCACCACCGCACCGCGGTACCTGGAGCCCACCCGCCGGCTGGTCGAGTCCGTCGGGATGTCCTACCTCTCCAACGTGCAGTTCCGCCACCTGGCCGGGGAGCCGGTGGT
Source organism: Kitasatospora sp. NPDC003701 (assembly GCF_053587085.1). NCBI lineage: Bacteria > Bacillati > Actinomycetota > Actinomycetes > Kitasatosporales > Streptomycetaceae > Kitasatospora > Kitasatospora sp. NPDC003701. Next base: position 14,020 of record NZ_JBSFNM010000041.1, read on the forward strand.
CATCGACGTCAACACCCGGCCCTCCGGCGGCCTGCACCAGCTGCGGCTGTGCGGCCTCAACCTGCCCTGGAACGCGGTGCAGCTGGCCCTCGGCGAGCGCCCGGACACCGCGGCGACCGGGGATCCGGCCGGGATCGACTACACCCTGGTCTCCGGGATCCAGCCGGTCCTGCCGCGCCAGACCCCGTTCGCCCGCGACCTCGCCGCGGTGGAACTCGTGCACTGACCCGTGCGAGCGGCCGCCGGCGCCACCCCGTCGGCGGCACCCGTCCCCGTCCACCCGTCCGCCCCGCCACCGGGCACCCACCCGGCCCCGGCCCCGCTACAGCGGGCCGTCCCAGTCCAGCGTCGGTTCCAGCGCCCCCTCCAGGGTGAGCAGCCAGCGCTTGACGTCGATCCCGACCCGGCCGCCGCCGAATCCGCCGATGCCGTCCGCCGCCACCACCCGGTGGCACGGAACGAGCAGCGCGACGGGGTTGGCGGCCATCATCTGCCCGACCGTCCTGGCCGCCAGCCCGGGCTCCGAGACTCCCTCGAACACCCCGCTGCGGGAAGCCAGTTCGCCGTAGGTGATGGTCCGCCCGAACGGCACCTCGTGCCAGAGCGTCTGCAGCACGGCACGGTGCGGTCCGGTGCTCAGGCTCCAGTCGATCGGCAGCCCCACCTCCTGCCGCCGGCCCGCCAGGTACTCGCCTATCCGGCCGGTGACCGCGTCGATCTTCGACCGGTCGGTGCACTGCGGCAGCTCGCCCGGGCGCCCCAGGTACCCGGCCGCCGCCACACCCTGCGGCGTCACCGCGATGTGCATCGGGCCGCTCGGCAGCGGCGTCTCCACCGTCAGCCAGGCCATCGCGCCGGGCCGTGACACGGACTGCGGCACGCTCGGGCCCCCGCCCTCCTCCGCCGGACCGGCCGCCGGCCACGCCGGCACCCGCGGGGCGCGCGAGGACCACCCGCCCCGCGCGCCATCGTACGGCGGCCCGGGCCGCTGCGGCGCGGCCGCCGTCGTCTCCCGTCCGGCCTAGAGCCGCCCCTTCAGCTCGGCGGCGAGCCCGCGGGACCAGCGCGACAGCTCGGCCCGGTCGGGCGCCCGGCCCTCGCACAGGGCGTCGAGCTGCGCCTCGTTGATCCGGTTCGGCCCCGGGATCTCCAGCAGGTAGGCGATCTCCTCCAGCACCGTGGCGAGCCGCTTGGCGTCCGCGTGGTCCATCGCGACCGACGCCTCGTGGTGGCTGATGGTGAGAGAACCGGGCATGGCAACCTCCTCGTTCGCCCCCGTACTCCCTCCACGGTACGACCGCTCCGGTCGCCGTGCCCGCCGCGCGACCGCCGGGGCGGGCACGGCCCGGGCGGCCCCGCCGAGGGCGACCGACGGCGACCGACCGGGCACGGACAGCGGGACCCCGGGCCGGCGGCCCCGGCCCCCGGCACGGCCGGCCGCCCCCGCCGCTACCACCGCCGCCGGCGCACCGCCGGCACCGCCAACACCACGACCCCGGCGCCCAGTTGCCACAGCGCACCGAAGGCCAGCACGGCCCCGGCGCCGACCCGGTCCGCCAGCGGCCCCGCCGCGGCCAGCCCGACGGGCCCGAGCACGAACGCCCCCAGACCGCCGAACGCACCGACCCTGGCCAGGACTTCGGCCGGCACCCAGCTCTGCATGGTCGTGCTGTACAGCGCACCGCAGACCGCCGCCCCGACACCCGCGAGCAGCGCCGCCCCCGCCACCGGCAGCAGCGGCGCCCCCGCCGCCAGCGCCGCCGAGGGCAGCGCCCAGCCGAACGTCGCCACCGTCGCCACCGCCAGCGGCCGGCCGGGGCGCCGCCCCAGCATCAGCAGCCCGCCCAGCACCGCGCCCGCCCCGTAGACGCCCATCACCAGCCCCCAGCCGCGCGCGCCGCCGAGCCCGTGCTGCGCGGTCAGCGGGCCGAGCACCAGGAACGGCGCCCAGACCAGCAGGTTGAACGCCCCCATGTGGACCGTGGTGATCCAGAGCCAGGGCCGCGACCGGAAGGCCGACCAGCCCTCGCGCAGGTCGGCGATCATCGAACCGCCCTCGCCCTGCCGCTCCCGCGCCGGCAGCCGGAGCCGGGCGAGCGCCACCGCCCCGATCGCGTAGGTGACGGCGTCGATCAGCAGGACCGCCGCCGGGCCGCACCCCGCCGTGACCAGACCCGCGGTGGCCGGGCCGGCCACCGCGGCCACCGAACGGGCCAGCCCCAGCAGGGTGTTGGCATCCGGGAGAAGGCTCCCGTCCCGCACCAGGCCCGGCGCCAGCGCCCCGAACGCCGGCAGGAACACCCCCTCCCCGAGGCCCCAGACGGCGACCAGCGCCACCATCGCCCAGAGCGGCGCCCGGCCCGACACCAGCACCGCGGCGAACACCGCCTGCACGCCGCAGCGCAGGACGTCGGCGGCCAGCATCACCCGCCGGCTGCCCAGCCGGTCGGCGACCACCCCGCCGACCAGCATGACCAGCACGATCGGCAGGATCCGGGCCGCCATCACCCGGCCGAGGTCACTGCCGCCGCCCCCGGCCCCGAGAACGGCGAAGGCCACCGCCACCGGCGCCATCGAGGAGCCCAGGAGCGAGGTGGTGTAGCCGACGAAGAACCATCTGAAGTCGCGTTCACCCAGCACGGCCAGACGGTCCGCCCACGTGCGCGGGGCCGCCGTTCCGGGCTGCGGTGCGCGCTGCGCGTCCACTGCCATGGGCGGCAAGTCTGCCGCCGCCCGACGGCTGCGGACAAGGGTTTCCGGCGGCAAAGTTGAGCCTGAGACCATCAATTCTTCCGACGCTCGCCACTACCGCAGTAAAAGTGCCCAAGAATCGTCTCCACCATGCCTTTTACTGCGGATCCTCGCTACACTCGACCTCTCGTCCTCGCTTCATTTACTGCGGAAGGAAGCCACCCGTGCCGAGCGTTCAGCCCGTCGAGTACGCGGTCGCCGTCGAGCGCTACCTGGCCGCCGCCGAGCTCGGCACGGCCTCCCGCCGGATCTACCGGATCGCCCTGGACACCTGGGCCTGGGCACTGGCGGACCGCCCCGCCCCCGGCGGCCCCGACCGGCGCCGCGCCCGGCCGCCCGTCCTGCCGCTCGCGCTGCTCGACCACCCGGACGCCGCCGCCCGCCTCCGGACGGCCGCCGCCCACCGCGCCACCACGACCGACCCGCGCACCTTCAACCGCGAACTCTCCACCCTGCGCGCCGCCCTCACCTGGTGGCGCGCTCAGGGCTGGATCCACGCCGACCCCGCCGCCGGCCTCCGCCCGCAGGCCCTACCGGAGGCCTCCGCCGGTCCCGCCCCGCTCGACCCCGACCAACTGCGCGCCCTCTTCGCCCTCCGGGCCCCGCTGCGCGAACAGGCCCTCTGGCACCTGCTCCACGAGAGCGGCGCCCCCGTCGAGACCGTCCTCGCCCTCGACGTCGACGACCTCGACCTCCGCCACCGCCGCAGCCACCCCTCGGCCGCCCCCGTCCACTGGCGGGCCGGCGCCGCCCGGCTGCTCCCGCTCCTCGTCGCCGGCCGCACCGCCGGCCCGCTCTTCCTCACCGACCGCCGCGCCCCCGCCGCCACCCCGGCCGCCGACCGCTGCCCCCACACCGGCCGCGCCCGCCTCTCCTACCGCCGCGCCGCCGAGCTGTTCACCACCCTCACCCGGCCCCTCGCCCCCGACTGGACCCTGCGCCGGCTCCGCCCCGGCCACCCCCGGAAAACGCCGGTGGCCCCGGGCACGAAGCCCGGGGCCACCGAAGAGAACTGAGCCCCCTGTCGGGTTCGAACCGACGACCCCCGCTTTACAAGAGCGGTGCTCTGGCCAGCTGAGCTAAGGAGGCATGGTGACCGTCCGCGACGAGGTCACGGCGGCACCGGGGGCAGTCTACCGGGCAGTGGTGGGGCGGTGGTGGCATATCCGGGGGTTGGCGGGAGCGGGCCGGGCGTGATGGAACCGATGCCGAATTCCAGTGGGCCGGGGGCTGACAACCGGCCGAGGCGCAGGTAGCGTCGCCGGGAGTCGGTTCGTGCAGTGGTTCAGACCACCGGGCGGACCGCGCACGACATCCACCTTTACTCGGATCGTCCGGCACGTTCCTGCCGGTGAAGGAGAGCACAGCCATGGCTTCTGTGACGTACGACAAGGCGACCCGTGTCTACCCCGGGGCCGACAAGCCCTCGGTGGACGCGCTGGAGCTGGAGATCGCGGACGGTGAGTTCCTCGTCCTGGTCGGTCCCTCGGGGTGTGGCAAGTCGACCAGCCTCCGGATGCTGGCCGGCCTGGAGGACGTGAACGCCGGCGCCATCCGCATCGGCGACCGCGACGTCACGCACCTGCCGCCGAAGGACCGGGACATCGCCATGGTGTTCCAGAACTACGCGCTCTACCCGCACATGACCGTCGCCGAGAACATGGGCTTCGCGCTCAAGATCGCGGGCGTCAACAAGACGGAGATCCGCACCAAGGTCGAAGAGGCCGCGAAGATCCTCGACCTCACCGACTACCTGGACCGCAAGCCGAAGGCGCTCTCCGGCGGTCAGCGCCAGCGTGTCGCGATGGGCCGCGCGATCGTCCGTGAGCCGCAGGTCTTCCTGATGGACGAGCCGCTGTCGAACCTCGACGCCAAGCTCCGCGTCTCGACCCGTACCCAGATCGCGGGCCTGCAGCGCCGCCTGGGCATCACCACCGTGTACGTCACCCACGACCAGACCGAGGCGCTCACCATGGGCGACCGCGTCGCGGTGCTCAAGGGCGGCGTGCTGCAGCAGGTCGACACCCCGCGCAACATGTACGACCGGCCCGCCAACCTCTTCGTGGCCGGCTTCATCGGCTCGCCGGCGATGAACCTGATCGACGTGCCGCTGGTGGACGGCGGCGTGAAGTTCGGCGGCTCGGTCGTCAACATCTCCCGCGAGGACCTCTCCGGCGCCGGCACCGACAAGTCCGTGACCGTCGGCATCCGCCCGGAGCACTTCGAGATCGTCCCGGCCGGCGGCCTCGAGGGCGTCGCCGTGACCGTCAACGTGGTCGAGGAGCTCGGCTCGGACGGCTTCGTCTACGGCACCACCAAGATCGGTGGCGAGGACAAGGACCTGGTCGTGCGCGTGCACGGCCGGCAGATCCCGCAGCGCGGCGAGACCATCCACGTCGTGCCGATCGCCAACGAGACCCACGTGTTCAACACCAGCACCGGTGCCCGCCTGAGCAACTGACCGTCGCGGGCCAGGAACGAACAGGCGGAGCCCCGCCGGACCACCCGGTCCGGCGGGGCTCCGCCGTCGTTCGGCCGTCCGCGGCACCGCCGTCAACACGGTGAAGGGACGAACCCGGACAGCACGTCACTCGATGGTGTAACGGAGGGCGATCCGGCCCCCACCCAGCGCTACTCTCCTGAGCGTGAAGCAGCTTGTTCGCCGAATCGGCCAGACCATCGCCCTGACCCTGCCCGTGGTCCTGGTGACCACCGGCACCCTCGCCGTGACCAGGGTGCCGTGGGCTCCGCCGACCGGGCTGGACCAGCAGGTCGTGGCGGCGTCCAGCGAGGACGGCGCCGGCATCGGGCGGGCGCCCGCCGCCAAGGCCCCGGAGGGCCTCGCCCCGCAGGACGCCCTGCGCGTCGCGCTCCTGGAGGAGCTGCGCGCCCACAACCCGGGCAGCGCGCTCGACCTGCTGGAGCGCTCGATGCGCGAGCAGCCGGCGCTGACGCCGTACTGCACCACGCTCGCCGGCGAGCTGGGCAAGGCGGCCGTCCGCAAGTACCAGGGGGACGTCCAGCGGGCCCGCTCCTTCGCCCGCCCGGTCTGTGACGGCTCCTTCGCCTCGGGTGTCACCGGCTAGGGCCCCGCACCCCGGCGGCGGCCTATTGTGCAGGCATGACCGCTGACTCCGGCCCCACCGCCGACCTCACGTCCCAGCAGGCACCGCAGGCACCGCAGCCGTCCCCGCCCGGGACGACGGCCGTCACCCAGGCAGTCATCCTGGCCGGCGGCCAGGGCTCCCGGCTGCGGCCCTACACGGACGACCGGCCGAAGCCCCTGGTCGAGATCCCCGGCACGGGCACGCCGATCCTCGGGCACCAGCTGTCCTGGCTCGCCTCCGAGGGCGTCACCGACGTGGTCATCTCCTGCGGGCACCTGGCGGCCGTGCTGGAGGAGTGGCTCGACCGGACCGACCTGCCGCTGAAGGTCCGCACCGTCGTCGAGGCCGAACCGCTGGGCCGCGGCGGCGGTCTGAAGTACGCCGCCAAGGCGCTGCCCCGGCCGGACGAGCCCTGGTACGCCACCAACGGCGACATCTGGACCCGCTTCAGCCTGCGCGACATGGCCGCCTTCCACCACGAGCGGGACGCCGTCGCGACGCTCGCGCTGGCCCGGCCGCGCATCCCGTGGGGCGCGGTGGAGACGGACCAGTTCGGCAATGTGCTGGACTTCATCGAGGCCCCGCCCTCGCCCTTCCTGATCAACGCCGGCCTGTACGTCTTCAGCCCGGAGTTCGCCGAGCTGCTGCCGGACGTCGGGGACCACGAGCGGACCACCTTCCCCCAACTCGCGCGCGGCAAGCGCCTGGCGGGGTACCAGCTGCCGCAGGGCGTCTACTGGCGCGCCATCGACACCGCGAAGGACCTCACCGAGGCGGCCAAGGAGCTCGCCGCCGGAGCCGGTCACACGCCCCGGTAGCCCGGCCCTCCGGCCGCCCGCCCGGCCCGATGACCCGGCGAGCCGCCCGGCGGGCCCGTAGGCGGCCGGCACGGCCCCCGGAGGCCCGCGGACGGCCCCGGACACGGCGAGGTGGCCGGGTGCTCCCCCACGGAGCACCCGGCCACCTGCGTTCCCCGGAGGGCCCGAAGGCCCGTCAGGTCGCCGTCGGCGACCCCGGCCGGGAGTTCCGGGCACCGCCGCCGGACAGCTCCGCCAGCGGCCCGCTGCCCAGCACGCCGCCGAGCAGCCCCGAGCCGGAGCTGCTGCTCGGGCTCGGCTTGGGCGCCGCCCCCGAACCGCTGCCCGCCGCCGGGGTGCCGCGCTGCGCGGGCGCCGAGGCGGCCGGGGCCGCGGTCGGCGGCGCCGCCGCCGGGGCCGAGCTCGCACCGCTCTCCGGCTTGGTGGACCGCGCCTTGCCGCTCGGGGTGGCCGTCCCGGCCTTCGGCGAGGCCGAGGCCGGCGCCGGAGCCGAGGTCGGCGGCGCGGACGCACCGGCCGCGGGCGAGGCCGGACGCGAGGCCGCGGGCGAGGGCGAGGTGGCCGGGCCCTGCCCGCCGGGGGCCACGGACGGCCCGCCGCTCGGCCAGACCGGCGTGCCGTAGTCCGTCGCCGGACGGGACGGCGCGGGGTGCGGTCGGCCGCCGGTGCGGACCGCCGCGCCCAGCATCGACCCGAGCAGCAGGGTCAGGCCGACCACCACCGCGGTGACCACCGCGCCGCGCCGCAGCACCCGCCGGCGCAGCGCCGCCGGCGCACCCGCGCCGTGGCGTCGCCAGGCCTCCAGGTTGAGTCGCCCGTCCAACGAGGCGAACGGCGCTCCGGCGATCAGCAGCGGGCTCCAGGCCGCCAGGAAGATCAGGTCGGGCGTGTCGTAGACCGGCACGGCCCGCCAGCTGACGGTGAACAGCAGGGCGGCGGAGAGCAGCATCGCCGCTCCGGCCGCGAGCCGCTGCCAGAGGCCCAGGACGGTCAGCACGCCCACCACGATCTCGGTGAACGACACCACCAGGCCCGAGCCCACCGGGTGCGCCATCGCGAAGGCCAGCAGCGGTTCGGCGACCTTCCAGGGGTGCAGCGAGGAGAGCCAGCGCATCATCGAGCCGCGCTCGCCGCCGTCGAAGTACACCGGGTCGCAGAGCTTGCTGAACCCGGCGTAGACCGAGAGCGAGCCCAGCACCGCGCGCAGCGGCAGCAGCACCAGGCCGAGGTCCACCCGGCGGCCGGGGTACCACGGCGGCCTGCCCTCGCCCGCGGTGGCGGAGACCTCGGGCAGCTCACCGCTGGGCGTCCAGCCCTGGGGCGCACCGACCGGGCCGACGCCCGCCTCGGTGGCGCTGCCGGCGCCCTCGCGCGGCTGGCGCGGGACGGTCCGGGCGCCCGCGTACGGCGGGATCACCCGGGTGTCGTCGTCGGCCGTGGAGCCGCCGACCGCGGCGCGCCCGCCGATCCCGGCCGGCGCGGGCACGCCGGTCAGCCGGACGGCCTCCAGCAGCTGGGTGGCCGCCTGGTCCCCGGGGGGCGCCTGGCCGGTCCAGGTGACGGCGGTGACCCGGCCCTTGCGCCGCGGCGCACCGGCCCCGGCGAGCGCCGGTACGGCCGAGGCGGGCACGACGACCTGCGGGGTGACCAGCGGACGGCGGATCAGGCCCTGGCCGGCGTACGGATCGCCGAACGCGGCGCCGGTGGAGAGCAGTCCCGCCGGGGGGTCGATCAGCGGCGCCACCGGGGTGCCGAGCCGGAGCCGGAAGCTCGCCTGGGTGATGCTGAGGCGCGCAGGGTCGGACGGCACCTTGACGGTATTGAGGCCGGGGCCCGCGTCTATCCCGGTGCTGCCGCTGCCCAGGAGGGGGCGCCGAGGTGTTCTGGTGTCCACACCCGTCTAACCGGGTGACACCCGGTTAGGACACTCTCCCGAGTGGATGTCCGGCGCCCACTTGAAGTGATCATGAGAAAAGCGATCGGGCCCGATCGGGCCCGATCGCTTTCACCCGAATTGCGGACGGACTGCGGAGAATCCGGAAGATCTCCTGCGCCGTCCGACCCGGCTGTGCTCCCTCGGGAGGAGCCCGGCGAGCCCGTCTTCGCCCCGCCGGAACGAGCCCGGCAAGCCCGGTCATGCTCCGCCGGAACCCGCCCGCCCCGCCGGAACGAGCCGGGCCGAGCCGTCGTGCGACGGCTCGGCCCGGTTGCGTCGGAAGGGCTCAGCCGACCTTGCTGCGCAGGCGCGCGGCCTCGTACAGCACGATGCCCGCGGCCACGCCGGCGTTCAGCGACTCGGTGGCGCCCGGCATCGGGATCCGCACCCGGATGTCACAGGTCTCCGCGACCAGCCGGGACAGGCCCTTGCCCTCGCTGCCCGCGACGATCACGACCGGGCCGGCCAGCGCCTCGAGGTCGCCGATCTCGGCCTCGCCGTCGGCGGCCAGACCGACCACCAGCAGGCCGGCCTTCTGGTAGGCCTCCAGCGCGCGGGTCAGGTTGGTGGCCCGGGCCACGGCCAGCCGGGCCGCGGCGCCGGAGGAGGTCTTCCAGGCGCCGGCGGTCATACCGGCCGCCCGGCGCTCGGGGATGACCACGCCGTGCGCGCCGAAGGCGGCGGCGGAGCGGACCACGGCGCCCAGGTTGCGCGAGTCGGTGACCCCGTCCAGCGCCATGATCAGCGCGTCCTGGCCGGCGTCCGAGGCCTCGACCAGCAGGTCGTCCGGGTGCGCGTACTCGTACGGCGGGACCTGCAGCACCAGGCCCTGGTGGTTCAGGCCGCCGGTCATCTGGTCCAGCTGCGGGCGCGGGGCCTCCATCAGCGGGATGCCGCGGTCGTTGGCGGCCTGGAAGGCGTCGCGGACCCGGTCGTCGGTGTCGATGAACTGCATGACGTACAGCGCGGTGGCCGGTACGCCGCCCTGCAGGGCCTCGACCACCGAGTTGCGGCCGACGACCAGCTCGGCGGCACCGGCGCCGCCCCGGCCGCCGCGGCCGCCGGCACCGGCCCGGCGCATGCCGGCCCGGGCCTTGGCGTCCCGCTCGCGCTTGATCGCGGCGTTGGCCGCGCGCTGCTTCGGGTGACCCTTGCGCTCCTCCCCGCGCGGGGTCGGGCCCTTGCCCTGGAGCGCCTTCCGGCTGTGGCCGCCGGTACCGACACTCGCGCCCTTCTTCGACCCGGGGTTGCGGCGGTTCCTGCGTGCACTGTTGCCGGCCATGGCTGTACTTCCTGTCTGTCCGGCATGCCCGGCCGCACCGGTGAAACCCGGCGTCGGCCGACGGCATGCGCTACGTCATGCGGGAGGGCCGCACCGGTCCGGTACGGCCCACCCTCACCCCATCGTCAGATGGAGTTACTGGCTGTTGATCGTCCAGCGCGGGCCGGACGGGGTGTCCTCGATCGCCAGCCCGGCCACGCCGAGCTGGTCGCGGATGGCGTCCGCGGTGGCGAAGTCCTTGCGGGCCCGGGCCGCCTGCCGCTGCTCCAGGACCATGCGGACCAGCGAGTCGACGACCCCGTGGAGGTCCTCGCCGCGCTCGGTCCCGGCCCACTGCGGGTCCAGCGGGTCGAGACCCAGTACTCCGAGCATCGCACGGACCTCGGCCAGACGCGCCACCGCGTTCTCCTTGTCGTCCGCGGTGAGGGCGCTGTTGCCCTGGCGGACGGCGGTGTGCACGATGGCCAGCGCCTGCGGCACGCCCAGGTCGTCGTCCATCGCCTCGGCGAAGGCCGGCGGCACCTCGGGCGCCGCCTCGACCGTGCCGCAGCGCTCGACCACGCGCTGGACGAAGCCCTCGATCCGGCCGAAGCCGGCCTCCGCCTCGCGCAGCGACTCCTCGCTGTACTCGATGGTCGAGCGGTAGTGCGGGGCCGCCAGGTAGTACCGGAGCACGATCGGACGCCAGCGCTCGACCATCTCGGAGACCAGCACCGAGTTGCCGAGCGACTTGCTCATCTTCTCGCCGCTCATGGTGACCCAGGCGTTGTGCACCCAGAAGTTGGCGAAATCGTCGCCGTACGCCTTGGACTGGGCGATCTCGTTCTCGTGGTGCGGGAAGATCAGGTCGATCCCGCCGCCGTGGATGTCGAAGGCCCGGCCCAGGTACTTGTGCGCCATCGCGGAGCACTCCAGGTGCCAGCCGGGACGGCCGGGGCCCCACGGGGTGTTCCAGCTCGGCTCGCCCGGCTTGACCGACTTCCACATCGCGAAGTCCCGCTGGTCGCGCTTGCCGGTCTCGCCCTCGCCCTCGGGCTGGCGCAGGTTCTCCAGCTTCTGGTTGGAGAGTTCGAGGTAGCCGGGGAAGGACTTCACGTCGAAGTAGACGTTGCCGTCCGACGCGTAGGCGTGCCCCTTCGCGATGAGCGTCTGCATCATCTCGATCATCTCGGGGATGTGCCCGGTCGCCCGCGGCTCGACGGTCGGCGGCAGGCAGCCGAGCGCCGAGTAGCCGTCGTTGAAGGCCCGCTCGTTGGCGTAGGCGATCTGCCACCACGGCGTGCCGAGCTGGCGCTCCTTGGCGATGACCTTGTCGTCGATGTCGGTGACGTTGCGCGCGAACGTCACCTGGTAGCCGCGGTAGGCGAACCACCGCTGCATGATGTCGAAGTTGAGCCCGGACCGGATGTGCCCGATGTGTGGCGCCGACTGGACGGTAGCGCCGCACAGGTAGATCGAGACACAACCCGGTACAAGCGGGACGAAGTCGCGTACCTGGCGGGTGCTGGTGTCGTACAGGCGAATGCTCACAGCGTCAAGCGTAGTGGGCATGAGGGGGTGCCCCGCGACATTCTCGAATGTCAATACCGCGGCTACGCCGTTTCTTCTTCATTGCCTACCGGAGCCGCCCCCTCCGCCGGGCCCCCTCAGAGGTTGCCGACCACCTTGCGCGGGGTGAGCCGGACCACCACGCGGACGTCGTCCGGGTCGTCGAAGCCGTAGGACGCCTCGCCGCGGTACTTGCGCGCCAGCTCGTCGATCAGCTCCTTGCCGCCCTCCCGGCTGAGGGTGGCCTCGCCGCGCACCTCCAGGTAGGAGTACGGGCTCTCCGGCGGGTTGACCACCAGGGAGATCCGCGGGTCCTTCACCAGGTTGAGGTGCTTGCGGCGGCCCTCCACCGTGGAGAAGAGGACGTCGTCGCCGTCCCGCTTCACCCAGACCACCGAGGACTGGGGGCTGCCGTCGGGCTGGATGGTGGAGACCACGGCGAAACTCTTGCCGTCGATCAGGGCCTTGGCCTGGTCGGAGAGCTGTGCGGCCATCGGGGACCTCTTCTCGTCAAGCGGCGTCGGACTGCCTGCGGTGGGCGGGAGGGGCCCGGCGGGGCCCGCACCGAACGGTAGCGACTCCCGCCCCGGCCAAGGCTCCTGAACACTCGTCACCGGACGGGTATTCCCGGTACGGATCACCCGTCCGGGCCCACCGGGCCGGCCCGGCCCCTCGGTTGCCCGCCCCGGCCCCCGCAAGCGCCCGCCCCGGCTCAACGGCGCTCGTACACCAGCGCGGTGGCGATCGCCGCCAGCCCCTCGGCCCGGCCGGTGAGGCCGAGACCGTCCGTCGTGGTGCCGGACACCGAGACCGGCGCGCCGACCGCCGCCGAGAGCGCGGCCTGCGCCTCGGCCCGGCGCTTGCCGATCTTCGGGCGGACCCCGATCACCTGCACCGAGACGTTGCCGATCTCGAAGCCGGCCTCGCGCACCAGCCGGGCCGCCTCGCCGAGCAGCCGGACCCCGGACGCGCCGGACCACTCCGGCCGGTCGGTGCCGAAGTGCGCGCCCAGGTCGCCGATCCCGGCGGCCGAGAAGAGCGCGTCGCAGGAGGCGTGCGCGGCCACGTCGGCGTCCGAGTGCCCGGCCAGGCCGTACTCGGCGCCCGGCCACTCCAGGCCGGCCACCCACAGCGGGCGTCCGGCCTCGAAGGCGTGCACATCGGTGCCGATGCCGACCCGGGGGATCAGCGGCACCTGCGGGTCGGCGGCCCGCGCCGGAGCAGCGGCCTGCGTCGGGTCGGCGGCCTGCGGGTCGGCGGCCCGGGTCGGGTCAGTAGGCATCGGAGGCCCTCCGGCGGGCGAGAACGGCCTCGGCGAGCACGAGGTCCAGCGGGCGGGTCACCTTGAACGCCTCCTCGTGGCCGGGCACCACCACCACCCGGCCGCCGAAGCGCTCCACCAGGCCGGCGTCGTCGGTGACGGGCGGCAGCGCGTCGGCACCTGCGGCGTCCTCCTCGGCCAGCGCCTTGGCGTGCACCTCGGCCAGCGTCTCCCGGCGGAAGCCCTGCGGCGTCTGGACGGCCCGCAGGGTGGACCGGTCGGGCGTGTCGAGCACCGGTTCCGGTCCGCCCGGGTTCGGCTCGACCCGCTTGACCGTGTCGGCGAGCGGCACCGCCGGCACCACCGCCTCGGCGCCGGCGCGGACGGCGGCCGCGACCGCGTCCACCACCTCGACCGGGACGAGCGGGCGGGCGGCGTCGTGCACCAGGACGATCTCCACCTCGGCCGGGATCGCGGCGAGGCCGAGCCGGACCGACTCCTGGCGGGTCGCCCCGCCCGGCACCACCCGGATGTCCTTGCCGTCCAGGCCGTGGGTGTCGAGCAGTCCGACCACCTCGGCCACCCCGTCGGCCGGTGCGGCGACCACGACCAGGCCGACCGCGCGGCTGCGGGTCAGCGCCCTGACGGCGTGCACCAGGAGCGGCACCCCGCCCAGCTCCCGCAGGGCCTTGGGGGCTCCGGGCCCCAGCCGCTCACCGCGTCCGGCGGCGGGCACCACCGCTGCTGCAACTGCTCCTGTGGCGTTCAGGTTTCACTCCTTCGGCGAAGTGGGTATGGCCATGGCGTGCACGACGGGCGCGCGGGACCCCTTCCGAAAAGCTCCACGGTCTCCCGCCCACAGAAGCACGCAGAACACGCAGAAACGGTCATGCGCGCCCGGGGCCGGCCGGTTCGGGTGCGAGGCCGGTTCGGGTGCGTCGGGTGCGGGGCGTCGTCCGGACACGCCTCAGCGCCCGAAGTGCCACTGCACCACCACCGGGCGATTCGTCCGGTGGGCGGCGCGCCGGCATCGGGCGCTGTGAGCGTGTGAGCGGTGGGCACTGGCCCGGCTGCACTACGAGGCGAGCACCTCGTCGAGCAGCGTCTCCGCCTTGTCCTCGTTGGTGTTCTCGGCCAGCGCGAGCTCGCTGACGAGGATCTGGCGCGCCTTGGCGAGCATGCGCTTCTCGCCGGCGGACAGACCGCGCTCGCGCTCGCGGCGCCAGAGGTCGCGCACAACCTCGGCGACCTTGATAACGTCACCCGAAGCGAGCTTCTCCAGGTTCGCCTTGTAGCGACGGGACCAGTTGGTCGGCTCTTCGGTGTACGGTGCGCGAAGCACCTCGAAGACCCGGTCCAGACCCTCCTGGCCGACTACATCGCGCACGCCGACGAACTCCGCGTTCTCGGCGGGCACGCGGAGCGTCAGGTCTCCCTGCTGCACCTTGAGCACCAGGTAGGTCTTGTCCACACCTTTGATCTGGCGAATTTCGATGGCCTCGATCAGCGCGGCCCCGTGATGGGGGTAGACCACCGTGTCGCCAACCTTGAACGTCATGTGACAGGACCCCTTCCGTGGCTTTCCAGAATAACACGCTTTTCGGCGCACCCGAAGGGCGTTTTCGCAGGTCAGGGCCGGTCTCGGGGCTTGACAAGGACCCCCATGACGTGCTGCGGGCGACGTTCGGCGCGGGCTTCCCGCAGGTCGGAGGCGGTTCCGGCGCCCACCGAAACCTGCGGCAACACTCCCGAAACCGTGATTGGATCTTGAGATTTCACCGTTTATCGGGCCGTTTCCCGATCGTGATCCGATCTTGGTCATCACTTGACCGGGACACGGCGATGCACGGCCTCCGGGCGCGGCGCCGTGCCGCCGTACGGGCGCCGGGCGGACTCCGGAGGCGCGACACGGGGACCACCCCGTGAGCTGCGCATAAACGGGGTCGATAATCTGAGACCTGACCACCCGACACGTGACCTAGGAGAAGCCGCCGCCGTGAGCCGCAGCATTCGAGTCGGCAGCATCGCCGCCATCGCCGCCCTCGCCATCGCCTCGCTGTCGTCCTGCTCCGCCGGCAACAACGCGGAGACCCTGGAGATCAAGCCCGACAACGCCTCGGCGACGCTCGGCACGGACCTCCTGCTGAACAACATCGTCGTCGTCACCGGGGACGAGTCCTCCGGCGAGCACACCGGCCCCGCCAACGTGTCGGTGAACATCAGCAACACCGGGGCGGAGCCCGTCGAGCTCCAGTCCATCGTGGTGGGCGACGGCGCCACCGCCGTCTTCGCCGACGAGAAGGGTGCTCCGCTGAGCACCATCGTCGTCCCGGCCGGCGGCGCGGTGCTGCTCGGCGGCGACGGCAACCCGTCCGCCCGGGTCGCCTCCGCCAGCGTGCACGTCGGCGGCTTCGTGCCCACCGCCTTCGCCTTCAAGAACGGCGAGAAGGTCGCGACCGAGGCCGCGGTCAGCCCGAACAAGGGGCTGTACAAGGGCTGGGGCCCGACCGCCTCCCCGGCGGCCGTGCCGTCCAAGGCCGCCGGCTCGCCGTCCGCCTCCGCCTCCACGTCCGGCGCGGCCACCGCCCCCGCCGGCGCGCCGGCCACCACCGGTGCGGCCACGACGGCCGGCACCGCCTCGCCGACCGCCGGCACCCACTGACGCACGGCCCCGGGGTACGGCGCCCGCGGGCGCACGGCCCCGGGGTACGGCGCCTTCGGGCCCACGCGAAGGACCCCTCCGGGCGGTTGCCCGGAGGGGTCCTTCGTCGGTCTCCGCGAACGGGGGCGGGGCCCAGGGGCCGGGTGGCCGGCTCGCGCCGCCCACCCCGCCCCCGGTGCCGCGGGGCCCGGTCCGGCTACGGCTCGAACTTGTAGCCGAGGCCACGGACCGTGACCAGGTAGCGCGGCGCGCCCGGGTCCGGCTCGATCTTCGCCCGCAGGCGCTTCACGTGGACGTCGAGGGTCTTGGTGTCACCGACGTAGTCGGCGCCCCAGACCCGGTCGATCAGCTGCATCCGGGTGAGCACCCGGCCCGCGTTGCGCAGCAGCATCTCCAGCAGGTCGAACTCCTTGAGCGGCAGGTCGACCTTGGCACCGTCGACGGTGACCACGTGGCGGTCGACGTCCATCCGGACCGGGCCCGCCTCCAGGGCACCGGGGCCGCCGCCGTCGCCAGGGCCCTCGGTCTCGCCGCGCCGGCGCAGCACCGCACGGATCCGGGCCACCAGCTCGCGGGTGGAGTACGGCTTGGTGACGTAGTCGTCCGCACCTATTTCCAGACCGACCACCTTGTCGATCTCGCTGTCCTTGGCGGTGACCATGATCACCGGGACGTTCGAGCGCACGCGGAGCTGGCGGCAGACCTCGGTGCCGGGCAGACCCGGCAGCATCAGGTCGAGCAGGACGAGG
Source organism: Kitasatospora sp. NPDC003701 (assembly GCF_053587085.1). Classification (NCBI taxonomy): domain Bacteria; kingdom Bacillati; phylum Actinomycetota; class Actinomycetes; order Kitasatosporales; family Streptomycetaceae; genus Kitasatospora; species Kitasatospora sp. NPDC003701. The sequence goes on from NZ_JBSFNM010000041.1 coordinate 30,134, forward strand.
TCGGCGCCGTTCCGTTCGAACTGCTCCAGCGCGTCGGGGCCGGTGGCGGCGATGGCCACCTCGAAGCCCTCCTTGCGGAGCATGTACGAGAGAGCGTCGCTGAACGACTCCTCGTCCTCGACCACCAGTACTCGGGTCACGATCAGGCCTCCGGGGCAAGCTGGGGGGTTGTGTCTGACAGGGGTTGTGCGGACTCCCCGGCGGGGAGCGTGTGGTCCTCGGGGGCCTGCCCGGCGGGCAGGCGCACGGTGAAGGTGGAGCCCTGGCCCTCGACGCTCCACACCGAGACGGTGCCGCCGTGCGAGGCGGCCACGTGCTTGACGATGGAGAGGCCGAGGCCGGTGCCGCCGGTCGCCCGTGAGCGCGCCGGGTCGACCCGGTAGAAGCGTTCGAAGACCCGCTCGCGGTCCTTCTCGGAGATGCCGATGCCCTGGTCGGTCACCGAGATCTCGATCAGCTCGCCGTCGGCCTCGCCGAGGGCGGCGGCGCTGGAGATCCGGCGGGTGGCGATCGCGACCCTGGTCCGCGGCGGACTGTAGTTGACGGCGTTCTCGACCAGGTTGCCGAGGGCCGCGGCGAGCTGGCCGCGGTTGCCGTGCAGGTAGAGACCGGCGATGCCGCCGGCCGCGATCAGGATCTGCTTGGCGGCGGCCTGCTGGCGGCAGCGGTCGATCGCCTCGGCGATCAGCTCGTCCACCGCGACCGGCTCCGGGTCGACCATCAGCCGGTCGTCCTGGACCCGGGAGAGGTCGATGATCTCCTGGACCAGGCTGGCCAGCCTGGTCGCCTCGATCTGCATCCGGCCCGCGAAGCGCTGGACCGCCTCGGGGTCGTCGGACGCGTCGGCGACCGCCTCGGAGAGCAGCGAGAGCGCGCCGACCGGGGTCTTGAGCTCGTGGCTGACGTTGGCGACGAAGTCGCGGCGGACCGCCTCGACCCGGCGGCGGTCGGTCTGGTCCTCGACCAGGACCAGGACCAGCCGGGAGCCCAGCGGGGCGACCCGGACCGACACCGCGAGCGGTTCGGCGGCCCTCGCCGCACCCGGGCGGGGCACCTCCAGCTCGACCTGGCGGATCTCGCCGTCGCGGCGGGTGGCCCGGGCCAGCGCGAGCATCTGGTCGACGGCGACCGCGCCGCCGCGCACCAGACCCATCGCGTACGCCGCCGAGCTGGCCTTGACCACCTCGTCGCCCTCGCCGAGCACGATCGCGCAGGAGCGCAGCACGGAGAGGACGGTGTCGACCCCCGGGGGGAGCGGGGGTTCGTGGGCAGGGCTGGTGAGCCCCTGTTGCCGGGTTCTGCCGTTGGTGCCGCCGTATCTGCCCTTGGCCTGTTCGCGCTCGCTCCAACGGAAGGCGATGGAGGCCGTGAGGCCGACGCCGAGCCCGGCTATGGCGCAGGCAGCGGCGGCGGCCACGTTCACGTCCATACCGCCAGCCTAAGCGCACGACGTGGTCACTCCTCCAGGGTCGGATCAAGGGATCGGCCGCCCGTTGCCGAGAATTCACCTCCACGTAGCTGCCGATTCATCGCACGGGTCGTGCGTGGTCGCCCGGACGGCCCAAAGTTGGCCACGCAGCCCGTGTGGGAGGGGCCGGCGGATCGAACGCCTGTCCGTCGTCCCCGGTGCGCGCGTACGATGCGCGCCACCAGCAGCGGTCATCCGCACGCCGTACCGACGGTCGTACGGAACGACCGGTCGGCACCGCCACCGACACAGCTACTGAGGAGAGAGCATGCGCGACGCGTACCACGAGGAACTCGACTCGATCGGCGACAGCCTGATCGAGATGGCCCGGCTGGTCGGCTCCGCCCTGGGCCGGGCCACCACCGCGCTCCTCGACGCGGACCTGGCGCTGGCGGAGAGCGTGATCGCCGCCGACGAGAAGATCAACAACCTGCACCACGAGCTGGAGAACCGGGCGATCGACCTGCTCGCCCGCCAGCAGCCGGTCGCCACCGACCTGCGCATCGTCGTCACCTCGCTGCGGATGAGCGCCGACCTGGAGCGCTGTGGCGACCTCGCCCGGCACGTGGCCAAGGTCGCGCGGCTGCGCTACCCCGAGTCGGCGGTGCCGAGCGACCTGCACGCGACCGTCCTGGAGATGGGCCAGCTCGCCCAGCGGCTGGTGGCCAAGGCGGGCCTGGTGATCGCCACCAAGGACGTCGACAAGGCGCTGGAGCTGGAGCAGGACGACGACGCGATCGACGCGCTGCACCGCGACCTGTTCGCGCACCTGATCGACGACCGCTGGCAGCACGGGATCGAGACCGCGGTGGACGTCACGCTGGTCGGCCGCTACTACGAGCGCTTCGCGGACCACGCGGTCTCGGTGGCCAAGCGCGTGGTGTACCTGGTGACCGGCGAGCACGTGGACGACTTCGTGGCCGCCTCGGAGGCCGCTGCCGGGGAGTGATCCCGGGTGCGGCACGGCGCCTCCGGAGGCAGGGTCGGTCCCGCCTCCGGAGGCGTCGCCGTCTCCCGATCCGGGCAGGCCGCCCCGCGCCCGCTCCGGGCGGACCGACCGCTCCGGTGCCGGCCCGGCCGAGGGTCCGGTTCAGCGGGCCCGTACCGTCCCGGACCGCCTGCGCTCACCCCGTGGGGTGAGTAAACCTCGGGCAGGGGTGGTGGGGGCGCACGACCCGAGGGGCTTCCCACCACTGCGCGCCCATTGACGCTCCGTCCGAACGGCGGTTTCACTCGATGCCGTAGGCACCGAAGTGTGCCCGTCACAAGGAGGGTTCCAGCGCGATGAAGGCAAACCCGACCCGACCGGCACCGGCCCACGACATCGTCGAGCCGCCCGCCCCGAAGCTGCTGCCCGTCCTCGCGGCCGGCTGCGGCTGCGGCCCGGGCTGCGGCTGCGGCTGCCAGTCCGGTGCACCCTGCCAGTGCGGCGGTGTCAGCGGCGGCTGCTGCGGCCACTGAGGACCGGCGCACCCCACGGAGCTCCGTGGTGCACGGCCGCCGTGGGAGACGGTCGTGCACCCCGGTTTCCCGGCCGGCGTGCTCCGGCCGCCGGCCTCCTCACCCGTGGAGCGCCGGTCAGAACCGGACGTCGGTGCAGGAGTAGAAGGCGTTGCCGGTGTCGGCGATCTCCCAGACCGCGACGACCACCTGGTGGCCCGTCCGGCCGCTCGGGATGGTCGCGGAGTGGCTGACGGTGCTCGGCACCTGGGTGCCGTTGTACGGGACGGTCAGGAACGGCGTCAGTTCCAGAGCGGCCCGGGTGATCGGCTGGGCCGCGTTGTAGCCGGCCTTGGTCAGGTAGTACTTGAAGTTCGTGGTCGCATGCCGGGCGGTGAACTTCCAGGTGAAGGTGAGCTGCTGCCCCGCCGTCACCTTGGTGGTGGGCCAGTTGCCGCCGCGCGGGTCGTCCAGCTCGGCGAACCGACTGTTGCCGCCGGCGCAGATGGTGCCGTCGGCCGGCCCTCTGCCCGGGAAGCCCTTCGGCCCCTCGACGCTCTGCGGCTCCCATTGGATCGCACCGCAGTTGGTGACCGTCCCCGCCCCGCAGAGCGCGGCCCGGCTGGGCGGGGTCGAGATGTAGCCGTGCGACTGCGCCGGCAGGGCGACGGTGAGCGGGACGGCCAGCGCGGCGACGGCCGCTCCGACGAGATGACGTGTGCGCATGGTGCTCCTCCGTGGGGGTGGATGGAGAGTGCGCCGGACACAGACGCGCGCGCGTGGGGGCGCGGCGGCCGCGGAAGATCCGTTGGCATGCCTGTGCCAGGTCAGTGCTCACACGGTAGGAGCCCCCGGGCCGACCGTCAATGGTCTGAACCACCTTGGCGAATCGCCGAACCCCCTTGCGGCACAAGCGGGTTGGGCCGTCGAGCAGAACGGCGACGGCCCCGCCTCCCCCGGATCGGGGGGGCGGGGCCGTCGCGGCAAGCGGATTACTTCTTGCCCTGGTTCTTGACGGCCTCGATGGCCGCCGCGGCGGCGTCCGCGTCGAGGTAGCGGCCGCCCTTGGCGACCGGCTTGAAGTCGGCGTCCAGCTCGTAGACCAGCGGGATGCCGGTCGGGATGTTCAGCCCGGCGATGTCCTCGTCGGAGATGCCGTCGAGGTGCTTGACCAGCGCGCGCAGGCTGTTGCCGTGGGCGGTGACCAGGACGGTCTTGCCGGCGGCGAGGTCCGGGACGATGGCGTCGTACCAGTACGGCAGCATCCGGTCGACGACGTCCTTGAGGCACTCGGTGTTCGGGCGCAGCTCGCTCGGGATGTCGGCGTAGCGGGCGTCACCGGCCTGCGAGTACTCGGCGTCGTCGGCGAGCGCCGGCGGCGGGGTGTCGTACGAGCGGCGCCAGAGCTGGAACTGCTCCTCGCCGAACTCAGCCAGGGTCTGGGCCTTGTCCTTGCCCTGGAGGGCGCCGTAGTGGCGCTCGTTCAGACGCCAGCTGCGGCTGACCGGGATCCAGTGGCGGTCGGCCTTGTCCAGGGCGATCTGCGAGGTGCGGATCGCCCGGCGCAGCAGCGAGGTGTGCAGCACATCGGGGAAGAGGCCCTCGGCGGCGAGGAGCTCGCCACCACGTGCGGCCTCCTTCTCGCCCTTCTCGTTGAGGTCGACGTCGACCCAACCGGTGAACAGGTTCTTCTGGTTCCACTGGCTCTCGCCGTGGCGAAGGAGAATGAGTCGGTACGTCGTGTCAGCCATGGCCCCCAGCTTAATGGAGCCCAGTAAACCCCTGGTCGGGACCCGCAGCCCTGTGTAATGTGTGCATCGCCTTAGTGACACTTACCTCACCGCAGCGCGGACATGCCGGTCCGCTCAGCGGGATGCCTGCCGCCCGGGAGCCCCCACATGCCCCATTCACGCCTTCCCGCCCGTATCCGAAGCGCAGCGAGCGAGACGGTGGGCGGCCTGCCCCGGCAGTTCTGGTGGCTCTGGACGTCGACCCTGATCAACAAGCTCGGCGCGTTCGTCGTCACCTTCCTGGCCCTCTACCTCACGACCGACCGGGGCTACTCGGCCTCGTACGCGGGCCTGGTCGCCTCGCTGTTCGGCCTCGGCTCGGCGATCGCGGCGCTCGTCGCCGGTGTGCTGACCGACCGGATCGGGCGGCGGCCGACCCTGGTCGCCGCCCAGCTCGGTACCGCGCTGTTCACGGCGGTGCTCGGCTTCGCCGACGGCCAGGTGGCGATCGCCGCGGTCGCCTTCCTGGTCGGCTTCTGCAACAACGCCACCCGCCCGGCCACCTCGGCGATCATCGCCGACATCGTGCCCGCCGAGGACCGGGTCCGCGCCTACTCGCTGAACTACTGGGCGATCAACATCGGCTTCGGCCTCTCGGCGGCCGCCGCCGGCCTGATCGCCACCCACGGCTACCTCACGCTCTTCCTGCTGGACGCGCTCTCCACGCTGGTCTGCGCGGTGGTGATCTTCGTCCGGATCCCCGAGACCAAGCCGGACGCCCCGGCCACCCGGGTCGACCAGCCCGCGATCGGCCTGGGCACGGTCTTCCGGGACAGCCGCTTCATGGCGGTCGTGGCGCTCAACCTGCTGCTCGCCCTGGTCGCCCAGCAGGGCAGCACCACCCTCGCCGTGGACATGGGCCGCGCCGGCATCACCTCGACCCAGTACGGCCTGGTCATCGGCCTCAACGGCCTGCTGATCGTGGTGCTGCAGATCCCGCTCACCCGGTGGATGGAGGGCCGCAACCGGACCGCCCTGCTGGTCGCCAGCGGGCTGTTCATCGGCTGGGGCTTCGGGCTGACCGCGCTCGCCGGGTCCTCGGCGTGGTTCTACGCGTTCACGGTGGCGGTCTGGACGATCGGCGAGATCCTGAACACGCCGACCATGATGGGCCTGGTCGCGGAGCTGTCGCCGACCCACGCCCGCGGCCGCTACCAGGGCGTCTACTCGCTCTCCTGGTCGCTCGCCTCGTTCCTCGGCCCGGCCGTCGGCGGGGTGTTGCTGGAGCGGGCCGGCAGCACGGTGATGTGGGGCGCCTGCGCGGTCTGCGGCACCGTCGCGGCGGCCGGGCACGTGCTGCTCGGACGGCGCCCGGGGGCGGCGACGGCCGCCGTACCGGCGCCGCGGACACCGGTGGACGCGGTGGTCGAGGTCGCGGTCGAGGCACAGGTGAAGCCCGCGGCGTCGCCGGTGGCCGAGGCGTCGCCGCTGGTCGAGGCGGCGGCGGGGACGGCGGTCGGGACGGCGGAAGCACGGACCGCGGTCGGGACGGCGGCGAAGGCCCCGGCCGGCTCCTGAGGCGGAGCGCGGTCCGGTGCCCGGTACGCCGGGCCCGGGCCGCTACGGCTGCTGCGGCTGCGCCGACGTCGGCGCAGCGAGGTGCGCGAAGGCGGCCAGGTTGCGGGTGGACTCGCCGCGCTTGGTGCGCCACTCCCACTCCCGCCGGATCGCCGAGGCGAAACCCAGCTCCAGCAGCGTGTTGAACGGCTCGTCGGCGCTCTCCAGCACCGTGCCGAGCAGCCGGTCGACGGAGTCCGCGGTGAGCGCCTCCAGCGGCAGCCGGCCGGCCAGGTAGACGTCGCCGAGCGGGTCGATCGCGTAGGCGACGCCGTACAGCCGGGTGTTGCGCTCCAGCAGCCAGCGGTAGACGGCCTCGTGGTTCTCGTCCGGGCGGCGGATCACGAAGGCGTTCACCGAGAGGGTGTGGTCGCCGACCCGCAGGGCGCAGGTGGTGTTCAGCTTGCGGGTGCCCGGGAGGGTCGCCACCAGGGTGTACGGGTCGGTGGTGGCCGGCTCCCAGGCCACCCCGGCGTCGTCCAGGGCGGTGCGCAGGAGGGTGAGGGCCTCGTCCTTGGTGCGGATTGCCATGGGAGTGACGTTACTCGGCGGTACCGGTGGCGCGCAGCAGCAGATCTGCAGCAGATCCGCGTCGGCCGGGGTGCTCAGGCCAGTCGGAGCCGCGATCCGCTGAGCCGGCCCGCCGGGCGGGCCAGGCTGCCGGCGTACACCTCGGCGGTGGTCGCCGCCGCCGTGTCCCAGCCGAATCCGGCGGCGTGCCGGGCCGCCGCCTCACCCTGCCGGGCGACCAGCGCCGGCTGGGTGACGTAGGGCTCCAGCGCGTGCGCCCAGTCCTGCGGATCGTGGCCGCGGACCAGCGCGCCGGTCACGCCGTCCCGGACGGCGACCGGCAGGCCGCCGACCGCGGCGGCCACCACCGGGGTGCCGCAGGCCTGCGCCTCCAGCGCCACCAGCCCGAAGGACTCGCTGTACGAGGGCATCACCAGCGCCGTCGCCGCGCGGTACCAATCGGCGAGCAGGGCCTGGCCGACCGGCCGGTGGAACCGGACGACGTCGCCGATGCCCAGCTGGGCGGCGAGCTTGTGCAGGCTCTCCGGCTTGGCCAGGCCGGTGCCGGACGGACCGCCGACCACCGGGACCACCAGCCGCTCGCGCAGCTGCGGCCGCCTCTCCAGCAGCGCCGCGACCGCCCGGAGCAGCACGTCCGGCGCCTTCAGCGGCTGTATCCGGCCGGCGAACAGCAGCACGGCGGCGTCCTGCGGCAGGCCGAGCCGGGCCCGCGCGGCGGCGTGCGTGCCCGGGGCGCCGGGGCGGAAGACGTCCAGGTTGACGCCCGGGTGGACGACGGCGAGCTGGTCGGGGCGGGCCGCGTAGTGCAGGGCCAGCTCGGCGGCCTCCTCGGTGGTGTTGGCGATCAGCCGGTCGGCGGCCTCCACCACCTGCGTCTCGCCGATCACCCGGGCGGCCGGCTCGGGGGTGTCACCCTCCGCCAGCGCGGCGTTCTTGACCTTCGCCATGGTGTGCATGGTGTGCACCAGCGGCACGCCCCAGCGCTGGGCGGCCAGCCAGCCGACCTGGCCGGAGAGCCAGTAGTGCGAGTGCACCAGGTCGTAGTGGCCGGGGCGGTGGCCGGCCTCGGTGCGCAGCACGCCGTGGGTGAAGGCGCAGAGCTGGGCCGGCAGGTCCTCCTTCACCAGGCCCTCGTACGGACCGGCGGTGACGTGGCGCACCAGGACGCCGGGGGCCAGCTCCACGGTGGGCGCGTCGTCCGAGCAGATCGCCCGGGTGAAGACCTCGACCTCGATGTCGAGCTCGGCGAGGCGCTTGGCCAGCTCCACGATGTAGACGTTCATCCCGCCCGCGTCACCGGTGCCGGGCTGGTGCAGCGGGGAGGTGTGGACGCTGAGCATGGCTATCCGGCGCGGACGGCGCTGGCGGCCCGGGACGAGCGACTGGAGCCGGCTCCGCACGGGCGGAGTCGGCTGGGCACGGCGTACCGGACGGACGGGATGCTGGATCACCTGGCTGAAGCCTCCTCTGTGCTGCCCGTCTCTGCAGCCTGCTTGCCTGCGTGCTGTTCGGTGTGCGCTGCCGCCCACGCCGCACCGCCGCGTCGCGGTCGCGATGCGGCGGCGTGCTGCCCCGTCCGGGCGTGCACCACCACCAGTGTGCCAACCACGGGGTCATCGACCGGCATTCCCGTCCCGACCCATGAGATGGCCCACGGGTGGGGGGAACGGGAGGTGGGCGGTGGTGGGGAGGGGCGGGCAGAGGTGGGCAGGGGTGGAGGGGCGGGCCGGTGCGCCGGGGCGGACCGGGGCGCGGGTGGTGTCGGGAGGTGGTGGGAGGTGCGGCGGGGGCGTGCGGCGCAGCGGCCGTTGCGGGTGGCGCTGGGGCGCGGGTCGCGGGGCGCGGGTCGCGGTGGGCCGGCGAGGACGGTGCGGGGGGCGAGGTGGGCGGCCGGGGGTTCCCCGTACGCTTTTGGGCATGGCCGCCTTCTTCGACTCCGCGACCGCGCCCGCCCGCGGGCGGGCCGGGCGTCCGGTGGGGACCGTCACGCGGGGGACCACCAACACCAACCGGCTGCGCCGGATGGACCGCTGGATCGCCCACACCCTCGGGCCCGCGCTGCGGTCCGCCGACCGCCCTCCGGTCGCCGTCGACCTCGGCTACGGCGCCGCGCCCTGGACGGCCGTCGAGCTCTCCGGGCGGCTGCGGACGGTGCGGCCGGACGTCCGGGTGGTGGGGATCGAGATCGAGCCGGAGCGGGTCGCGGCGGCGCTGCCGTACGCCGAACCGCCGCTGCTCACCTTCCGGCGCGGCGGCTTCGAGGTGCCGCTGGACGGTGGTGCGCCGGCCCAGCTGATCCGGGCCGCCAATGTGCTGCGGCAGTACGACGAGTCGGCGGTGGCCGGGGTCTGGGACCGGCTCCGGGCCCGGCTGGCACCGGACGGCCTGCTGGTCGAGGGGACGTGCGACGAGATCGGTCGGCGGCACGTCTGGGTCGCGCTCGGGCCGGAGGGCCCCCGGACGGTGACCTTCGCGGCCCGGCTGGGCGGCCTCGGGCTCCCCTCCGACCTCGCCGAACGGCTGCCCAAGGCGCTGATCCACCACAACGTGCCGGGCCGGCCGGTGCACTCCTTCCTCGCCGACTTCGACCGCGCCTGGGCGGCGGCGGCGCCGTACGGGGCGTTCGGCGCCCGGCAGCGCTGGGTGGCCGCGTGCACGGCGCTGGCGGGCAGCTGGCCGCTGGTGGACGCGCGCGGGCGGTGGCGGCAGGGCGAGGTCACCGTCCCCTGGACGGCGCTCGCCCCGTAGGCGGCCCTGCCGGGCCCGGGCAGGATCGGGTGAGCGAGCCCAGGGATTCACTCGAACGAGTTATCGAATACCTCTGGCGTGTTGACGCCTCGTCACGCCACGATGGGGGCACTCGGCCGGCGCCTCCCGTCCCACCCCTCCGACCCCGCGTTTCGCCCCGCTCCAGCCCCTCTCTCCAGCCCCTCCCCCACCTCCTCTCTCCAGCCCCTCTCCGCCGACTCGCCACCGCCCCGGCACTCGCGGCCGGCCCTCCTGCTCCTGCCCCTCGGATTCCTCCTACTCCTGCCCCGGCGACCGCTCCCCGTCGAGCCCCGACGCCCGCCACTCCCGCTCGAACGTCCGGTACGCCTCCGCCCCGAACAGCACGAACCGCACCTCCTCCAGCTCTCGCGCCGGCCCCGACCTCGCGGCCGCGACGGTACCGAGCGCGATCCGGGCCGCGTCATCCAGCGGCCACCCGTACACCCCGGCCGACACCGCCGGGAAGGCCACCGTGCGTGCGCCGAGCTCCACCGCCACCCGGAGCGACTCGCGGTAGCACGAGGCCAATTGCTCGGCCCTCTTGTCGTACTCCTCCGCCAGATGGACCGGCCCCACCGTGTGGATCACCCAGCGGGCCGGCAGCCGCCCCGCCGCGGTCGCCACCGCGCGCCCGGTGGGCAGCCCCTTGCCGTAGTGCGAGGCCCGAAGCCTTCGGCACTCCTCCAGAATCTGCGGCCCGCCCTTGCGGTGGATCGCACCGTCCACGCCACCGCCGCCCAGCAGGGAGGAGTTGGCGGCGTTCACCACCGCGTCCACCTGCTGTTCCGTGATGTCACCCTCGACCAGGGTGATCCGTGTCACCGTCATGTCCGCCCTCCGTCGTCCGTCCCGGAGCTCGCCGGTGCGTGCTCCGGCCGTCGCCCCTGTCCCCGTCACCCCATCACTCACCGCACCGTCACCGGCGTGGCAAGAGCCACAACGGCGCCGGGCGGCCGAAGAAATCCCCGGAGTCACGTTATGGTCGCGAGAAGTTCCCCGGCGCAGAGTGCCAGGCGGGCACTGCGGACGGGCGCCGACCGTTACGCACTCGGGGAAAAGGAGGATCAGTCGATGCCCGCAACGGGAGACGGGCGGGCACCTGGTGCCGCGGACCTGTTGGGCGCCCTCGGCGGCGCCCTCTCCGACCGCGCCCGCACCCGGCCCGCCTCCACCGAGCAGTCGGCCGGTCCCGCCACCGCGACTCCGCCGATACCCCACCCCCGGTCGGACGCCTCCACGGGCGGCAGCTCGCCCGCCGTACCGTCCGCCGCCCCGCTCAAGCTGCTGGTGATCGAGGACGACGCCTCCGACGCCCAGTTGCTCAAGGCCGCCGTCGCCGACAGCGGCGCCCCGATCGAGATCCACTGGGCCCGCGGCCTGGAGCAGGCCTCCGAGCTGCTGGCCGCCGGTACCTCGGGGGGCAGACGCGGACGCCCCAGGGCCGGCAGTTTCAGCTGCGTCCTGCTCGACCTGGCCGCCCCCGCCGACCTGCCGCACCCCTCGGACGCCTCCGACGGCCTGGAGGGCCTGCACGAGCTGCTCCGACGGGCCCCGCACACCGCGGTCGTGGTGCTCACCGACGCCGCCGGCGCCGAGCTGGGAGCCGCCGCGGTGGCCGCCGGGGCCCAGGACTTCCTGATCAAGCACGAGACGGACGGTCCGCTGCTGGCCCGCGCCCTGCGGTACGCCGTCGAGCGCAAGCGCGCCGACGAGTCGCAGCGCCGGCTGGTCGAGGCCGAGCTGCGCGGCCAGGAGAACGCCCGCCTCCAGCGCCACCTGCTGCCCACGCCCCTGCTGGACGGCGCCGGGCTCTCCTTCACCCGGCGCTACCGCCCCGGCCGGCGCCGCGCCCTGCTCGGCGGCGACTTCTACGACGCCGTCCGCACCGACGACGGCACCGTCCACGTGGTGATCGGGGACGTCTGCGGCCACGGTCCGGACGAGGCGGCCCTCGGGGTCGCGCTCCGGATAGCGTGGCGCACCCTGGTCTTCGCCGGCCTCACCGGCGAGGCGCTGCTGACCACCCTTCAGCACGTCCTGGAGCACGAGCGGCGCAGTGACGAGATCTTCGCGACGCTCTGCATGCTGGTCATCGAACCCGGCACCGCGACCGGCGAGCTCGACTCGCTCGGCGCCGTCGAACAGGCCCGGCTCTACCTCGCCGGGCATCCCGCTCCCCTGCTGCTCGGCGCGGACCACAAGCCGGTGACACTGCCGGCCGACCCGGCCGGCCCCGCGCTCGGCCTGCTGCCCTGCGACGACGGCCAGGCCGTCTGGCCGGCGCACCGGCTCGAACTCCGCCCCGGCTGGCGGTTGCTGCTCTACACCGACGGGCTGATCGAGGGCCGGGTCGGTGCCGGCTCCCGCCGCCTCGGCCAGGACGGACTGGCCGACCTCGTCGGCGACCACCAGTCCGCCGGGCTGACCAGGGGCCGCCTGATCGACAGCGCGATCGCCGAGGTCGAGGAGCTGAACGGCGGCGCGCTGACGGACGACGTCGCGGTACTGCTACTGGAACGCAATCCGGTGCAGCTGATCCTGGGCTGAGGCGCCCGGCCGGTCACCGGGAGGAGCACCGGGAGGAGCACCGGGGGGAACAACGGCGGGCCCCGGTGCTCGCGGATCCGTACCGCGAGCACCGGGGCCCGGCCCTGCCACGTCGAACGCCCTACCAGGGGCCGTACGGGCCCATGTTGCGCTGGTCGCCCCGACCGCCGCCCCGGTTGGTCAGCTCCCGGATCGCCGGCCGCACGTCGACCATGTAGACGATCGCGGCCACCAGGCCCCCCAGGGTCAGGAAGCTGGTCAGGAAGTTCGCCCCGAACAGCAGATCGAGCCCGAACGCGATGCCCAGGACGGCCAGCCAGAAGCCCTTGGTCTTCTTGTCCGTCGCCCGGTAGCCGTCCTCCGGACGGGTGGCCGCGTCGACCAGTGCGAACAGCTTGAAGCCCAGGATGGCGACGGCCAGCCACCAGAACGGGTTCAGGTAGTCCAAGCCCAGGATCTGAGCCACTCCGCCCATCGCGGTCTCCTCTGCGTCTCGGCTCCGGCGTCTCGGCCGCCGCCCATCCTGGCACGGCGAACCGTCCGCCACGGTGTCAACGTCCCGAGGTCACCGGATGTGCCCCGGGCAGCCCGCTCCCCACCGGACTGCGGCGGTGACGGTGCTATTCGGCGGTCTTCTTGGCGCGGGCGGCCTTCTTCGGCGCGGGCTCGGCGGCCGGCTCCTCGTCCTCGATCAGCTCGGCCTCGACGAGCTCGGGCTCGACCGGCTCGGGCTCCGACGCGGACCGCGCCGCCCCGGGCTCGACCGCGTCGGCCGGACCGCCCCGCTCGACGACACCCTTGCCGCGCTCGGCCAGCTCGTCGTAGGCCTCCTTGGCCTTCACCGCCAGCTCGACCGCGCGGCCGACCTGCTGGAGGGCGAAGCTCTGCGCCCTCTCCTGGAGCACCTTGAGGTCGGTGGGCAGGGTGGTGACGGTGCCCGCGACCTTCGCCTGCGCCTCGACCAGCCTGGCCTGCGCCTCCTGGAGCTTGGCGCTCGCCTTGTCCTGCGCGCCCTTGCGGTCCGCCGCCAGGGCCTCGACCTTTCCGGGCACCTCGCGCAGCTTCTCGTAGGCGAGGTCGCCCGCGCCGGCCAGGGCGTAGAGCGGGGTCGGGTCGCTCAGGGTCTTCTTGATCTCGTCCGTGATCGGCATGACCGGTCCTCCCGTGTCTAGGTTGCCGGGCCGGCGGCCGTCGGGCCGTCGGCTTCGGGGTCGTCGGGCGCCGCGTCCGTGTCCTTACGGGCGGCGTTCTCCTTGAGGAAGGCGTCGTAGACCGCGAGCAGCGCCTGCTTCTGCTGCTCGTTGATCAGCGGATCGGCCAGGATCGAGGCCCGCAGCTCCAGGCCCTCACCCCGCCGCTCCTCCAGGATCCCGGCCTGGACGTACAGCGTCTCCGCCGAGATCCGCAGCGCCTTGGCGATCTGCTGCAGGATCTCCGCGCTCGGCTTGCGCAACCCTCGCTCGATCTGACTGAGGTAGGGATTGGACACGCCGGCGGCCTCCGCCAGTTGCCGCAGCGAGTACTGCGCGTTCCGCCGCTGCTCGCGGATGTACTCGCCCAGCGAGCCGACGTTCAGTGAGGCCATGCGCCCACCCTGCCCCACCGTGCTTGCAAATGCAAGCACGGTGCTAACAGCAGCAAACGCGGCGTCGACGGGAGCCCCCACCGCCTTGCGACGCCGGGTGCCACGCCTTGGCGCCACCCGGTGCCAGCTGGCGCCACTTGGTGCCATTCACTGCCCCCGAAGGCGCACTGGCGCATCTGGCACCACAGCCATCCGCGTAGGCACCGACGCGTTTGCGCAGGTCAGCACGTTATCTACGAACGGCGACACCGCAATGCCACCCCAGTACTTGCAAGTGGAGCCATTGTGGTGCCATCATGGCGCCATGGACCTCACGCCGTATATCGACACCCTCCGCCGCGAACTCGCGGTGGCCGCCGAGGCCGGCGGCGACGAAGCCCGCGAGCTGGCCGAGAGGCTCACCGCCCCCCTGGAGTCGGCGACCCGGCTGACCATGCTCAACGTGCTCTCCGCCGCGATGGACGAGATCACCCGTGAACTCGCCCCCGGCTCGGTCGACGTACGGCTGCGAGGGCTCGACCCCGACTTCGTGGTGACACTGCCGCCTTCCAGCGGCGGCGCCCTCACGGAGCCGGCCGCGCCCGTCGAACCCCTCCAGGCACAGGGGCCCGCCGACGGCGACGAGGGTGGCACCGCCCGCGTCAATCTGCGACTGCCGGCCCACCTCAAGGCGCGTGCCGAGGAGGCCGCGAGCCGCGAGGGCCTGTCGGTCAACGCGTGGCTGGTGCGGGCCGTGTCGGCCGCGGTCGAGGGCGGCGCGCGTCCGCGGCCGGCGGGCAGGACCCAGACCATCGGACAGAGCATCACGGGCTGGGTGCGCTGACCACGCCCCCACCGGCACCACGTCACTCACCCACCACGTCCCACCAGCGGGGACGCCTTTGAGACCCAAGAGGACGGTACAGCCATGCCTTCTTTCGACACTCCCGAGCCGATCTCCGTCACCGCCCACGTGGAGGCCGGTTCCATCCGCTTCGCCGCGGCGGACCGCCTCGACACCGTCGTCGAGGTGCGGCCGCGCGACCCGAAGAAGGACCAGGACGTGCGGGCCTCCGAGCAGACCGAGGTCACCTGCGCGAACGGCACCCTGACCGTCAGGACGCCCAAGCAGCGCAACTCGCTCCGCCGCCCCGGCATCGTCGACGTGACGGTCGAGCTGCCCACGGGCTCGCGCATCGACATGACCGGCGCCTGGACCCAGGTGCTCGGCGAGGGCCGGCTCGGCGAGGTCCGGGTGAAGACCACCTCCGGCGACGTCCGCCTCGACACGACCGGGCCGCTCCACCTGATCGCGTCGCACGGCTCGATCACCGTGGACCGGATCGAGGGCGCCACCGAGATCACCACCAGCTCCGGCAGCATGCGGGTCGGTGTCGTCGACGGCGCCGCCGTCCTGAAGAACTCGCACGGCACGACGACCGTCGGCGCGGCGATCGGCGACCTGCGGGTGAGTGGCGCCAACGGGGACATCGAGATCCGGCGCGCCGAGGGCTCGGTCACCGCGACCACCGCCCACGGCACCCTGCGGGTCGGCGACGTGGCGCGCGGCAAGGTCCAGTTGGAGACCTCCTACGGGGCCATCGAGGTCGGCATCCGCGAGGGCACGGCCGCCTGGCTCGACGTCACCTCGGGCTCCGGGCAGGTGCGCAACACGCTCTCCGCCGCCGAGGCCCCGGAGAACGCCGAGGACACCGTCGAGGTCCGCGCCCGGACCAAGCACGGCAACATCGACATCCTCCGCGCCAAGTCCTGAGCCGCGGACTCCAGAACCCACCGACTCCTCCACCCACGTCAGCCTTCGAACGGGAGGGCTCCATGCCTTCGTCTGTCATGCCCACGTCCAGGCGGAGCGGCGGTCCGCAGGCTCCCGCCGCCGTCTCCGCGATCGGTCTGCGCAAGTCCTACGGCGACAAGACCGTCCTCGACGGCATCGATCTGCACATCCCGGCCGGGTCCGTGTTCGCGCTGCTCGGGCCGAACGGCGCCGGCAAGACCACCGCCGTGAAGATCCTCTCCACCCTGATCACCGCCGACGGCGGGCAGGCCCAGGTCGCGGGCCACAACGTCGCCACGTCACCGGACGGGGTGCGCGCCGCGATCGGCGTCACCGGCCAGTTCTCCGCCGTCGACGGGCTGATCACCGGCGAGGAGAACATGCTCCTCATGGCGGACCTGCACCACCTGTCCCGGCGCGAGGGGCGGCGGGTCACCGCCGAGCTGCTGGAGCGCTTCGACCTCGTCGAGGCCGCGAAGAAGCCCGCCTCCACCTACTCCGGCGGCATGAAGCGCCGACTCGACATCGCCATGACCCTGGTCGGCAGCCCGCGGATCATCTTCCTCGACGAGCCGACCACCGGCCTCGACCCCCGCTCCCGCCACAACATGTGGGGAATCATCCGCGAACTGGTCGCCGACGGCGTCACCGTCTTCCTCACCACCCAGTACCTGGACGAGGCCGACGAACTCGCCGACCGCATCGCCGTACTCAACAACGGCCGGATCGCCGCCCAGGGCACCGCCGAGGAACTGAAGCGCCTCGTCCCCGGCGGACACGTACGCCTGCGCTTCACCGACCCGGCCGCCTACCGGTCGGCCGGCGCCGCGCTGCACGACGCCACCCGCGACGACGAGGCCCTGGCCCTGCAGATCCCCAGCGACGGCAGCCAGCGCGACCTGCGCACCGTCCTCGACCGGCTCGACGCCGCCGGCATCGAGGCCGACGAACTCACCGTCCACACCCCCGACCTCGACGACGTGTTCTTCGCCCTCACCGACGCCGGCACCATCCCCGGCCAGACCAAGGAGGCAGTCCGATGAGCGCAATCAGCCTCGCCGTGCGCGACTCGTCCACGATGCTGCGGCGCAATCTGCTGCACGCCCGCCGCTACCCCTCCCTCACCCTGAACCTGCTGCTCACGCCGGTGATGCTGCTGCTGCTCTTCGTCTACATCTTCGGCGATGTGATGAGCGCCGGCATCGGGGCCGGCGGGGCGGACCGGTCCGAGTACCTCGCGTACCTCGTCCCGGGGATCCTGCTGCTGACCATCGGCGGCACCACGATCGGCAGCGCGGTGTCCGTCTCCAACGACATGACCGAGGGCATCATCGCCCGCTTCCGCACCATGGCGATCCACCGCGGGTCGGTGCTCATCGGGCACGTCGTCGGCAGCGTGCTGCAGTGCATGATGAGCGTGGCCCTGGTCGGGGCCGTCGCGGTGGCCATCGGGTTCCGGTCGACGGACGCCAGCGCCCTGGAGTGGCTGGCGGCGTTCGGACTGCTGACGCTCGTCGCCCTGGCGCTCACCTGGATCGCGGTCGGGATGGGCCTGTCCAGCCCGAACGCCGAGGCGGCCAGCAACAACGCGATGCCGCTGATGATCCTGCCGCTGCTCTCCAGCGCCTTCGTGCCGGTCGACGCCATGCCGGGCTGGTTCCAGCCGGTCGCCGAGTACCAGCCGTTCACCCCGGCCATCGAGACGCTGCGCGGCCTGCTGCTCGGCACCGGGATCGGCCACAACGGCTGGCTCGCCGTCGGCTGGTGCCTCGGCCTCGCCGTCCTCGGCTACTTCTGGTCCAAGTCGCTCTTCACCCGCGACCCGAAGTAGCGGAGCAGGACCCGGGCGCCACCCGCAGGTCGTCCCGCTCCGGGGCGGCGCACACCGACACCGCGTCGGCGTGCGCCGCCCCGTCGGCCGTGCGAGGCGGTCGGGCGCGGCGGCCGTGCGAGGCGGTCGGGCAAGCCGCCGCCGGCGGGGGCCTGCCGACGTGCTTCCTAGTCGCCGCCCCCGCTGGACCGGTTGATGCTCCGGCGGCGGCTCCTTCGCGCGAGGTGCAGCAGCTCACCCGCGGCGAGCGTCACGGTCGCCACCACGCGGACCCAGTGGGGGCCACCGCGCTCCGCCCACACCACGCAGACGCACCCGCCGACGGCGAGCACCAGTGCCCCGAGCAGCAGAACGGTCATGATCCCACCCCTGTAGTCGTTCGTACGGGCTCCGGTCATCCTCTCAGGCCGGCGGGCGGGACGTCAGGCCCGACGGTGGCCCGGCACCGGGCGCCGGGCGCCGGGCACCTGGCACCGGTTCAGGCGGCGGCTCGGGTGATGCGGAGCCAGAGCGGGGCGAGGAAGCCCGCCAGGGAGTCTTCGGGCGAGTCGGCGCGCGAGTCGGCAGGGTCGCCGCCCGACCGCGCCGCGACCTCGACGGCGAGGCGGGCGGTGCGGGCCGTCCGGGGATCGCCGGTCAGGGCGGTGCGAACGGTGCGGTGGTCCGGGCCGCCGACACGGACGGCGTCGGCGAGGAAGAGCAGGTTGGCCACCACCTCCGCCCAGCCCGGACCGGCGGTGGCGACCTCGGCACCCCGCCCGGCGCCCACGGCCCACGGATCCGGGGCGAGGTACCGGACGGTGCCGACACCGGTGAAGGCGAGGGCCGCCGCGCACATCCCGCACGGCTGGTGGCTGCTCCACAGGGTGTGGACGGCGAGGTCCCAAGGCGTGCGGGCCCGGGCGAGCGCGTTCAGCTCGGCGTGCGCGAGCGGGGCGCCCTGGAGGGGGTCCGCGCCGCCCGGTGGGTCGTGGGCGCGATTGCGGCCCTCGGTGACGATCACCCCGTCGGCGTCGGCGAGCACCGCGCCCACCGGCAGCCCTCCGTCGAGCCAGGAGCGGTGGGCCGGTTCCAGGCAGCGCCGTGCGGCGGGTGCGAGGGCTGCCCAGGATGCGTCGAAACCGCCGGTGCTCCCCATCCGGCCGAGGCTGGCGACCGGCAACCCTGGCCGGCACCGTCGGATCAGACGGCGTCCGGCACCCGGATCGGCATCAGGATGGAGAAAGTGCCGTCACGACCGGCGGTGCGGATGGCCAGGGGGCCGATGGGGCCGGTGAGTTCGAGGACGAGTTGCTCGGGGCCGGCGGCCGGAAGGGCGTCGAGGAGGAAGTCGCGGTTGACGGCCACCCGGATGTCCCCGGGGGCCGGATCGCCGTCGGCGGCGACGGTGAGCCGCCCGTCCCCGCCGAGGGTGAGCACGGTGACCTCGCAGGCCTCGCCCTGCGGGCCCGAGGGCAGGCTGCGGGTGGCGCCGGACTCGACGGCGCCGCGCAGCTCGGCGGCGGGCAGACCGACCCGGTGGACCGGGTCCAGCCGGACCAGCGACCGGTAGTCGGGGTAGTCGTGGTCGAGGGCGGCGCCCTCGATGCGGTGGCCGCCGGTCTCGACCCGGACCGGTCCGGCGCCGAGGGTCAGTTCGGCCCGTGCGGCGCCGGAGCCCAGCAGTGCGCGCATGCCGTCGACCAGGGCGGTCGGGACGATGGCGGCGATCGCGTCCGGCGCGTCCGCCGACGGCCCCTCCGGCGCGGGTACGTCGACCAGCGGGACCTCGGCGAGCGCCATCCGGTACCGGTCGGTGGCGACCAGCCGCAGCAGCCCGCCGTCCAGATCGAACAACACGCCGGACAGCACCGGCAGTTCGGGGTCGATGCCGACCGCGAAGCGAACCGCGCCGAGGGCCTCGGCCAGCTCGCGGGCGGGGACGGTGAAGGTGCGCGAGACGGGGGCGGCGGTCACGGGGTTCTCCCTCTGGTCGATCAGCGTGCGGATCAGGGAGAGCTCCCGGCGCGCGTCGGCGAGGCCGGCCTCCAGCCGGCGCAGGTGCGCGTCGACCACCCGCCGGGCCGCGCCGGAGCCGGGCTCCGCGCCGAGTACGGCCCGGATGTCGGCCAGCGGCAGGCCCACCCGCCGGAGGCGGCAGAGCAGCCGGGCGTCGGCGAGCTGGCCGGGTGCGTACCAGCGGTAGCCGGTCAGCGGGTCGACCCAGGCGGGGGTGAGCACGTCGGCGCCGTCGTAGAACCGCAGCGCGCTGACGCCGAGGCCGCTGTCGCGGGCCAGTTCGCCGATGCTGCGCAGGTCGCTCTCCATGTCCGGGACTCTGGGGCCTCGACCAGGTCGAGGGTCAAGCCGCACGGCCGGACCGGGGGCGACGATACCCACCGTGGCCGACACCCCCACGGCATGCGGACGCCGGCGGGAGGGCGGCGGCGGAAGGCGCCGGCGGGAGGGCGGCGGCGGAAGGCGCCGGCGGGAGGGCGGCGGCGGAAGGCGCCGGCGGGAGGACGCCTGCGGGAGGGCGGCGGCACTACGCCGTCCGGGTGGTTCTGCGAGCCGCCCCACCGCCATGGTTGAACTTTGAACGAAACCGCCCTATGGTGGAGCCAACAAGTTGAAGCCTAAACAAATGGCTTCGGACCCGAGGAGGAGCCATGGGCCTTTTCAACCGCACCAAGACCACCACCGCCGCGACCACCACCGCCGTCGCCGAGGCCCCGGCCGGCCCGGACCTGGGCCACCTCACCGGCGACTGGGCCATCGACACCACCCACAGCGAGGTCGGCTTCTCGGTGCGCCACGCCATGGTCACCAACGTCAAGGGCCGCTTCACCGAGTACGTCGGCAAGCTGCACCTGGACGGCACCGCCCCGCACAACTCCAGCGCCGAGCTGGTGATCCAGGTGTCGAGCATCGACACCAACCAGGCCCAGCGCGACGAGCACCTGCGCACCGGCGACTTCTTCGCCGCCGAGACCTACCCGGAGATCCGCTTCCGCAGCACCTCCGCCGAGCGCCTGCGCGGCGACTCCTACCGGCTGACGGGCGAGCTCACCATCAAGGACACCACCCGGCCGATCGTGCTGGACCTCGACTACACCGGCAGCGCCACCGACGCCTACGGCGCCGAGCGGGTCGGCTTCGAGGGCGCGGCCGTGCTGGACCGCACCGACTGGGGCCTCAGCTACAACGCCGCACTGGAGACCGGTGGCGTGCTGATCGGCGAGAAGGTCAAGCTCAGCTTCGACATCTCGGCCGTCAAGGCGGCCTGACCGGGCCGCGACATCACCCACGGCCCCGCGCCGGCCCCTGCCGACCCCCGAGCGGCAGGGGCCGACCGCGTCGCCCCCGCGGAGGCCGCTACGCCGCGAGCAGCGCGGCGTCGGCCGCCGCCAGCCAGCTGCCCGCCGGGCGGCTCAACCACCCCTCGCGCGCGCCGAGTTCGGCTGCCGCCGCGCTCAGCGCGGTCAGGCCCGGGTGCCGCAGGTCCGGGCGGTGCACCAGGCTGACCAGGGTCAGCGGCACCGGGTCGACCAGCGGCACGTTGACCACACCGGGGATCAGCGGCCCCCCGGTGGTGGTCAGCATCGGATCCCCGTGCCGGGTGAGGTAGCGGGCGGTCTCGTCCACCCCGACCGGCGGGACGTACGGCGCGGCGGGCGTGAGACCGTGCGCGCGCAGCAGGCGGGTGCCGAGGTCGGCCCACTCGGTGGTGGCCGGATTGCCCGCACAGACGTCCACCGGGTGCCCGGCCAGGTCGGCGAGCCGCAGCGCCGGCCGGTCGGCGAGCGGGTGACCGGCCGCCATCATCACCGAGACGCGCTCCAACCGGACCGGCGTCTGGGACAGTTGGGCCCGCAGCCCGGCCGGCAGGCCGGCGAAGCGGCCGAACGCGGCGTCCAGCCGGTGCGCCGCCAACTCCTCGGCGGCCGCCGCGAGTCCGCCGAGGAAGCGGGCCAGGATCTCGCCCTCCGGCCAGGCGGCCCGGGCCCGTTCGAGCACCCGATCGGTGGTCAGGTCGGGCCCGGTGACATCGCTGTTGAGGTCCAGCAGCAGCGGGCGCCGCCCGGCGCCGGCGACGATCTCGTCGTGCAGGGCCAGCAGCCGGCGGGCCTGCGGCAGCAGCTGCTGCCCGGCCGGGGTGAGGTCGACGCTGCGCGTGGTCCGGGTGAAGAGCGCGTCGCCGAGCAGCTTCTCCAGCGAGCGGATGTCCCGGCTGAGCGCCTGCTGGGCGACGTGCAGCCGCTGGGCGGCCCGGCCGAAGTGCAAGGTCTCGGCGGTGGCGACGAAGCCGCGGAGCAGCCGGGGGTGCAGGTCACGGGGCATGGCGGAAGATTAACAACACCATGATGTGAGTACGGCGAAACAGGTGTTGGACCGGGGACGGACGGCTGACCGAGGCTGGAGCCCTCCCCCCCTCCCCCTCCCTGAGGAGTTCCGTGCTCGTCTCCTACCGACGGCTGTTCGCGCTGCCCGGCACCGTCGCCTTCACCCTGGCCGGGCTGCTCGGCCGGGTCACGATGTCGATGACCGGTGTCGCCCTGGTGGTGCTGCTCTCGGAGCGGCGCGGCTCGTACGCGCTGGCGGGCACCGTCTCGGCGGCCGGTCTGGTCACCGGGGCGATCGGCATGCCGCTGATCGGCCGGCTGGTCGACCGGTACGGGCAGGCCCGCGTCACCGTCCCGGCGACCCTGTACAACGCCGTCCCGCTGGCCGGCCTGCTGCTCTGCGTCCGGCTCGGCGCGCCCGACTGGACGCTGTACGCCTGCTGGGCGGCCTGCGCGGCGGCGCCGAACCTGGGCGGCATGGCGCGGGCCCGCTGGGCACACCTGTACCGGGACGACGCGGCCTCCCGCCACCTGGCCAACTCCTTCGAACAGTCGCTGGACGAGCTCTGCTTCATGGCCGGGCCGGTCCTCGCGATGGTGCTCTGCACGGCGGTGGCGCCGGAGGCCGGTCTGCTCGCCGCCGGGGCGTTCGGCGGCGCCGGCGCCCTGCTGTTCGCCGCCCAGCGCCGGACCGAACCCCCGCTCGCGGACCGGGCACCGGGCGGGCACCCCGGCTCGACGGGCGGCCGACCGGGGCAGGGCGAGCACCCCCGCGAGCACGGCTCGCCGCTGCGGGTGCCCGGACTGCGGGTGCTGCTGCTGACCTTCCTCGCCACCGGCGTGGTCTTCGGCTCGATGGAGCTCACCACCGTCGCGTACGCCGATGCGCTCGGCCACAAGCCGCTGGCGGGCGGGCTGTTGGCGCTGGTCGCGGCCGGATCCTGTGCGGCCGGGCTGGTCTTCGGGCTGCTCCGGCCGCGCCGGGCGCCGGGCGTCCGGTTCCTGTTCGGCGTCGCGGCGATGGCCGTGCTGCTGCTCCTGCCGCTGGCCGCCGGACTGGGCGGCGCCGGGCTCGCCCTGCTCGGGGTGGTGCTGTTCGCGGCCGGGACGGGCACCGCGCCGACCATGGTCACCGGCATGACGCTCGTCCAGGAGCTGCTGCCGCAGCGACAGTTGAACGAGGGCATGGCGGTGGCGGTCTCCGGCATCGTGGTCGGCATCTCGACCGGGGCGGCGCTCGCCGGCGCGGTCGCCGAGCACACCGCCCCCGGGACCGGCTACTGGCTGCCGGCCGGCGCCGCCTCGCTCGCCCTGCTGATCGCCCTGGCCGGCCGCCGCCACCTGCGGGTGCCGGGGGCTCCCCCGGCACCCCGGAATTCCGGACGGGTTGTCAGTGCCGCCCGCTAGCTTGTCCGACATGGAAGCGGCGACCATCCGATACGTCCGTGGCGATGCCACCGCGCCCCGGGGCAAGGGCGTGAAGGTGATCGCCCATGTCTGCAACGACCTCGGCGGCTGGGGCAAGGGCTTCGTCCTGGCGCTCTCGCGGCGCTGGCCGGAGCCGGAGGCCGCGTTCCGGCGGTGGCACCGGGAGCGCGCGCGGAACGACTTCGGCCTGGGCGCCGTCCAGGTGGTCCAGGTCGAGCCGTACGTCCGGGTGGCCAACATGATCGGCCAGCGCGGCATCCGGACGGGCCGTTCGACGGGCGCCCCGGTGCGGTACGAGGCGATCGACACCGCCCTGGCGGCACTCGCCGAGCAGGCGCTGGCGCTCGGCGCCTCCGTCCACATGCCCCGGATCGGCTGCGGGCTGGCGGGCGGGCGCTGGGAGCTGGTCGAGCCGCTGGTGACGGCCCGCCTGGTGGATCGGGGGGTGCCGGTGACGGTCTACGACCACGACTAGGTCCGAGCAGGCCCAGGTCGGACGGGCCCTAGCTCGGCGATCCCTCCCGGGGGTCGGCGGAGGGCCAGGTGTACTCGTACTCGGGCAGCACGTAGCCGCCCGGGAAGACGCCCTCCTGCTCCGCCGTCCGGTGGCCGCCCTCGCGCTCGTAGAAGGCGACCGCCCGGGTGTTGTCCCGCAGCACCTCCAGGTAGAGGTCGGCGCCGGGGTGATGTGTCGCGGCGTGGTCGCGTACCGCGTCGAGCAGCGCGCGGCCGATGCCGCCGCCGGTGCGGCCGGGCCGGACGTGCAGGTTGTCGAGCAGCACCCGGCCGTCGGGCTGCGGCACCGCGTAGGCGAATCCGACGGCGCTCCCGGCCTGTTCGGCGATCAGCAGCTCGGGGGTGTTGGCCGGTTCGCCGTAGTCGGCGGCCAGCCGCAGCTCCCACACCTCGCGCCGCTCGCCGGCCAGTCCGTCACCGAGCGCCCGCTCCGGCACGATACCGGTGTAGGCGGTCCGCCAGCTGAGGGCGTGCAGCTCGGCAACGGTCTCGCTGTCGGCCGCGGTGCCGCGGCGGATGGTGACGTCCATGGGACGAGCCTCCCACACCCTGAACTTGAACATGTTCAAGCCTTACCCCTACAGTCATCCCATGCTTTTGAACGCGTTCGAAATGCAGGGGGGCGGAGCGGCGGTACCGGATGCGGAGGGGGCATCCGGTGCCGCACGCACCGACACCGGCTGGAGCTGACCGATCCGGCTAGGCTCGGGGCCGTGGACGACCTGGCAGCGACGAACGGCACGAGCGGTACGGGCAGCGTGAACGGCACGGACAGCGCGAACGGCGCGAACGGCCCCGCGGAAACCAAGGGTGCTCCGGCGGCGCCGCCCGCCGAGGTGCGCGGCAGCCGCGCCCAGCCGAAGACGGACAAGAGCGAGCAGACCCGGGCACTGATCCTGGAGACCGCCATGCGGCTCTTCCAGGAACGCGGCTACGACAAGACCACCATGCGCGCCATCGCCGCCGAGGCCGGGGTCTCGGTCGGCAACGCCTACTACTACTTCTCGTCGAAGGAATTCCTCATCCAGGGGTTCTACGACCGGATGACGTACGAGCACGCCGCCGACGCCCGCCGCCGACTGGCCGGCACCAAGGACTTCGCGGAGCGCATGGAGATCGCGGTGACCTCCTGGATCGACTGCGCGGCGCCGTACCACGAGTTCGCCGCCCAGTTCTTCCGCACGGCGGCCGACCCGACCAGTTCGCTGAGCCCGTTCTCCGACGAGTCCCACCCGGCCCGGGCCACCGCCGTGGAGCTGTTCGGCGAGGTGCTGTCCGGCTCGGACCTCGCCCCCAAGCTGGACGCCGAACTGGCCGAGCTGCTGCCCGACCTGCTCTGGCTCAACCTGATGGTCGTCGTCCTCTACTGGGTCTTCGACCGCACCCCGGACACCGAGCGCACCCGCGAGTACGTCCGCCGCTCGACCCCGATGGTGGCGCGGGTCATCAACCTCTCCCGCTACCGGGTGTTCCGCCCGATCGTCCGCGACGCCAAGGGCCTGATCCAGGACTTCATCCTCCCCACCATCGGCAAGACGGCGGTGAAGTAGCCGGTACGCCGGCCGAGGCCCTTCGGCCGGCCGGCGTACCGGCTACTTCGGCGAGCCGGCCGGAAGCTCGCAGCGGGCCCGGCCGGCGTACCGCGTGGCCGCCGGCGACGGCTCAGAAGTTGTCCGGGTTCCAGGCGAGCAGCGGCGTGCGCAGCAGCAGGTCGGCGGCGGCCGCCGCCCCCGGGCGCAGCTCGGTGACCAGGCCGGCCGCAGCCAGCCGGGGCGCGGTCTCGCCGCCCAGGTACAGCGAGCCGAGCGCGGAGGCGTCCAGGGCGAGGTCGGCCTCGTCCGTGGTGCGGGTGCAGCGGCCGCTGCCGTCGGCGGCGACCTCGACGGCCCACCGGCCGGCCGCGAAGCCGTCCCGGTCCTCGACCTCCAGCACGACCCGGCCGGGCGCGCCGTACGTCCGAGCGTTGAACGCCGCTTCGACGTCGAGCACCCGGAGCCACATGAAGTCGGCGTTGTCCACGTACGGGGTGGCGGCGCGCGGGTCGGCCAGCAGCAGCGGCAGCGGGTCGTCCGGGCCGATGTTCTCGGCCACGACCTTGCGCACCCAGTCCACGGAGAGGACGAACCGCCACAGCTCGGCGGCGGTGCCCCGGTCCAGGGCGAGGAAGTCGACCACGGTGAGGGTGCAGTTGGGGTAGCTGCCGTCCCAGCTGTCGTCGACCCGGTAGACGGCGAGGCCGGTGACGGTGCCCTCGGCGTCCCGGTGGACGGCGGCGAAGGGCTCCTTCCAGTCGAAGCCCGGCACCTGGATGTCCCCGGTCTGGCGCCTCCACCACAGCTCGTTGCGGGCGATCGCGCCGGGCTGGGTGAGCCGCCAGCGCTCGTGCAGTTCCGGGCCCACCTTGCGCAGCTCTTCCATGGTGGCGAACTCGATCCGCCCGCCGGGCACCGTCGGCAGGCCCTCGCGCAGGCCTCCTGCCCGCAGCAGGTCGATGTTCCAGCCGTGGCCGCGGGTGGCCGGGCCGAAGCCGAACCGGCCGTAGATGTTGTACTCGGCGGCGATCAGGATCGCGACGGCCGAGCCGCGCTCACGGGCGGCGGCCAAGTCCCCCGCCATGATGCGGCTGAGCAGGCCGCGGCGGCGGTGGGTGGCGGACACCGTGACGGACGTGATGGCGTCCGCGGGGACGACGGCTCCGCCGGGGACGGTCAGCCCGACGTCGAAGCTGCGGAAGGTGGCGACGTAGCGGTCGCCGTCCAGGGCCGCGAGCACCCGGCCGGGCTCCCACTGCAGGCGGCGGAAGTCCGCCGCGCTCTCCACGTGCGCGCGGAGGAACCCGAGCGCGAGCGCCCGGTCCCAGCCCGCGACCTCGTCCTCGGCGATCGCCCGGATCTCGACCCCGCCGACGCCCTCGCCCCGCCGGCCGCCGCCCGGTTCTCCGGTCCCGCCGTCCACATCGTTGCCCATGTCGTCACGGTACGACCGCCCTCGAACGACGGCACCTCATTTTCCGCCGGCCTGCGGAGGGCTCCCGGACCGGTACGCCGCCCTGCTCCGGCCGGCCTCCCACGGGACCCCGGCTTGTCGGTCCGCTCTGGCATCGTGGCGCCATGGGAGAACGAGTGGAGCGGGTCGACGAGCAGGACAGGGTGCTGGCCGTCGTCGACCGTGGCGAGGCCGTCCGGAAGAGGTGGCTGCACCGGATAGCCACGACCGTCTGCCGTGATCCCGAGGGACGGTTCCTGCTGCATCGACGCTCCGACGGGCACTCGCTCTTCCCCGGGCAGTACAACTGGCTCATCGGCGGCGCCGTGGGCGTCGGCGAGTCCTACGCGTCGGCCGCGGCCCGGGAACTCGCCGAGGAGCTCGGGGTCCGGGCCGATGGTCGGTTCGTCCTCAAGTTCCTGTGCCGGGGGGCGATCAGCCCCTACTGGCTCGGCATCCACGAAGCCACGATCGACCGGGCCGTGACGCCGGACCCGTCGGAGATCGCCTGGCACGCCTGGGTCACCGGGGAGGAGCTGCGCGCCGCCGTCGGCGGTAGTTCCTTCATGGCCGACGGGCGGGACGCCTTCGCCCGCTACCAGGCCCTCGGCGGGTCCGCCCACGCCTCGGGGTGAGGGATGCCGCTGCCACGGCGCCCGGCTCGGTGCATCGGACCGTGCTCCGTTGTCCGCACCACGGCTTCCGGTCACGGCCACCGGCCGCCCTCGTGACGAACGAGCGCTTCTGTGCTGCCCGGTCCCGCACTTTGCATAGTCCTCGGGTACCGGGTGCGCGCAGGACTGGGCGCGCGGCCACTCTTTGCAAAGTCGGCGGGGCACCCGACTGCCCGGGTGCCCCGCGCGGCCGGGCGAGCGGGCCAGCGGGCGGCTGGGCGGCTGGGCGGCTGGGCGGCGGGCGGGCCGGCAGGTGAACGGCTGGGCGAGCGAACGGGCGAACGCTGGGCAAGCACCCGACTTTGCAAAGTCCGCTGGTACCAGGTGCGCGTACGACTGGGCGCGCGGCCACTCTTTGCAAAGTCCTCGGGTAACGGGTGGGGGCGCGGCCCGCACACTTTGCAAAGTCTGCGGGCACCCCAGCACCCCAGTGCCCGCACGACCAGGCACACGAGCACGCGAGCTCACGGGCACGCGAACACACGGACTCACGAGCACGCGAGCACGCGAGCACACGGGCTCACGAGCACACGAGCACACGAGCACACGAGCACACAGGCACTCCCACAACCGGCCACGCCGCCACGCCGCCGCACTTTGCAAAGTCGGCGAGCACCGGGTGCCCCGCACCGACCGGCGATGCGTCAGCCGGTGAACCCCGGGACCACCAGGCCGGACTCGTAGGCGATCACCACCGCATGGGTCCGGTTCTGCGCGCCGAGCTTGGTCAGCACGTTCCCCACATGGGTCTTGGCCGTCTCCAGGCTCACCGTGAGCGAGTCCGCGATCTCCGGGTTGGACAGGCCGGTGGCCATCAGCCGCAGCACCTCCTCCTCCCGCCCCGTCAGCGCCGCCTTCGGCAACGCCTCGGCCGAGCCCAGCGGGCGGGCGGCGACCATCCGGCGCAGTGCCGCCGGGAAGAGGATCGCCTCCCCCGCCGCCACCACCCGCACCGCCTCCGCGATCTGCCGGACCGGAAGCCGCTTCAGCACGAACCCGCTGGCCCCCGCGCTGAGCGCGGCGGTGACGTAGCCGTCGTTCTCGAAGGTGGTGATCACCACGACCTTCGACGGTGCGGCCGGGTCGGCCAGCAGCTGCCGGGTGGCCTCGATGCCGTTGCACCGCGGCATCCGCACGTCCATCAGGACCACGTCCGGCCGCAGCCGCCGCGCCTGTTCGACCGCCTCGACCCCGTCGGCGGCCTCACCGACCACGGCGATCCCCGGTTGTGCCGCGAGCAGCACGCGCAGACCGCTGCGGGTCACCTCGTCGTCGTCCGCGATCAGCAGCGTGACGGGGGTGACGGCCGGGCCGGCGCCGGTCGCGACCGCCGTGCCCGTGTCAGGACCGGTCGTGACCGCTGCGCCCGCCTCAGAACCGGTCATGCCGACAACCGTACCGGCAGCCGGACCTCCAGCCGCCAGTGCTGCGGCCCGTCCGGACCGGCCTCGATCTCACCGTGCAGCAGCCGCACGCGCTCGGCCAGCCCGGGCAGGCCGTGCCCGGAGGTCGGGAAGGCCCCCTGCCCCTTGCCGCCGCCCGCCACCGCCCCGGTGCGGTTGACCACCCGGAGCTCCAGCCCGTCCGGCCCGGCCGCGACCCGGACCTCGATCGGACCGCCCGCCCCGTGCCGCAGCGCGTTCGTCAGCCCCTCCTGGAGGATCCGGTACGCCGCCCGGGAGAGCGTCCCCTGCACGTGTGCCAGGTCGCCCGACAGCTCCGGCTCGACCACCGCGCCCGCGTGCCGCAGCCGGTCCAGCAGTTCCGGCAGGTCGGCCAAGGTCCGGGTCGGCGCCGTCCCCGCCTTCTCCTCGCGCAGCATGCCCAGCACGTAGTCCAGGTCCTCCAGCGCGGCCCGGGTCGACTCCTCGATGCTGCGCAGGGCGGCCCGCGCCGCCACCGGGTCGGCGGAGAGCACCTCGCCCGCCACCGCCGCCTGGATGGTGGCCGCCGTCAGCGTGTGCCCGATGGAGTCGTGCAACTCGTGGGCGAGGCGGTTGCGTTCGGCCAGCAGCAGCTCCCGTTCGGCCGCCAGCGCGAGCCGTTCGGCCGCCGACGGCCCCAACAGCCGTGGCGCCAGCCAGCGCAGGGCGCTCGTCACCAGCACGCAGCCGGGCGCCGCCAGCAGCACGCAGATGAGCGCCACCGCCCAGCTGTCCCAGCCGTTCCCCGGCCGCAGCGACCAGCCGTACAGGTTCAGCCCCGCCTCGGCGCCGGTCCAGTTCCCCGGCAGGGCCAGGCCGATGACGAGCAGCGGGCCGCTCACCAGCATTGCCGTCCACCCCAGTGCCACGTGCAGCAGCAGCCAGAGCGGGGTCCGCCAGCGGTCGGCCCCGGACGGCACGGCGGGGGCCGGTGCGGCAGTGGCCGGCGCCAAACCGGGTGAGCGCGCGGGCCGGCGTACGGTCACCGGGTCCGGCAGCGGTACCCGCAGCAGGCGCCGGGCGCACACGACCAGCACCCGGCGGGTGGTGCGGGCCAGCCCGACCGCGGCGATCAGTGCCGCCCAGGCGAGCAGCACCAGCGCGACCAGCACTCCGTGGGGCGCGGATCGCCACGCCGCCGGCAGGAGTGCGAAAGGTAGGAGGGGAAGGCTGGCCAGAGCGCCGGAACAGGCGAACAGCACACCCGAATACGTGGAGCCGCGCAGCAGCGGCCGAAGTCCTCTGATCATGGTCGGGCCAGTATCGTCGGGGCGCCCGCCCCCGACCTCCCCCGATCGGGGGAGCACTTTCTCCCGCCTTGCCGCGATGTGCGGCCGGGCCTCCGGAACTCAGAATCGTGCCCTGACCAGTTGACGGGAGTACGGCTGATGAACACGCAAGGGACAGCGACCGCGCCGGGCGGGGCGGCATCGTCCTGGCCCACCGGGCCGGACCCGTCCGGCCCGGGGCACGGTCCCGACCGCGGCCTTCGGTCCCCGGCCGGCCGCAACGGCCCGGCGGTGGCCGCGCTGGCGCTGGGCGTCACCGGCCTGCTCACCTCGGTCGTCCTCCTCGGCGGCCTGCTCGGCGTGCTCGGCCTGGTGCTGGCCATCGTCGCCCTGGGGGCGAGCAGGCGGACCGGCAGCGGCCGGGGCAAGGCCGTCGCCGGTCTGGTGACGTCGTGCGTCGCGATCGTGCTGTCCGTCCTGATGGCCGTCTTCCTGGTCTGGTACGCCGACAACACGCAGGAGTGCTACCGGCCCGACAGCTTCCGGCAGTACACGCAGTGCGTCCACGAGCAGCTCTCCGGAAACTGATCGGCGGCCGCATTGCGGTACGGCCGCGCTGAGGCCGTACCGGGGCCGCGGAACACCGAACCCTCCCCGGCAAGGACGAACACCGTCGTGCGGAACGGACGAACGGCATTTCTTCTGACCGCCACCGCGGCGGCGGCTTTCGTCGGCGCACTGGTCCTGCGGAACGCCCGGGACCGCTCCGGGCGCCGGATCACCCGGTGGTGGCCCCGACCTCCCGCGCGGCCGCGAGGTAGGCGAGAACCAGGGCCCGCCTGTCGTCCTGGCGGGCAGCCACCGCCAGTCGGGACGGCGAGATGCCCCGGACCGGCACGGCGGCCACCCCGTCCCGGACGATCAGCGGGGCGTTGCCGGTGGCCAGCAGCGCCACCCCCTGGCCGCCGATGACCGCCTCGTGGGTCTCCTCGGCGCTGGCCACCACCCCGCCGATCCGCGGCCGGCGGCCGTCCCGGGCGTCCAGGGCGAGCCAGTAGTCGCGCAGCGGGCCGGCCTCGGGCGGGAGGGCGAGGAAAGGTTCCTCCAGCAGGTCGGTGAAGTCCAGCATTCCCTCGGGGTCGGACGCGGCCCGCGCCACCAGGGGGTGCCCGTCCGGGAGCGCGACCAGCCGGGGCTCGCGGGCCACCACCGCGTACTGGTACCGGTCGTCGTCCGGCAGCGGCAGCCAGACGAAGGCGACGTCGCTGGACCCGTCCGCCAACCCGGCCGTGGGATCGGCCCAGTTGACCTGGCGCAGGACGGGCCGTGCGTCCGGCTGCCGGGAGAGCAGGCGGGTCCGCAGGGCGGGCAGCAGCCCGCGGCCCGGGCTGGTGGACATGCCGATCACCAGGGTGCACCGCTCGGCGGCCTTCGCCTCCTCGACCGCCGCCTCGGCGGCCTGCCAGGCGGCCAGCACCGCGCGGGCGTGCGGCAACAGGGCCTCCCCCGCCGCGGTCAACCGCACGGTCCGCCGGTCCCGTTCGAACAGGACCACGCCCAGCTGCCGCTCCAGCATCCGGATCTGCTTGCTCAGGGCGGGCTGGGAGACGAACAGCCGCTCGGCGGCGCGGGTGAAGCTCAACTCCTCGGCGACCGAAGTGAAGTAGGAGAGGTCGCGCCCATGGACGTTCATAACTCATGGTTATCACAACGGGACTTGGACGCGGCCCCGACGCCTGGGGAACCATGGGACCTGTCGACGGGGCGGCCCCGAACGGCAGTTGACGAGGGAGACGAGAATGAGCGAGAACGCCAAGGTCTGGCTGGTCACCGGCGCGAGCAGCGGTTTCGGACGGGCCGTCACGGAGGCCGCGCTCGCCGCCGGTCACACGGTGATCGGCACGGCCCGGCGCACCGAGGGGCTGGACGACCTGGTCGCCGCGTACCCGGACCGCGTCGAGGCGATCAGCCTGGACGTCACCGACGGCGAGCGGATCGACGGGGTGGCCGCCGACGTCCTGGCCCGTTACGGCAGGGTGGACGTGCTGGTGAACAACGCCGGCCGTACCCAGGTGGGGGCGTTCGAGGAGACCACCGACCAGGAGCTGCGCGACCTGTTCGAGCTGCACGTCTTCGGCCCGGCGCGGCTGACCCGGGCGCTGCTGCCGCAGATGAGGGAGCGGGGCAGCGGCTCCGTCGTGAACATCAGCAGCTTCGGCGGGCAGCTGTCCTTCGCCGGGTTCTCCGCGTACAGCGCGACCAAGGCGGCGCTGGAGCAGCTGTCGGAGGGCCTGGCCGACGAGGTGGCGCCGTTCGGCATCAAGGTGCTGATCGTGGAGCCCGGTTCCTTCCGGACCAACCTGTTCGGCAAGGGCGCGGCGTACTTCTCCGAGGAGAACTCCGCGTACGCGGAGAAGGTCGGCGCGACCCGGCAGCTGGTGCAGGGCGGCGACGGCAACCAGCCCGGCGACCCGGCGAAGGCCGCGGCGGCGATCCTGCTGGCGCTGGACGCCGAGCGGACCCCGCTGCGCCTCGCCCTCGGCGGCGACGCGGTCGACTTCCTGACCGCGCACCTGGACTCCGTACGGGCCGAGCTCACCGAGTGGGAGAAGGTCTCCCGGGGGACGGACTTCGACTCGGAGTGACGCCCGGGGCGGGGCGGCCCCGGTGTCCGGTGAACCCACCGCCCTGCCCTGCCGCGCTCGGATCGCGCACCGACGGGTTTCCGCGCCGCGCCGGTCCGCACGTGCGACACCGACTCACGGCAGGCTGGCGCCATGCGGAAACTGATCTACGGCATGAACGTGACCCTGGACGGCTACATCGCGGCGCCCGGCGACGACATCGGCTGGAGCGTGCCGAGCGAGGAGCTGTTCCAGCTCTGGTCCGACCAGTTGCGGGCGACCGACCTGTCGCTGTACGGGCGCAAGCTGTGGCAGACGATGAGCTCCTACTGGCCGACCGGCGACCAGCAGCCCGACGCCACCCCGGCGGAGATCGAGTTCGCGCGCCGCTGGCGGGACATGGCGAAGGTGGTGTTCTCCTCGACGATCCAGCAGGTCGACTGGAACACCCGCCTGGTCACCGGCGACGCGGTCGCCGAGATCACCCGGCTCAAGGCCGAGGACGGCGGCCCGATGGACATCGCCGGCGCGACGCTCGCCGGGGCGGCCATGCGGGCCGGGCTGATCGACGAGTACGTGCTGGCCACCGCGCCGGTCCTGGTGGGCGGCGGCACGCCGTTCTTCACCGCGCTGGACGACTGGGTGAACCTGAACCTGGTGGAGACGCGCACGTTTCCCTGCGGCGTGATCCTGACCAGGTACGAGACGAGGCGCTGAGCACCCGCCCGGGAGCCACGGGCCACCTGCTCCGCGGGTGGCACTCGCGGGCGCCCCGGCCCACCGCCCGAGCCACCCGACCGAGCGAGGCCCCTGAACCGCACGTCTCATGGGGAACCCGCACCCGGGCCGGTCGCGCCGGCTACGGGCGGGCGTAGAAGTCCGGGGTGCCCATGATCCAGAGGCTGGCCTGCTTGACCGGCATGCCCGGGCGGGGGGCCTCGATCATCTGGTCGTCGCCGATGTAGAGGCCGACGTGGTGGATGTCGGCGGCCCGGCCGGTGTCGGTCCAGAAGACCAGGTCGCCGGGGCGGAGCTGGCGGTAGCCGATCGGGGTGCTCTGCGCGTACTGGTCGGCGGCGAAGTGGTTGAGCTGCCGGCCGCCCTGGCGCCAGGCCATCATGGTCAGCCCCGAGCAGTCGTAGCCGCCCGGGCCCTCGCCGCCCCAGACGTAGGGCAGGCCCACCTTGGAACGGGCGAACGCCACGGCGGCGGCCGCGCCCTCGGCGGACCAGGGCCGGGCGGCCGGGGGCGGGCCCGGTACCGGCGCCTTCGCGGCGCTCGCCGCGTCGGCGGCCGCCTTGTCCGCCGCGGCCTGTTCCGCCGCCGCCTTCTCGGCGGCTGCCTTCTCCGCCGCGGCCTGTTCCGCGGCGGCCTTCTCGGCGGCGGCCCGCGCGGCGGCCTCGGCCTCGCGGGCGGCGATCGCCTCCAGCGCCTCGCGCCGCTGCCGCTCCAGTTCGACGGTGGTGTGGCGGGCGGCGGCGAGGTCGGCGAGCAGGTGTTCGCGCCGTTGGCCGACCGCGACGACCTGCGCCTGCTGGGCGGTGAGCCGGGCCTCGGCCCGGCTTCGGGCGGCGCCGACCTCGGCGGCGGCCTTCTCGGCGGCCTCGGCGGCGGCGCGGGCGGCGGCGGAGGCGCGGGTCGCGGCGGCGGCGGTGGAGGTGGCCGCGTCCAGGATCTGCCGGGTGCGGTCGCTGGCGACGCCGACCACCGCGGCCTGGTCGCCGGCCTCGCGCGGTCCGCGCGCGCCGATCAGGGCGTTGATGGCGGAGAGCTCGGCGGTGGTGCCCTGACGGTACGTTTCGGCGGCCAGCTGGGCGGCGTTCTCGGCGGCCTCGGTGCGCTCGGCCTCGGCGGCGGCGGCCCGGCCGGCGGCGGCGGACTCCTCGGTGCGGGCCCGGGCGAGGGTGAGCTGCGCGCCGTTGTAGGCCTCGACGGCCTGCTCGGCGGACCGGCCGGCCCGGTCCAGTTCGGCCGTGGCCGCGGTGAGCCCGGCTTCGATGGCGGCGACCGAGGCGGCCCGCTGGTCGGCCTCGGCCTTGGACCGGTCGATCTCCTCGGTGGAGGGGTACGGCCCATCGGCCGGGGATCCGGTCAGGGGTCCGGGCGGGGATCCGGGCGGGGAGGCAGCCGCAGAGTCCGCCGGCGCCGTACCGGCCGACGGCTCCGCCGGGGCGGCCGCGGCGGCGGGGAGCAGCCCGAGCAGGGCGGTGAGGGACAACAGGAGGGTCGGCAGGAGCCTGCGCGCCACGAGACATCCCTTCTCAGGTGTCGGAGGAGGGCCGCCCGGGGAGCACCCGGCGAACCCGGCGAACCTGGTGGACCTGGTGAACCCGGCGAACCTCGCGAAATATCCCATCGCGTGACAAGTCGGTCACTCATCGCCATATTCTCAAGCCGGGCGGCTTTCACACCCCAAGCCCGCGCCGCCGACCGGGTGACCTGTCAGATGATCAGATCGGACCTCGTCGGCCGATCCGCCCGGACCTCACCACCGGCCAGGCGCACAGCGTATGCGAACTACCGGTGGATCCGCCGGGTGTGCGGCCGCGGCCGGGGGTGTCGGTCGGGCCGGGGCTCCAGGCCGGTCGGACGCACCGCGTAGGTGCGGCTGCGGCCGGCCCGGACGGTGCGGCGGCGCTGCTGCGCCCGGGGCCGGGGGCCGGGCTCGGGCCCGGCGGCGGGCGCGCCGCCGGGCGCGGGGGCCGCCGCCGAGCGGCGGTCGGCCAGCCGGGCGGAGCGGCGGGCCAGTGCCCGGGCGGCGTGCGCGTCCAGGTGGGCGGAGGCCCTGGCGGCCATCCGCTCGGCGACCCGGTGGGCGGCGGGGTGACCGGCGGGCACCTTGTCGGGGGCGCCGGCGATCAGGTCGAAAAGCCAGGTACGGGCGATGTCCGCACGCCGGTGCAGTCGGCGCTCGCGCCGGAGTGCCCGTGCCCGGCGGCGCGGGCGGGTCGCGTAGCGCCAGCGCGCCCACGGGCTGCTCGGGCGGGCCAGCCGGACGGCGCCGATCCAGGAGAGGCCGGGCACCATGATGCCGAGCAGACCGGTCCAGACCTTGCCCTTGAGCAGCGTGACGACCGAGACCAGGGCGTTCACCGAGATCACGGTGACCAGTCCCCACCTGGTCTCCTGACTGGGCACCACACCGAGCGGCACGTACCCGACCAGCAGCAGCGAGGTGCACAGGATGCCGAAGATCACCGCGTCCACCGACTTGCGGCCCTGCTCGCCCCAGTAGACGTCGTCCAGGTGCAGGATCAGCGCGAACTCGTCCAGCACCAGGCCGCAGCCGATGCCGAAGATCAGCCCGAACACGTCGATCCACGGGTGGCCGCCGTAGGTCGCGAACACCCCGATGCCGCCGGTCAGCAGGAAGCCGAGGCCGAAGACCATGTGGTGGATGTGCAGGCCGCCGGGGGTGACGTTGCCGGGCCACCAGCGCACCTTGGCGCGGATCATCCGCACGCTGAACCGGATGAGGACGAACGAGGTGATGAAGCCGACCAGCAGCAGGAACAGCGGTTGTTTGTGCGCGGCGACGATGTGCTCGCGGTAGCCGTCCAACAGTGTGGTCATGCGTCTTACCTTCGTTCCTGGTCCTGCGTGCTCCCTGCCGCGACATGGCCCGGGGGCCAACACCGGCCCAACGAGTCCGCCGCCCGCGCCGACGCGGCGCCGGGCGGGGTCAGAAGCCGCGGGTGCGCTTGGCCGCGCGGCGCGGGGCGACGGGGTAGGGCTCCGGCCGCTCGGTGCCGGCGGGGAGCTTCATGAAGAGCCGGGCGATCTCACCGCCGAGGTTCACCCCGATCGCCAGCGCCAGGGCGATCGCGGCGGCGCGGGTGATCTGCACCAGTCCGGCGCTGGCGTGCCCCTGGGTGAACGAGAGCATCCCGAGGTAGAGCGCCGAACCGGGCATCAGCGGGCCGATCGCGGCGGTCACGTAGGGCAGCGCCGAGCCGTTGCGGTAGCGGGCCATCAGCTGGCCGAAGAGGCCGACCAGGCCGGCGGCCACGCCGGTGGCGGCGATCGGGGAGACCCCGGCGTTGTAGACGAGCACGCCGTAGCTGGCCCAGCCGATGCCGCTGTTCAGGGTGACCATCGCGAGCGAGCGGCGGTCGGTCTGCAGCAGCATCGCGAAGGCCAGGGTCAGCACCAGTGCGGCGATCATCTGGACCGGCGGGTAGTTCACCCCGGTCAGGCTCTCGTCCGGTTTGAGCTGGGGGTCGAAGCCGACCCCCAGGTAGAGGATCAGCATCACGCCGATGACGATGCCCGCGACCAGGTAGATCACTTCGAGCAGCCGGGCGGCGGCGGTGATGTAGAAGCCGGTCAGGCCGTCCTGGACCGCGGCGACCAGGGCCCGTCCGGGCAGCAGGGCGAACAGCCCACCGGTGATCACCACGGAACCGCGCAGGCCCCAGTCGTTGAACGACAGGATGATGCCGGAGGCCGCGGCCGGCATCGCGGCCAGGACGAACTGGTAGAACTCCGGCAGCCCGCGCCGGGCGATCAGCGAGGCGAGCCGGTCGCCCAGGACGGCGGCGATGAACGCGCTGGCGAAGACCAGCCAGCCCTTGTCGTCCACCCGCCCGCCGACCAGGAAGGTCGCCGCGCCGGCCAGCAGCCCGGTGTTCAGCGAGAGCAGCCAGGCCGGGTACGGGTGCCGGTTGCGGCGGATCAGCGCGAGGCGGCGGTACGCGTCGTTGACGGAGACCTTCTCGGCGGTGATGTCGGCGACCAGCTCGTACACCGCGTTCAGCCGGGTGTAGTCGGAGGTGCGGCGGCGGACCACCCGGTCCGCGGTGACCGGCGGCTCGACCAGCGAGGGCTGGTGCGAGATCCCGATCAGCGTGAAGGTGACCTGCGGCTCGCAGCGGTCCAGCCGGTAGGCGTGGGCGATGCCGAGCATGGCCGCCTCCACGTCCTCGGCGGCCTCGCCGCTGGCGAGCAGCAGTTCGCCGATGCGCAGGGTCAGGTCGAGGATCCGCGGGACGTTGCGGGCGGCGGAGGGGTGCAGTTCGCGGGGGGTCCGCTCGAAGGCCGGGCGCTCGGACATCGGGGTGCGCAGCAGGGTGCGCATCCGGTCCGGCCAGGGTGCCTCGCCGGGGGCGCCCGCCGTCAGGGTGGGGACGGCGATGCCGTCGGGCGGGGTGTAGCCGGCGGCCCGCCACTCCTCGGGGGTGAGGGTGTCCTCGGCGACCGAGCGCCGGCGGTAGACGGGAGCGCCCCCGACGTCGGCCCCACCGGCGGTCCCCGCGGTGTCCGTGTCGAGGGCCCCGGCGCCGTCCGTCCGGGCCGGCTCCGGCTCGCCCGAGGGCTCCGGGTTCAGCAGGCCCTTGGTCTCCGGGACCGGCGAGAGGAGCGGGATCACGGTGGCGGGTTCGACGGTCGGGGCGGGGTGGCCGAGCAGGCCCTCGGTGGGCGGCGCCTCGGAGGGGTGCAGCGGGCGCGCCTGTGGGGCCGGGCGCGTCTGTCGCGCCTGACGGGCCGTCCTGCCGCCCCTGGCCCGCTTGCCTCCGCCCGGTCGGCCCCGCTTAGGCACTTCCGCTCCTTGCCGCCCCTGGTGGCGCCCGGGTCGGCCCGGTCACCGTTCGATCTCCGGATACACCTTGCCTGATCGAACTGCCGGACGCACATGTACGTCGCGGCGGGCGGTGGCCGCCGGGGGTGCCTACCCGGCGCGGTGGCGGGCGGGAGCGGACCGGCCGGACCGGCGGGCGCGCAGCAGTTCGACCGCCACCGGGACCACCGAGACCAGCACGATGCCGACCAGGATCGCCTCGATGTTCTCCCGGACGAAGGGGATCTGGCCGAGGAAGTAGCCGAGCACGGTGACGCCGGCGCCCCAGAGGACGCCGCCGATGACGTTGAAGACGACGAAGGTGCGGTAGTTCATCCCGCTCACCCCGGCGACGATCGGGGTGAAGGTCCGCACGATCGGCACGAAGCGGGCCAGCACGATCGCCTTGGGCCCGTGCCGGTCGAAGAAGGCGGCGGCCTTCTCCAGGTTCTCCTGCTTGAACAACCGGGAGTCGGGCCGCCGGAAGAGGCTCGGCCCGACCTTGCGGCCGAAGAGGTAGCCGACCTGGTCCCCGGCCACGGCGGCGGCCACGATCATGACGCACATCAGCCAGAGCGGCTGGTGCAGGTAGGTGCCGTCGGCCACCAGCAGGCCGGTGGTGAAGAGCAGGGAGTCGCCGGGCAGGAAGAAGCCGATCAGCAGACCGGACTCGGCGAAGACGATGGCCAGGATGCCGAGCGGCCCGAAGGTGGAGATCAGGGTGGTCGGATCGAGCCAGGACGGGCCGAGGGCGAGGCTGGTCACGGGGCAGACACTCCTGAAGGTCGACTCTTGGCAATGAAACAGTAAAGCATTCACCAAGAACCTCTCACCCGAGCCCCTGCCCCGCGCCCTGCCCGCTCCTCCCTGCCCCCGCCCCTCCCTGCCTGTTCCCCCTGTCCTCCCCCGCCCCGCCCCGCCCCGCTACAGCCCGTAGCGCTCGATGATCTCCTCGTGCCGGGCGGTGTCCGCGCCCGCCGCCTCGGCCAGGCCGAGCCAGGCCGGCGGGTGCGGCCAGGCCGCGGTGAGCCGGTGCAGCAGTGCGTCGGCCTCGGCGGCCTTGGCGGTGGGCGGAACCCCGACGGCGGCGTAGATCCCGGGCAGCACCGCGTCCTCGTCGGCCGGGTCGGTGATGCTGTACTGCTCCCCGCTGTAGGCCCAGACCGCGTAGCCGGCCTGCCCGAGCTCCTCGCGCAGCCGGGCCCAGGCCTCGTCGCCGGGCCAGCCGCCGTCCAGCCAGTAGGTGGTGTAGCCGGCCGGGTCGAGCAGCGTCAGCAGCCCGAACACCGGACGGTGGCGGCGCCGCTCCTCCTCCGGGGCGTCCTCGCCGGGCGGCGCCTCCAGCAGGGCGGGGGCGAAGACCACCACGTCGCCGTGGTTGAGCGTCAGGTCGTCGCCGAGCACCGGCAGGATGCGGGCGGTGGCCGGGCCGGTGCGGACGGCCGGGAGGTCGGCGGTGGTGCCGTTGGTCCGGGCGGCCCGGACGGTGACCATCTGCCACTCCTCGTCGACCGGGCCCTCGGGCTCGTCGAACTCGATGCCGATCAGCGCGCCGGCCGAGCGGACCGCCGCCCAGTCCCGGTTGACGGTGGCGGCGGTGAGCAGGTGCCAGAGGTCGGGCTCCTGGACGGTGCGGTGCCGCTGCTCGTCCGGGGTGCCCTCGGCGGGCAGCGCGTGCTCCAGGATCTCCTGGTAGTACCGCTGCGCGGCCGCGTGGTCGCCCAGCTCGGTGGCCGCGGCGGCGGCCAGCCGGCGGGTGTTGACCCGGTCCGCGTGCAGGGCCAGGATCGCCTCGCACTGCTCCAGCACCTCGGCCCAGCGGCCCTCGGCGGCGGCCCAGCGGGCCCGGATCCAGTGACCGTCGGACGGGCTGGACCCGGCGAGCCGGTCCGCGAGCCGGCGGATGCCCTCGTCGTCCGCGGCCTCGATCAGGGCGCTGCCGAGCATGACGGTCAGCTCCTCGCTCGCCGGGTCGGCGTCCAGCCGGTCCCAGAGCAGGTCGGCGGCGGCCCGGGAGTGGCCGAGGCCGCCCAGCACCGCGGCCAGGTCGAGCGCCAGCGCGGTGGCGACGGCCGGCTCGCCCCGGTGGCGCTCCAGGGCGACGGCGAGCAGGTCGGCGCCGGTCTCGTAGGGCACCCGCGCCTCGGCGAGGTGGGCCGACAGCTCGGCCGGCGGGACGGGCAGCTCCGGGACGGGCAGCGCCTCGGCGTCCGCGCGCAGCCGCGCGACCGCCTCCGCGACGCCGTCGGTGCGGCGCAGCCGGGTGAGCTTGCGCTCGCCGAACGCGGCCAGGGTGAGCGCGATCGTCCGGGCGCCGCGCCCGACGGCCAGCCGGCCGGCGGCCAGCAGCAGGTCGACGCAGGGGCGGTGCGAGCCGGTGCCGTCGAGGTAGCCGACCCAGCCGGCCAGCGCGGCGCCGAGTTCGGCGTCGTTCTCCCGGGCGCCGGCCGCGATCAGCAGCTCGACCGTCGTCGTCCAGGGGCCGCGGAGGTCGGCGTGGCGCTCGGCCTCCGCCAGGGGCGGCAGCAGGGCGAGCGCCTCGTCGGTGCGGCCGAGCGAGGCGAGTGCGCGGGCGCGCAGCACGGCGCCCCAGCGGCGGTCGCTCGCGTCGATCTCCCGGCCGCGGGCGCGCTCGGCCTGCTCGGCGGTGTCGAGCAGGGCCAGCACCTCCTCGTGCCGGCCGAGCAGGTGGAGGGTGCCGGCCCGGGAGTGGTGGAAGTGCAGCGAGAGCCGCTGGCCGGCGGACTGCATCCGGGCGGCGGCGGTGTCGAGGTGGCTGAGCGCCTCGGCCGGGCGGCCGTCGTCCTCCAGGGCGTCCGAGTACTCCCGGGAGAGGCAGTCGAAGCAGGCCCGGGCGGGCTCGATCCGCTCCAGCGTCTCGCTCAGCACGGCGAGCCGCTCGGGCACGTAGCCGGGGCCGTCGACCCGGGCGTGGCAGATCGCGAAGTCCTGCACCACGCAGACGGACTGCGGGCAGCCGGCCGTCTCCTCGCGGTGCGCGAACTCCAGCAGGTCGACCGCCTCGGGCAGGGCCTGCTCGCCCTGGTGGCGCTTGTTCAGCAGGTTCTGCATCCGCCAGTGCCGCAGGTAGACCTCGACCCAGGGCAGGCCGAGTGCCCGGGCGGCGGCGACGGCCTCCGGGTAGACGGCGTCGAGCTGGTCGTTGCGCCCCTCGTTGGCGTGGCCGGGGAGCTCGTAGATGGCGTCGGCCAGCCGCCGGTGGCCGGCCTCGGCCAGCTGCCGGTGGGTGTCGTGGACCCAGGCCCAGATGTCGGTGCTCATGCTGCTTGCGTCTCCCCCTGCGGGTGGTGCGCTGTACTGGTGGTCAGTGTGCCGACCACCTCTGACAATCCGTCCGCGGTGGCGGACGGTGGCGGGGCCGGGGCCCCGGCGGTCCGCTCGGCGGGCCGCGTCGGGCTGCGGGTCGCCCCGGTCAGCCCCGGCCGTCGGGACCACCGAGGCTCCCGGAGCCGCCGAGGCTCCCGGGACCGCCGAGGTTCCCTGGACCGCCGAGGCTCCCGGGGCTGTCCGGGACGGCGGGCAGGCCGGCCGGCACGGCGGCGGCGAGCGCGGAGACCGCGGTGCCGATCCCGGCCAGGGCGCCGCCGAGGTCGCCGGTGGCGGAGCCGGCCGAGGCCGCCGCCATGATCACCTTGAGCGAGCGGAGCAGCCCGGCGGCGGTGGCGCTGCCGGTGTGCCCGCCGCGGTAGGCGGTGAGCAGGTCCTGGACGGCCGGGCAGGCCAGGTTGAGGTAGAGCCGGGCCTTCACCTCGCCGCCGGAGCGGGCGGTGAAGGCCCGCGCCAGCCGCAGGGCGGCGGACGGGATCCGGGCGTCCGCCTGGTCGTCCTCGATCCGGGCCTTCAGCTCGGCCTCGCGGTCGGGGACGAGGACGAGCGGCAGGCCGGGCGGGTCGAACCGGGCCGGGACGAGCTGCTCGCCGGGGTCGGTCAGGGCGCCGGCCAGCCAGGCGGCCTCCTCGGCGGGCAGCGGTCGCTCCGGGTCGCGGAACAGCTCGCGGTTGCCGCTCTCACTGCCCAGTTCGACGATCCGGCAGTCGCGCAGCGCGGCGTAGCGGCGCAGGAAGGGCAGCACGGCGTAGCGGTCGCCGCGGGCGATCGGCACCTGCATCGCCCGGTACAGCATCTCCTCGAAGCCGCCGCCGCTGCCGAGCGCGACGTGCACCGCGCCGCCGCCGGCGGCCCGCAGCGCACCGGCCGTCAGGTCGCCCTGCGAGGTGGGCACCGGGACGTCGTCGGCGAGCAGGGTGAAGAGCCGGTCGTCGCAGAGCGCGGCGCCGAGGAGGTCCTGGCCGTGCCGGGCGAGGATGCGGCGCCAGACGGCGGGGCGCAGCCGGGCGGTCTCGTAGAGGCCCTCCACCACGGCGTCGGCGAGGGCCTGCTGGAGCGCCCGGTAGTGCTCGTCGCGCTGGAGGTCCTCGCGGCTGGCGGTGGGGGTGAGCCGGCTGGACTCGACCACGCCGCCGATGAACCCGGCCCAGCTGGGCAGCAGGTCGCGGGCGTCCTCGGCGAGCAGCATGCCGCGCAGGTAGACCGCGAGGTCGCGGTTGTCGCTGCTGCCGTAGGTGCCGCCGTCCTGGACCCAGAGCAGGCCGACCGCGTCGCTGCCGCCCTCGGCGGGCTGCACCGGGAAGGCGGTGAGCGGCTCGAAGCGGCGGCCGAAGGCGCCGGCGAAGCGCATCCGGGCGGCGTGCTGGTCCCCGTCGACGACCTGGCGCCAGGGCACCGGGACGGCGTTGACGGGCTGGTCGTCGTCGCCGACGAAGACCGGGATCGGCAGCAGCACGCAGTACCGGCCGAGCACCTCGCGCAGCGCGTCCTCGTCGGCGAGGTGGGCGTGTTCGGTCTTCAGGGCGAGCTCGACCACGGTGCCGGGGGTCGGCCGGGCGGGCACCTGCTCGACGCTGTACTGCTCGCCGCCGAAGCTGCGGTAGCGGTGGCCGAGCCGCGGCTCGCGGTGCGAGGTGGTGGTGACGGTGACCTCGTCGGCCACCGAGAACGCGGAGAGGAAGCCGAGCCCGAAGGCGCCGATGAGCTCCTGGTTGCCGGTGAGGTCGCGCAGCATCCGGGTGTAGCCGGTGCCGACGGTGGCCAGGTAGGCGTGGATCTCCGGTTCGGTGAGGCCGGCGCCGGTGTCCTCGATGCCGACGGTGCGCCGGCCGGCGTCGGCGCGGACCCGGATCAGCGGGCGGTGGCCGCCGTCCGGGTCCTCCAGCAGCCGCCGGGTGTGCGAGTCGTGGGCGTTCTGGACGAGTTCGCGCAGGGCCACCAGCGGGGTGGAGTAGAGGTGGGTGGCGAGGACGTTGACCAGTCCGCCGAGATCGACCTCGGTCGTACGCAGATCCTCGGCGGGCACGCGTCCCTCCTGCCCGTCGGCGGGCAGGGAGCTGGGTCCCTCCGGTCCGTCGGCGGGCGGGGAGGGAAGGTCGGGCGGGAGACCATCAGACATGGGTCCTCAGTGTGCCAGTGCGACTATCCGGCGACCATTTCTTTCTGACGCCGGTGGTCCGGTCAACCCCGCATTGACAGCGACGACCTGCCGACACCGCCGTCCGGGTCACCCAACCCGCCTTCCTTCGAGCGAACTTGGCCGTCTCCCGGTGACCTTCTGCGATATCGCCCGGCCTTCCGGTTCGCCTCCTTCATGACACCATCGGGCGAATTGCCACCCATTCGGTGGAGTTCGTCCACGGTGCTGGTGAATGCTGGTCGTGCGACGTCAGGAACCGGCGCTTCGGGGCGGCCACCCCGGGACGCGCCACTTTTCGCACTCCACTCCCAGGGAGACCACCGTGTCCCGTATCCGCGCAGCCGCCGCCGTCACCGCCCTCGGGGCCTTCCTCCTCGTCGGGGTCGGCGCCGCCACCGCGCACGCCGACAACGGCGCCGGTGCCGGCCAGCACTCCAACAGCAGCATCGTGAGCAACACCGGCTCCAACAACGTGATCGGCAACGTCCACGGCAACGTGGTCAACACCCAGCAGACCGCCACCGGGTCCGGTGCCGGCAACCAGAA
Source organism: Kitasatospora sp. NPDC003701 (assembly GCF_053587085.1). Taxonomy (NCBI): domain Bacteria; kingdom Bacillati; phylum Actinomycetota; class Actinomycetes; order Kitasatosporales; family Streptomycetaceae; genus Kitasatospora; species Kitasatospora sp. NPDC003701. The sequence goes on from NZ_JBSFNM010000041.1 coordinate 74,219, forward strand.
CAACGGCGTCGCCGTCACCGGCAACGGCGGCAACATCGGCGCCCTCCAGGGCAACGGCAACCTCCTGGCCGACGTGCACCCGAACATCTTCTTCTAGCCCACCGGTTCCGACCGCAGGGCGTTCGCGGCCCACCGGGAGTCCCCGCGGGCCGCGAACGCCGGGCCGGGTGCCCGCCCCCACCAGCGCGGGGGCGGGCACCCGGCCGTCGCCGTCCGGCTCGGCCGGGCGTCGCTATCCGGGGTCGGCCAGGCCCAGCACGGCGCGGCCGAGCCGCCGCAGGCAGTCCCCGAGGTCCGGCCGCTCGCTGGAGGGGCGGTTCCGCACCCCGTCGTTGACCAGGGCGAACAGCGCGTGCACCCGGATCCGGGCCTGGGCCGCGTCGTCCTCGGGGCGGACTTGGCGGAGCAGCTCGACCCACGTCCGCAGGAAGTCCCGGCGGAAGTCCACCGCGGCCCGCCGGTCCGGCGCGGCCAGCCGCTCGGTCTCGCTCAGCATCGCGCCCAGGTAGTCGCTGTTGCGCCGGGCGAAGCCCACGTACGCGGCCAGCGCGGCCTCCAGGGCCGGCCCGGGGCCGGCGGCGACGGCGATCGCGCCCCCCACCTCGTGCCACAGCCGCTCCCGGCTGCGCACCAGCGAGGCGGCCAGCAACTGGGCCTTGCTGTCGAAGTGCCGGTACACGCTGGGGCCCGAGATCCCGACGGCGGCGCCGAGTTGGTCGGTGCTGACGTTGTCGAACCCGCGCCGGTGGAACAACCGCACCGCCGCCGCGAGCAGTTCCTCCCGGCGCGGCTGCGGCCGCGACGGCGCCGCGGCGGGGTGGTCCCGCGGATCGGGGCACGTGCCGTCCAGCGGTGCCGCCAGGATCGCCGCCACCAGCTCGCGGAGCAGCCGCTCGGCCCGGCGCGGCTGCGGGACGGCCGACTGGTAGGACAGCCCGGCGCCGGCCGAGAGCGCCGACCAGCAGAGCAACTCGGCGTCGGCGGCGTCGAGTTCGGGGCGCTCGTCGCGGAGCACGGCGGCCATCAGCGCCACGTCCGCGCGCAGCTCGCGGCGCAGCGCGGCCCGCCGGGCGGGCGGCAGCAGCCGGGCGTCGCGCTGCACCAGCGTGCCGAGCGGCCGGTGCCCGACCGCGACGGCGGCCAGCGCGGCGCAGACGTCCGCCGTGGTCGAGGCCGCACGCAGCCCGCCGGCCAGCTCGTCCAGCCCCGACCGGAGTGCGCGGTCCAGCAGTTCGGGCTTGCCCCGGAAGTGCCGGTAGAGGGCCGGTGCGGTGATGCCGACCCCGGCGGCGACCTCCGTCATCGAGACCTGGTGGTACCCGCTGCGGTGGAAGCGCTCGGCGGCCACGGCGAGGATCTGCGCCTGCCGGGATCGCGCGGGCGGCCGTCGTACCACCATGACGCCGCTCCCTCGCCCTTGCCCGCCCGGGTGCCGACCACCCGGTCGGCGGGGCTGCCGCCCGCACTGCCGCCCGTAGGTTAGCAAGGATTCACTTCTGGCGGCCCTGGGCCCGCGACACCGGGCTCGGTCACGGTACGGACACCGCCGCGTCGACCCTGGACAGTCGAAGCTACCCGGGATTAACTTGTGGGGCGATCAGCTGTACACCGGCCCGCAGCCGCCCGGCCGCGGCGAAGGCGTGCCGGTCCGCACCGCCCGGCACCACCGAAGGGAGCGCCGTCGTGCGCCGCACCGTGTTCACCGAGGACCACGAGGCCTTCCGGGAGACCATCCGGGACTTCATCGCCAACGAGGTCGTCCCCGTCTACGAGAGCTGGGAGGCCGAGGGGCACCCGCCGCGCGACTTCTACCGCCAGCTCGGCGCGCTCGGCGTCTTCGGCATCGAGGTCCCGGAGGAGTACGGCGGCGCGGGCGAGAGCGGCTTCAAGTACCAGGCGGTGGTCGCCGAGGAGACCGCCCGGGCGGGCGTCAGCTTCGGCTCCTCCGGCGTGCACACCGGCCTGGTGCTGCCGTACCTGCTGGAGTACGCCGACGAGGAGCAGAAGCGGCGCTGGCTGCCCGGCTTCGTCTCCGGCGACATCATGACCGCCATCGCGATGACCGAGCCGGGCGCCGGCTCCGACCTCGCGGGCATCAGCACCACCGCCCGGCTCTCCGAGGACGGCACCCACTACGTCCTCAACGGCGCCAAGACCTTCATCACCGGCGGCGTGCTGGCCGACCTCGTCCTGGTGATCTGCCGCACCGCGCCGCACGACCCGCAGAACCGCCGGGCCGGCCTCTCCATCCTCTGCGTGGACACCGCCTCCGAGGGCTACACCGTCGGCCGCAAGCTGCAGAAGATCGGCCTGCGCACCTCCGACACCGCCGAGCTGGCGTTCAGCGACGTCAAGGTGCCGGTGGAGAACCTGCTCGGCGAGGAGGGCAAGGCCTTCTCCTACCTGACCCACAACCTGGTGCAGGAGCGGCTGGCGATCGCGGTCGGCGCCTACGCGGCCTCCGCGGCGGCGGTGCGGTTCGCGGTCCAGTACGTCAAGGAGCGCAAGGTGTTCGGCCAGGCGGTGGCCGAGTTCCAGAACACCAAGTTCACGCTGGCCGACTGCGAGGCCCAGGTGGTGGCCCAGCAGTCGATGGTCGACCGCGCGCTGGAGCTCTACCAGAGCGGGGAGCTGACGGTCGCGGACGCGGCGGCGACCAAGCTGTTCTGCACCGAGTCGGCCTCCGGCGTGATCGACAAGTGCCTCCAGCTGCACGGTGGTTACGGCTACATCCTGGAGTACCCGATCGCCCGCCTCTACACCGACAACCGGGTGTTCCGGATCTACGGCGGCACCAGCGAGGTCATGCGCAGCATCGTCGCGAAGTCGCTCGGCCTGTAGCGAAGCCCTGCGCGGACGGCCCTGCGGGCGCCCGCAGGCCCCCGCAGGCGCCCGCCGGGCCGTCCCGGCCGGGAACGACGGCGGGCCGCACCCCCATGGCGGCCCGCCGGCACTCCCCCGCCCAACGCTCTCCCGCCCACGCCCCCGCCCGAACTCTCCCGCGCACGGTTGCGCCGCCCGGGTGAAGCCGGGCGGCGCGGCAGCGGACGGTGAGGCAGTGGGGCGGGTGGGACGAGTGGGACGGGTGGGACGGGTGGGACGGCGGAGCGATCGGGGCCACCCGGGCGGCCCGGACGCCGGGCCGGCCGGGCTCAGTTGGGCGAACCCTGCTCGGCCCGCCAGGCCTGCCAGCCCGCCGACGATGCCGCCGTCGAAGCCACCTTGGCCTGACGCAGCGCCCGCTGCGCCATGGCCGTGGGCGGGGTGTCCAGCTGCCGGACCCACGAGCGCCCGGCCGTGGCCAGCGCCGCGCACACCATGGCCGCCCCGGCCGCCCCGAGCACCGCGCCGATGCCTGTGAGAACCGCACCGCCGGCCAGCAGCGAACGGTTGACCTGGAAGCCGCTGAGGAAACTGTCATTGGTCGCCATGGGTCCACCATGGGTGCAGTCCGCGACGGCCGCACGCCGGGTTGCTCCGGGTGCGCGAGCCGGGCGCGTCCGCGACGCTGGCCCCAGGGGCGCCGCGAGGGGCCCGGACAGGCCCAGGCAGACCCGGACAGGCAGGCAGGCCCGGACAGGCCCAGGCAGGCCCAGGAGGACACCGCAGGCCGGGAGGAACACCCGATGGTCGATCTCGAACAGCTCGCCGTGGAGCACGCGGCCAAGGCCACCGAGAGCCCGCACGGGCGCAGCGCCCACCTCGTGGTGCACGACGGCGTGCTGCGCCAGACCGTGATCGCGCTGACCGCCGGGACGTCGCTGGACGAGCACAACGCGCCCGCCGCCGCGAGCATTCAGGTGCTGCGCGGCCGGGTATCGCTCACCGTCGCCGGGCATCTGCAGGAGTTGTCCGCGGGCCAGCTGCACCCGATCCCGCAGGACCGGCACGGGCTGCTGGCCCACGTCGACTCGGTGGTGCTGCTGACGGCGGTTACGGCGTAGCCGGGCGGAGCACGGTGTCGCCGACCAGCTGGAGGCCGCGCAGGAAGTCCTTCCCGGTCGGCGCCATCTCGGGCGCGGCCAGCCACTGGGCGGCCAGGCCCACCAGCAGGGCCTGGTAGAACATGCCGCGGGCCAGTTCGTCCTCGGTGTCCGGCACCTCGGTGAGCCCCTGGAACAGGGCCGCGAGCCCGAGCCTGCCCTCCTTCTGCACCGCGGTGAGCGCCGCCGCCAGCTCGGGCGCCCGCTCGCCCTGCACCATCGCCTCGAACTGCGCCGCCCAGAGGCCGCGGTGCTCGACGAAGGTCTCCTTCACGCCCTCCCAGACCGCGACGAACCGGTCCTCCGGGTTGTCCGCGAGTTCGCTCGCGCGCGCCACCACGGCGCCCAGGGCCGCGCCCCACTCCCCCGTAGCCTCGATCAGGGCCGCGTAGAGCAGCGCCTCCTTCGAGCCGAAGTGGTAGCCGATGGCCGCCAGGCTGACGCCGGAGGCGGTGGCGATGTCCCGGGCGGTGGTGCGCCCGTAGCCCTTCTCGTACAGGCAGCGCTTGGCGCCGGCCAGCAGGTCCTCACGATTTCCCATGGCCCGATGCTACGTCCTGTCTGGACAAATGTCTTGCACGCCCGTCTCACACGTAAGCCTGAGACAAATGATTTAGACGCTTGTACTAGACAAGCGTCTGACACGCCCGTACCGTCTTCCTCATGACCGCAACCACCGGCCGCGCAGGCCGTCGCGAATGGATCGGCCTGGCCGTCCTCCTGCTCCCCACGCTCGTCCTGACCATGGACATGGGCGTGCTCTTCTTCGCCGTCCCGTTCATCTCCACCACGCTGGCGCCGAGCGGCACCGAGCAGCTGTGGATCATGGACATGTACTCGTTCCTGCTGGCCGGGCTGCTGATCACGATGGGCTCGCTGGGCGACCGGATCGGCCGCCGCCGGCTGCTGATGATCGGCGCCGCCGGCTTCATCGGCGCCTCGGTGCTGGCCGCCTACGCGGACGGCGCGGGCCAGCTGATCGCCGCCCGCGCCGTGCTCGGCGCCGCCGGGGCGACGGTGATGCCCTCGACCCTCGCGCTGATCCGGAACATGTTCCACGACCCCAAGCAGCGCCAGATCGCCCTCGGCGCCTGGGGCGGCATCCTCACCGCCGGCGCCACGCTCGGCCCGGTGGTCGGCGGCCTCCTGCTGGACCACTTCTGGTGGGGCTCGGCCTTCCTGGTCGCCGTCCCGGTGATGGTGCTGCTGCTGATCGCCGCCCCCTTCCTGCTGCCCGAGTACCGCTCCCCGCAGCGCGGCCGCTTCGACCTGCTCGGCGCCGGCCTCTCGCTGGCCGCGATCCTCCCGCTGGTCTACGGCGTCAAGACCCTCGCGGTGGAGGGCTGGAGCCCGCTCGCCGCCGCGGCCGTCCCGCTCGGGCTGCTCTTCGTCGGCCTCTTCGTCCGGCGCCAGCGCACCGCGGCCGCCCCGCTGCTCGACCTGAGCCTGTTCCGGATCCGCGCCTTCACCGGGGCGATCACCGTCAACACGGTGGCGATGTTCGCGATGATGGGCTTCACCCTCTTCACCTCGCAGTACCTGCAGCTGGTCAAGGGCATGAGCCCGCTGACGGCCTCGCTCTGGTCGCTCGTCCCCAGCGTGGGCGTCGGTGCGGCGGTCGGGGTGAGCTCGGCGCTCGCCGGGAAGGTCCGTCCGGCGGTGCTGATGGCCGGCGGCTTCCTGGTCGGCGCGACCGGTTTCGCGATGATGACCCAGGTCGGCGCCGACTCGCCGCTCGCCCTCATCCTCACCGCGGCGGGCGTCCTGGCCGCCGGCACCGTCGGCACCATGACCCTCACCGCCGAGATGGTCGTCTCCGCCGCGCCGATCGAGCGAGCCGGCACCGCCTCCGCCACCTCCGAGACCGCCGTCGAGCTCGGCAGCTCGCTCGGGATCGCCCTGCTCGGCGCGGCCGGCGCCGCCGTCTACCGCTCCCGGCTGGACGGCGCCCTGCCGGCCGGTCTCGACGGCGAGGCCGCCCGCACCGCCCAGGACACCCTCGGCGGCGCGGTCACCGTCGCCGCCCACCTGCCCGGCCGCCTCGGCACCGAGCTGCTCGCCACCGCCCGCGCCGCCTTCACCGACGGCCTGCACGTGGCCGCCGTGGTCGGCCTGGTCTTCGCGGTCGGCGCCGCCCTCCTCGCCTACCGCCTGATGGCGCACCTCCCCGCCCAGGCCCCCGAGGCCGCCGAGGCCGCCGAGGGTCTCACCGAGCCCGCTGCCATCTGACCGGAACCCCGCCCTGCGCGTCATCAAGAGCCCCCGCCCACCGGGCGGGGGCTCTTCGGCTGCCGGCGGTCGGACGCCGCCGCACGCGGCCCCGGGGTCAGGAGAGCTGGAGCGAGAAGAGGTCGGCCCGGTCCGGGTACTGGGCGGTCCCGGTCCCGTCCACGGTCGCGATCCACATCCCGCTGTTCTGGGCCTGCATGGCGAACCAGCCCGCCACCGGGCTCGCGGCGAGCCAGAACTGCTGGCGCGCACTGCCGTCGCACCTGTCGATCAGGAACCAGTCGCCCGCCTCAAGCGGCGCCCGCTTGTCGATGGACATGCACCACTGGCCCCTGTCCCACTTGGAGATGAACTGGTGCAGGACGCGTCCGCCGGTGTCCGCGGTGTGGCAGACCTGCCACAGCTGGTTCTCGCTGTCGCGCCAGGGCCAGTAGATGATCTGCCCGGGATTGGTGCTGCCCGTGGAGGCGTCGAGGACCAGGTTGTTGATGGTGTTGAAGTGGTAGTAGCCGGAGTCACAGGTGAAGCCGGGGAACGGGCCCCCGAGCTGGGCCGTGGGGGTCGCCCCGGCGGCCGGTGCGGTGGCGAGGAGCATGCCGGCCGAGACGGCGGCCGTGGCGAACAGGGCGGTCAGACGCCGTGCCGTCGAGATGATCCGGGTCGGGCGGTGCATCGTGGCGGTCCCGCTTTCGGTGTGGGTGGGCGCACAGGGTCGGCAGCCGAGCGGCCGGCGCGCGGAGGCCCACCGGGTCGGGGTGGCGCAGGGGAACGGTGCTCTGCTCCGAGGACGCGAAACAGACCAAGCCGCCGGCGGCGTCCCGGCGGGCGGCACGCACGCGGTGGCTCCTCGGGCAGGGCTGGGCAGCCCGACCCGAGGTGGACGTGCTCACATCAGGCCGTGCCCCGACATCCTTCCGGCGGCGGGCGCGCGGCGGTATCCCGTCCTTCTGGGAGGAAATCCGTGTCCGACCGCCGCGAACAGGCCCGGCGCTCCGGCCGCTTGGGCGGCGCGCCCGGCGCGACGCCGGTCAGGCCCGGGCCCGCCCCTCGTGGTCCCGCTCCTCGTGGTCCCGCTCCTCGTGGGCCCGCTCCGGCGCCTCGGCCGGCCCCCGGGCCGGCTACTGCGGCGGCGAGCCGAAGCGGGCCAGGTAGTGCCAGACCCGCTTGAGGTCCTGCGGATCGTGGCGGCCGGTGCGGACGGCGTCGCCGATGATGCGCGGGTCGAGCAGGCCGTCCTCGGCGATCTCGACGCCGAGCGCGACGAACTCGGGGCCCCGGTACTCGGGGTGGCGCCTCAGCTCCTCGGTGGTCAGGCGCAGGCCCGGGTGCCATTCGAGCGCGCACGGCAGCCGGCGGGCCCGCTCCTCGACCGCGGTGCCCCGGTAGCTCGGGTCCAGGACCAGCGCCTCCACGTCCGTGTCGAGCCGGACCGGGCCGTGCACCTGGGCCTCGATGTAGTCGTCCAGCTCGTCCGCGTCGTCCGCCTCGGCCAGGGCGATCAGGGACATCCGCTCGGCGGTGCCGAGGTCCGTCGGGTCGAGGTAGCTGTCCGGGTAGCAGAAGGTGGCGCGGACGAGGGCCCGCGGGGCGAGCCGGACGTGGGCCGAGCCGAAGCGCGGCGCCGCGCCGATCGCCTTGCGGCGGAAGTTCAGCGCGCCGTAGACCGGGCGCTCCTCGGCCGGGGCCTCGTCGTACGCGCCGCCGAAGATCCGGCTCTCCCAGCGCCAGCGGTCGCCGCCCGGGTGGGCGGTGAGGCCGCCGTTGCCGGTACCGGTCACGAACTGGGAGCGGTAGACGCCGTCCTGCGCGAGCGCCGTCAGGATGTCCCGGCCGCCGTCGGCCCGGTCGGGGTGGAAATTGAGGGTGACGCGCAGACCGGCACCGAGCGGGCCACCGGTGGCGAGCGCCGTGACGTGCCGCAGGGCACGCTCCTGGGCGGGGCTGGGGGCCGCGGGGCCGGCCGTGTCGATGCTCATCGCCGCAGTCTGGCGGACGCCGGACGGCCCGCGCATCCGAGTTCTCCCCGGCCTGAGCTGCGGAGTGGGGCCGGGCAGGGCAGCCTGGGTTCGACGGGAACACCGGGAACGCAGCGGGAGGGCCGATGCCGGACCTGGAGCCGGGGTCGGACCCGGAATCCGAGCCGGAATCGCGGTCGGAGGGCGGCAGCGAGCCGGACTACCGCTTCTCGCTGGCCAACGAGCGGACCTTCCTGGCCTGGATCCGCACCTCGCTCGGTCTGCTCGCGGGCGGTATCGCCGTCGACCAGCTCACCCCCGACCTGGCCCCCGCGCCTCTGCGGGGCGCCCTGGCCGCGGTCTGCGCACTCGGCGGCGCCGTGCTCGGTCTGCTCGCCTACCGGCGGTGGACCCGGGTGGAGGCGGCGATGCGCGTCGGGGCGCCGCTGCCGGGGACGCGCGTCCTGCTGGTGCTGTCCGTCGCGGTGGGGTCGGTGGCGGTGGTGTTCTGCGTCCTCATCCTCGGATATGCCAATTGAACAGGTGGCCGGAATTCACTGCGTGGTGGAGACCACAAATGGCTGTCTGCTTCGCCAACACCTGGTTTTTGACCAGCGTTTCCCGGCCGGTGTATACGTTCGCCTCCGCGGACATGCATACTGGCCAGGTCGGGCGCTTTGCCCTCCTGTGACTAGAGACAAGAAGGGACCGGTGGCCAGGGATGCTGCGGAACGGTCTTGAGCCCTGGCACCTCCTGGTGGTGCTGGCGGTCGTCATCCTCCTGTTCGGATCGAAGAAGCTGCCCGAGATGGCCCGTGGCCTCGGCAAGTCCATGCGCATTCTGAAGGCGGAGACCAAGGCGCTGCGCGAGGACGAGGCTCCGGCCGCGGACGCCGCCGCCGCGCCGGGTACGGCGCAGAGCACCGCTGCCCCGCAGGCGCAGGCCGCGCCGCAGCAGCCGGTGGCCCCGCAGGCGGTCGCGCCGACCAACGTGACCAAGGCCACCGAGGCGCCCCGCACCACGGCCTGAGGCACTTCTCCGACCGAGCCCCCGCCGGAAACGGCGGGGGCTTCGTCGTACCCGGGGCCTCGTCGTACCCGGGTTTCGTCATAACCGGGCTTCGTCGTAACCGGGCGGGGCGGCCCGGGCGGCCTCGGGTCCGGCAGCCCGTTCGGCGCAGCCCGGCGAGCGGGTCCGGTGGCGCTGCGGCAGGCTGAGCGGGATGTCCGCGACCCCGCCCCCACCCGCCGAGGCCCACATCGACGTGCGGGCCTGGCTCCTGCTGCTGGGCTCGTTCGCCCTGCTGATGGTCGCGTACTTCACCCTGCCGCTGCGCTACTTCGGCGAACGCCGCCCGCTCCTCAGCTGGCTGGTGTTCGCCGCCGTCCTGATGCTGCTGAGCGGGCTCCTGCTGGCCCGGATCCTCGATCTCCTGCGCGGGACGGGCCGACGGCCGGGGATGTGGCTGGTCGTCCTGATCTGCCTCTCGATGAACGTCTTCGCCGGGACGTACTACGTCCTGGCCGCCGCGGCCGGCGAGTTCGACGGGCTGAACACCCGCCTGGACGCGCTCTACTTCACCATCGTCACGATGGCCACCGTCGGCTACGGCGACATCACGGCGGCCGGCCAGGGGCCCCGGCTCGTGGTGATCCTGCAGATCGTCTACAACTTCGTCTTCCTGGCGGCCGCCGCCGGGACCCTGTCGCAGAGGGTCCGCAGCGGGCTGGAGAGCCGGGTCCGGGAACAGGGCGAGGGCGGTCGGACCGGCCGTCGCCGCCGCCGCGGCCATCGCGGTGACCACGGCGAGCCCGGCGAGCCCGGCGAACCTGCGGAGCCCGGCGGCTGACGCGGGCTCCGGCCGGCCGTCAGCCGTGGGCGGTGTCGATCACGCAGAAGCGGTTGCCGTCGGGGTCGGCGAGGACGACGAAGTCCGGGTCCTCCGGGTAGAGGTCCCAGTCGACGGACTGCGCCCCCAGCGCGAGCAGCCGCTCGATCTCGGCGGCCTGGTCGGCGGCGTCCGTCGCGTACAGGTCGATGTGGACGCGCGGGTGCTCCTGGACGGGCGACTCGCTGAGGCCGAGGGCCAGTTGCACCCCGGGCCCCTCGGCGGGCACCAGGACCACCCAGTCGTCCTCGATCTCGTCGCGGGGGACGTAGCCCAGCGCCTCCGTCCAGAAGGCGACCGCGCGCCGCACGTCCGCGACACCCAACACGATGGATCCCATGGTCAGCATGGGCCGATTCTGCCCGGTCGCACGGTGTCGGCGGCGGGGATTCGGCTCGGGTCGTCGCCGGGTCGTTTGCGGCGGGGCCCCTGTCCTGGGTCGGGCGGGGGCCTCTGCGTGGTCCGCTCAGCCGGGTATGCGGTGGCGGCCGGGGGTCTGTCGCTGTCGGGTTTCGGGGCCGTAGTGGCCGGCCTGGCGGGCGATCCAGGCGTATTCGGTGGTGCCGTCGGGGAGTTGGCGCAGTTCCCAGCGGCCGTGGCGGGTGATGGGTGGGGGTGGGGGCTGCTGGTCGTCGTTGACCTTGAGGGCGGTGATGACGCCGAGGGCGACGGTGGTGAGGGCGAGGGCGAGGAGGGTGAGGAGGGCGGCGCCGATGAG
>NZ_JBSFNM010000042.1:0-81742 GCF_053587085.1 Kitasatospora sp. NPDC003701
CACACCCTCCCGGTCGGTGGTGTGGTCGTCCGCGAACCGACGGTCACCCGTCGCGTCCGGCACGTGCTTCACACAGACAACGATCCTCAAGCTCATGAGCGGTTCTCCTGATACGGGTGCACTGGTCCATGGCCTCAGGTCATGCCCAGGGTACTGAGTGCCAAGTCCGGCCCGGCCACGCCCCGCGCGGAGCGGGCGCCACCTGGACCGGCATGCCGTGTCGGCTCTCTTCGACTGGCGTCAGAGGCTCGCCTCAGAGAATACGGCACTCAGTACCCCGCGTAAAGGAACTCAGTACCCTTCGGCCGTCGCCGGCGGGCCCCGGGCCGGTGCCGAGGCGGTGTCCGGGCCGGTGCCGAGGCGGTGTCCGGGCGGCCGCAAGGTTTCCGCAAGCATCGTCCAGGACTCGTCATGGAATCCGCCAGACCGCCCGGGCAGACCCCCGCCGGGGCCACCGATCCGGCGGCCCCGGACCGGGATCAAGGAGGGGGATCGGCATGACCTTGGTGCACGGGAAACAGGGGACCACGCCCGGCGGCCACCGGCCCTGGGCGACGCTGTCGGACTGCAAGGAGGTGCTGGTGGTCGTGCACACCGCGGTGTACGGCCAGCGGCTGCACGACATCTACTCGCTGCTCGGCTCCGACCTCCGGGTGAACGTGCAGTTCACGGTGGCGCCGCACGCGTTCAACGGGGGCGCGCAGGCGCACATCCGGCTGCTCGGCGCCCCCGTGCTGCCGTGGGCGGAGGCCGTCCGGCGCGAGTTCGACCTGGTGCTCGCCGCCGGCTCGCAGGGGCTGGAGCACCTGCGCGGCCCGCTGGTCCGGCTGCCGCACGGCGCCGGGCACATCAAGCTCTCCCCGGCGGGCGGCGGAGACGGCGAACGCTCCGTCAGCGGGCTCGGGGCCGAGTACGTGACCTGGAACGGCCGCCTCGTACCGGAGGCGTACGCCCTGGCGCACCGGGACGACCTGGCCGAGCTGGGCCGCGGCTGCCCGGAGGCGCTGCCGATCGCGGAGGTGGTCGGCGACGCCTGCTACGACCGGATCGCCGCCGCGCTGCCCGCCCGCGCGCACTACCGGGCCGCGCTCGGGCTGCGGCCCGGCGAGCGGCTGGTGCTGGTCTGCTCCACCTGGGGATCCGGGTCGCTGTTCACCCGGCTGGACGCCGTCCTGCCCCGGCTCGCCGCCGAGCTGCCCCGGCACGGCTACCGGACGGCGCTGCTGGTCCACCCGAACGTGGCCGCCGCGCACGGCCACTGGCAGGTCCGCTCCTGGGCGACGGCCACCGCGCGGGGAGCCGTGACGGTGCTCCCGCCCGAGGCGGACTGGCGGCCGCTGCTGGTCGCCGCCGACTTCATCATCGGCGACCACGGCTCGGTCACCCTCTACGGCTCGATGACCGGCGCACCGATCCTGCTCGCCGAGTACCCGCACCGCGACGTCAACCCGCGCTCGCCGGGCGCGCTGCTCGCCCGCACCGCGCCCGCACTCGCCCCCGGCCACCCGCTGACCGGCCAGCTCGCCTACGCGGCCGAGCAGTACCGGCCCGAGGAGTACCGCGCCATCGCCGACCGGATCACCTCCGAGCCCGGCCGGTTCGACCGCAACATGCGGCGGCTGCTCTACCGGATCCTCGGCCTGGGCCAGCCCGCGCACGAGCCGGAGCCGCCCGCACTGGCACTGCCCGCCCCGCTCGACCGCCCGCTCGACGGCCCGTCGGCGCCGCTCCCGCTCACCTCCGGGCGGGCGTGACGGTGGCCGCCCTGCACACCGTGCGACTCGCCCCGGCGCCCTCGGACGGCCTGCCCGCCACCCTGTTCGAGGCCCGGATCCACTCCCCCGCGGGCGTCCGCCGGGCTCTGCTGGCGAGCCGCCCGCCGGCGGGCGCGGGCGACGGGCGCCCGCGCCCGGTCTTCGTCGACGAGCACCTGGCACTCGACCTGACCGGGCCGGACGCGCCCCGGTGGCGCCACCACGCCGACGTCCTCCACCTCGGCGCCCTCGCCCCGCAGAACGCCCACCGGGCGCTCGACCGGCTCGCCGAGGTCCTGCGGGCCCACCCCGGCTGCGCGGTGGCCACCGCCGACTGCGGCGCCGGGGCGGTGCTCGTGCTGGCCCGCACCGGGGGGCGGCTCGCGCTGCGGCTGCGGGCGGGCACGGGCGGCCCCCGCCCGCCGCGGCAGCGGCCGGCCGTCGGCTCGCTGGCGCACGCCTGGCTGGCGGCGGGGCGCGCCCTGGCCGAGATCACCGCGGTGGCCGCCTCGGCGTCCTCCTGTGACGAGGTGCTCGACGGCGTGCTCAGCCGTCCGCGGCGGCCGTCGCACCGTCTGCCGGCGCCGTCGGCGGCGGCCCGCCCGGCTCCGTCGCACCACCCGGCTGCGTCGCACCACCTGGTACCGGCTCCCCGCCCGGTACCGGCACCCCGCCCGGTCGGGGGGTGAGGCCGGAGCCGCTCTCCAGCGCCCCGATGCGGCCGACCACCCTGGCCGCATCGGGCGCGCCGAGCTCCCGGTAGAGGGCCAGCGAGGCCCGGAACCGCTCCGCCGCCTCGCCGGCCCGGCCGTCCGACCGGGCCAGCTCACCACCGAGTTCCAGCACCCGGGCCTCCCAGCGCCGGGCACGGCCGGAGCGGAACTCCGCGAGCGCCTGCGCGTAGCACCGCTCGGCGCGGGCGTACGCGCCGAGCACGGTGTGCGCCTGCCCGAGGAAGGCGAGCGCCCGGGCCGCCTCGTACGGGGCCCGGACCTCGGTCAGCTCGCGGTGCGCCGCGGTGATCACCTCGACGGCCCGCGCCGCGCGACCGGACGCGAGCAGGACGTCGCCGAGCGCCAGCCGGGCGAGCGCGGCGCCGCGCGGATAGCCCTCCGCCTCCCGCAGCCCGACCACCTCGTGCAGGCAGTCGGCGGCCTCGGCGAGCCGGCCCGCCGTTCGATGCGTCTGGCTCAGCCCGTAGAGCGCGTCCGCCTGCCCGAGCCGGTCCGCCGCCGCCCGGGCCAGCCCCAGTGCCTCGGCGAACCACTGCGCCGCCTCCTCGTCCTCGCCCGCGTTGCGCAGGCCGTTGCCGCCGGAGGTCAGCATCCGCAGCTCCCCGTCCCGGTGGCCGGCCGTCCGGGCGGCCACCAGGCCGAGCCGGTGCGCCTCGACCCAGAGCCGGGCCGGGCGCAGCCGCAGGAACAACGGCCACATGGCGTCGGCCAGTTGCCAGACCAGTGCCGGCCGGTCGGTCTGCGCGGCCCAGCGCAGCGCGGCGGCCAGCCGGGCCGTCTCCCCGTCCAGCCAGCCGAGCGCCTCGGCCTCGTCGCCGAACTCCCGGGCACCGACCGGCTGTCCGCCCCCGTAGTCGCGGCGCAGCGTCCGGTGGGTCGGGGTCACGAGCGCCTCGGCGGCGGTGGCGGAGGCGAGGTACCAGTCGAGCACCCGGCCCGCGGCGGCCAGGCCCTCCGGCGCCAGGCGGACCGTTTCCGCACAGGCCCGCGCATGCAGCTTCACCAGGTCGTGGAAGCGGAATCCGCCGCTCACCTCCTCCAGCAGGTGGACGTCGATCAGCCCGTCCAGCAGCCGCTCCGCCTCGCCCGCGGGGACGCCCCCCACCACGCGGACGACGTCCGGGGTGAAGACCGGGAACGGCAGCAGGCCCAGCAGCCGGTAGAGCCGGGCCGCGTCGGCCTCCAGCACCTCGAAGGACGCGTCCAGGACGTTGCGCACCGTCTCCCCCTCCACATCCAGTGCCGCCAGCCGGTCGGCCTCGTGCCCGAGCGCCTCGGCGGTGACGGAGAGCGCCTGGACCGGACGCGCCGCGATCCGGGCCGCGGCCAGGCAGACCGCCAGCGGCAGCCCGGCGCAGCGCTCCACCACCTCGGCGGCGGCGGCCCGTTCGCGGGCCACCCGCTCCTCGCCCACCCGCTGGGAGAGCAGGCGCGCGGACGCCTCGTCCGGCAGCAGCCCCAGCGGCCGGAAGACGGCGCCGTCTATCCCCAGCCCGGTCAGCCGGCGCCGGCTCGTCACCACCACCAGGGCGTGCTCCGACCCCGGCAGCAGCGGCCGGACCTGCGCGGAGGTCGAGGCGTTGTCCAGCAGCACCGCGATCCGGCGCTCCGCCGCCAGCGACCGCCAGAGCGCCGCCCCCTCCGCCAGATCACCCGGCACCGGTGCGATCCCGAAGGCCCGGAGGAAGGCTCCCAGCGCCTCGGCCGGATCCGCGGGCCCGCCCGGGGCGTGCCCGCGCAGGTCGGCGTAGAGCTGGCCGTCCGGGAACCGCCCCGCCAGGCCGCGCAGCCACTGGGCGGCCAGCGCGGTCTTGCCCACCCCGGCCGGACCGGTCACCACCAGGGTGACGTCCGCCGTCTGCGGTACATCGCCCAACGACCGGTCCAGCGCCGCGAGATCGTCCTCCCGGCCGACCAGTCGGCGTGGCACCGGCGGCAGTTGGCGCGGCACCGGGAGGGCGACGGCCGCAGCGGCGGGCGCGTACAGGTGCACGCCGCCGTGGATCGCCGCCGCCTGCACCACCGAACCCTCCACCCGCCCACCGGTGACCGAGTTCACCCGGCCCGGCGGCGCACCCCTGCCGGCCGTTCCCGTCCGTGGCTCCACTGGCTCCCCCTACCCGCAGACCGACGCGTCCGAGTGGCAGGGCCGTGAAGTGTGATCAATTCCGTGTGATCAATTACCGTGCGGCCGATACCACATGATTCACAGTCATATCGAGAATATGCCCGAAGCACCACTTGCAAAAGAAGGCAGGTGGTATGGCAACGGCCCCCGAAGGCATGCGATGCTCACCTGCGACACAGCAAGCTGGTAGCCAACCGGCGGGGGGCGTCACCGTGGAGTTCCATCTCCTGGGTTCAGTTGAACTAACGGTAAACGGAAGGATGTTGTCGATCCGCTCGGACAAGCGGCGACGGCTCCTCGCGGCTCTGGCACTGGACGTCGGCCGCCCGCTCTCCCACCAGTCGCTGGCCTACCGGCTCTGGGACGAGGAGCCGCCGCCGAGCGCCGTGGCCAGCATCTACAGCCATATTTCACACATTCGGAGCACGCTGCGCCTGGCCGTCGAAGCCGAAGGGCTGCGCAACCCCCACGAGATCCCGTCGGTCGACAGCCAATCGCACACATACACTCTGCGAACGGATCCACAACAGATCGACTGGCACCGCTATCTCGACCTTTCCCGCCAGGCCCGCCTGCTCGCCGACAACGGCGAGGACCACCAGGCCCGGACCGTGCTCAGCCGCGCCGAGGAGCTCTGGCGCGGCGAGCCCCTGGCCGGCGTCCCCGGCACCTGGGCGCAGAGCACCCGCACCACCATGGCCGACCAGCGCCTCGCCACCACCCTGCTGCGCGTCGAGGTCGAACTGCGGCTCGGCCGCTTCACCGACCTGATCCCCGAACTCACCGTGCTGCACGAGGGGCGCCCCACCGACGAACGCCTCGCCGCCCACCTGATGGCCGCCCTCCACGGCGCCGGACGGCAGGCCGAGGCGCTCGCCGTGTACCCGGCCGTCGTCCGCCTCCTGCGGGCCGAACTCGGCACCGCCCCGGGCGCCGAACTGGCGCGCCTGCACGAGCGGATCCTGAACGGAGCGCCCTCGGCGGACCTGCTCGCCGGGCCGGGCCCGGTGCGGGCCCGGGCCGGCCGTCGGCCGGCCGGGCCGGGTGCGGGCCCCGGACAGCGGCACATGGTCGGCCGGGAGGACGAGCTCCGGCGGCTGCTGGCCGGCCCGACCACCGACCTGCAGAGCGGCGGCATCATGACGGTCTCCTCGATCCTCGGCATGGCCGGGGTCGGGAAGACCACACTCGCCCTGCACGCCGCCGACCTGATGCGCGAGCGGTTCCCCGACGGGCACGTCTACCTGAACCTTCGCGCCCACGCCGGCAACCAGCGTCCGCTCGCCACCGAGGCGGCCGGGACCATGCTGCTGAGACGCCTCGGCGTGCCCGCCACGGCGATCCCGCTCGACACCGAGGAGATCTTCGGCCTGTGCGCCGAGACGCTGGCCTCGCAACGCGCCGTCGTCGTCCTCGACGACGCCTCGGGCGCCGCCCAGATCCGACCGCTCCTGCCGCCGCTGCCCACCTCGCTGGTCCTCGTCACAAGTCGCCACCGACTGGCCGAACTCCCCGGCTCCAGACCGGTCTTCCTCGATGTCCTGACGGTCGACGACGCCGTCGCCCTCTTCGTCGAGGTCGTCGGGCCCGAGCGTGCGGACGACCTCGGCCGGGTCGCCGAGATCGTCGACCGGTGCGGACTGCTCCCGCTCGCCATCGAGATCGCCGCCAGCCGCTTCAAGGCCCGCCCCTCCTGGACCTTGGAGCACCTGGCCCAACGCCTCTCCCGCAAGACCGGCCGGCTCGCCGAGATCCGCCACGGCTCGGAGAGCATCGCCCGGGCGTTCGAGGTCTCCTACCAGTCCCTGCCGGCCGAACAACAACGAGCCTTCCGTTTACTGGGGTTGTATCCGGGACCGGATATCGGACTGCACACGGCCGCGGCGCTCATCGGTCGGACGATCGACGTCACGGATCACATTCTCGAAGCGCTCCTGCATTGCCACCTGCTCCAGGAAGTCGTTCCGGAGCGCTATCAACTCCATGATCTCCTGCGGGAGTACGCGGTTGTCCTGGCCCTCGCGGAGGGTGGAACCGATCAGGATTCGGCAATGCGCCGCCTGCTCGGCTTCACCCTGGAGGCCGCCGACCGTGCGGACGGTCTGCTGTATCCCCGCAGATCACGTCTCCCCCTGCCGCCGCTCGATCAACTCATCCACTCGGAAGAGCTGTTGGGCGATCTCGACCTGACCTCCGCCAAGGCCGCCCGGGCCTGGCTGGACGCCGAACACAGCGGCTTGACGGCCTTGGTGGCGCACGCCCGGCAGATCGGACTCGGCGAGACCAGCGCCTGGCTGTCGCACGTCCTGGCGGGCCACCTGGACGGAGAGGCCTACTGGAACGAGGCGCACGGCATGCACCAGGCAGCCGTCACGTACTGGCGTTCGGTGTCGAACGACCGGTGCGAGGCACGGGCGCTGATCAACCTGGGCGCGACGCTCGCCAATGCCTCCCGCTACCCGTCGGCGGTGGAGGCCGTGGAACGGGGCCTCGCCCTCGCCCGCCAGGAAGGGGACGCGGATGCCACCGCCGACGCGCTCGGCATCCTCGGACGGCTCCTCTGGCATCAGAGCTCCCTCGACCGGGCACTCGCCCATCAGGAGGAGTCCCTGCGCATCCGGCGAGCGGCCGGCGACGACTGGAATTCCGCTCGGTGCCTCGCCAACATCGGCATCGTGCAAAGCTCGCTCGGCAATTCCGATTCGGCTCTCTCCGCCTACAACAGCGCCCTCCCGCTCGCCCGCAGATTCAATGACAAGACATTCGAACTGCGCATCCTCAACAACATCGGAGACCTTCATCTGGGCGCCCGGAACCTGGCCTCCGCGCGTGCCACGTTCGAGCGCATCCTCGCCATCGGGGAGGGTTTCATGTCGCATTTCGACCTCGCCGTGGTGAAGCTCAACCTGGCCGCCGCGCTCGGCATTCCGAAAGAATTCGGCCAGGCTCTGACGCTCTACCGGTCGGCCTTGACCACGTTCCGGTCGGTCGGCGCCATACGGCACGAGGCCGATGCCCTGAACGGGTTGGGTGACGCCCTCCGGGGCGCCGGCCGGACCGCCGAGGCCCACGACCAGCACACCATCGCCCTTGAGCTGGCCCGCTCCATCGGCGCAGCCCGGGAGGAGGCCGCCGCCCTGCGCGGCCTCGGGCGCTGCGAGACCGCACTCGGCCTGGGCGACGCGGCGTTCGACCATCTGACGGCCTCGTTCGCCCTCGCCGAACGCGTCGGAGCCGCCGATGAGCGGGCCCTCGCCCGAGAAGCGCTGATGGAACTGCATCTCCGACCGGAACCGGAACACTGAATTCCGATTGCCTCGCACTCCGCCGCCAGTGGCCGACCGATTTTGACTGCACCGCTATCCATCGGACACCAAATGGCTTCGATTGCGGCGCAGTACCGTACACATGCCAGTGAATCAAACAGGGATTTGATGTCCGGGGTTCGACTCTGATAGGAAGACCGACGAGCACGGCATTGGCCGTGCTCCGAGTCGTTTCTGATCCCCGGAGACAGCACATAGTGAACGACATAGCCAAGCCCGCCGGCCCCCACATCGTCGCACCGGGCACGAACACCGCTCGGCCCGGCGACTCCGGATTCTTCTGGTGGATGCCCATCTGGTGCTGAAGCCACGGCGCTGCCGGCCCCGACTCCGGGGGCCGGCAGCGCCGCCGAACCACCGGCCCGTGACCACCCCGGGCCGTCCAGCGCGAGCCGCCGCCGGGCGCGTGAAGCCCCCGCCCCGGCTCCATCCCCGCCGCCGGCCGCGGCTGCCCGGCCGGGAACCCCGCCAGTGGATCTGCCGTGACATCCACACGTCCCGTGCTACCTTGCTTTGCATGGTAGATGGCAATGCAAGCATCCCCGAGGCGGACGGTCGCGTGGCGAGCCAGCTCCGCAAGGGGGTGCTGGAGTACTGCGTCCTGGCTCTGCTGCGGGACGGTCCCCGCTACGGCGTGGAGCTGCTGGCGGAGCTGGCCCGGGTCGAGGTCATGGCCACCAGCCAGGGCACGATCTACCCCCTGCTGTCACGCCTGCGGCGGACCGGGCTCGCCGACACCCACCTGCAGGAGTCCGAGAGCGGACCGCCGCGCAGGTACTACACGCTGACCGACGCCGGCCGGAGCGCGCTGGAGGAGTTCGCCACGAACTGGCCGCCCTTCCGCGCCGCCGTCGACCACTTCCTCACCCCTGGAGAGACGACGTGAACGACACCCTCGCCCACCCGCTCGTGCGGGTCTACCTCTCCTCGGTCGAGGAGCGGACCGCCGCGCTTCCCGAGGCCCGCCGCCGGGAGCTGCTGGCGGACCTGAGCGAGCACATCGAGGTCGCGCTGGCGGAGGCCGGCGGCTTCGACGAGAGCGGTGTGCGCCGGGTCCTGGACCAGCTGGGGACGCCCGGGGAGATCGCGGCGGCCGCGCTGGCCGAGGAGCCGGGCGACCAGCCGGTGCCGGAGAGCGGCCGGCGCACCGCGGTCACCGCCGTGCTCATCGCCGCACAGCTGCCGGCCGCCCTCGTCCCGGCGGTCGGGCCGCTCCTGGCGCCGGTCGTCACGGTCGTCGCGCTCGTCCGGCTGTGGAGGTCCCGCCAGTGGTCGCGGCGGGAGAAGGGGGAGGCGACGCTGCTCATGTTCTCGCCGCTCGTCGCCGTCCCGGTGCTCGCCGTCCTGCTCTCGGTGGCGCTCGGCGGCCTGAGCCCGATCGGGCTGATGGTCGCCGTCCTGCTGGCCCTGCCCCTCCCGACGGTGGGTGCCGTCCGGCTCGCCCGGTCGGCGGCACGGCTCCGGGCCCGGCAGCGCTAGGGTCGCTGCCCCGCCGGGGCGACGGGCGCTACCCGCCCAGCGCGACGGCGGCCTCGGCGGTGTACAGGCGGAAGGTCAGCGACTCCTGCAGGTAGAGGTCGACCGAGTCGGCGTCGTGGGAGAGGTAGCCGACCGAGAGGTCCTGGCCGAGCACGAGTTCGAAGTCGCCCCCTCGCGCCGACAGCAGGAAGGCGCCCTCGATGGCGGGGGCCCAGATGATCTCGCCGTCGAGCAGGCGGGCGATGTGCGCCGCCACGGGGTAGCCGTGGTCGCTGGTCTCGCTGACGGCGGTGAAGGCGTCGGCGCCGAGGAGCAGGGCGTAGGGCCCGCCGACACCGGCGAGGCGCAGGGCGGAGAGCGCCCGGCTGACGGTGTTCGGGTACTCGCGGACGTCCGCGGGGAGTTGGATCGCGGGGTTGCTCGCACCGGCGCGGATGCCCTCGATGGCGGCGGCCCGGTAGCCCTCGAAGACGGCGCGGTCCTCGGCGAGGGCGATGGTGCGGGCCGCGTCCTTGACCGGCTGCCAGTCGGAGTCGCGGGAGCCGCGCTCGACGTCGTCGACGGCGGTGCGGCTGACGGTGAAGGGCACCCGCAGCTCGACGACGGGCTGGGAGTCGCGGGCGTGGGCGAGTACGCCGTCGGCGGGCGGGGCGATGCCGGTCAGGTGGCCGGTGCCGACGGCGGCGAGGGTGGCGCCCTCGGGGCCGCTCACATCCACCACCCGGCGGCCCGCGACGTGGAGCTTGAAGGTCTGCCGGGCCTCCTCCTCGATCTCCTCCCAGGCCGCGGTGGAGACGGGGGCCAGGTCGCGGTGCAGATTGCTCATGACGAAGGGGTCCCTTTCAGGCTGCCGATGCCGAGCGAGCCGTCGGCGGCGCTGCCGGAGACGGCGGCGGAAGCAGCGGCGACGGTCGAGGCGGCGGCGGTGACGGTGTCACTGCCGGTGGTGGTGGTCACGGCGGCCGCGCCGGCGGGCGCGGGCGCGGCCGGCGGGTCGTCGAGGAAGTCGGCGGTCGGGACGTGGAAGAGCGTCCCGGTCACCGCGGTGGAGAAGTCGAGCAGCCGGTCGTGGCTGCCGGGCGGGCGGCCGACGAACATGTTGCGCAGCATCTCCTCCGTCACCTCGGGGGTGCGCGCGTATCCGATGAAGTACGTCCCGAACTCGCCTCCCCCGTCGAAGGATCCGAACGCCATGTTGAAGCGCATGATCTGCTGCTCCTCGCCGTCCGGACCGGTGACCGTGGTGAGGGCGACGTGCGAGTCGGCGGGCTTGGTGGCGTCGTCGAGTTCGATGTCGGTGAGCTTGGTGCGGCCGACGGCCCGTTCCTGCTGCTCGACCGGGAGGGTGTTCCAGGCGGTGAGGTCGTGCAGGTACTTCTGGACGATGACGTAGCTGCCGCCGGCGAACGGCGCGTCCTCCGCGCCGATCACGACGGCGGCCGCGGCCGCGCGCCCCTCGGGGTTCTCGGTGCCGTCCACGAAGCCCAGCAGGTCGCGGTCGTCGAAGTAGCGGAAGCCGTGGACGGAGTCCACGACGGTGGCCGCGCCGGCGAGGCGCCGGGTGAGTTGGCCGGCCAGTTCGAAGCAGAGGTCCAGCCGGCCGGCCCGCAGGTGGAGCAGCAGGTCGCCGGGGGTGGCCGGGGCCCGGTGGCGGGCGCCCACCACCTCGCGGAAGGGGTGGAGTCCGGCGGGCCTGGGGCCGGCGAAGAGGCGGTCCCAGGCGTCGGAGCCGATGCCGGTGACGCAGGTCAGCCCGGCCTCGGGGGCGCGGAAGCCGACCGAGCGGCGCAGTCCGGCGAGGTCGGGCAGCAGGTCGCGGACGGCCTGTTCGCCGCCGGGGTCGATGGTGAGCACGAGGAAGATCGCGGCGCTGGTCAGCGGGGTGAGGACGGCCTGCGGCTCCTCGGCGGGCGCGCTCCGGCTCTCGGGCGGCATGGCGGGCTCCACGTCAGGACTCCCGGGTGGCTTCCGGCTCGGTCCGGGGGTCGGTGGCCGGGTGGGCGGTGCGGCGGATCGTCTCGGCGCTCGGGGCATGACGGACCGGCATTGATCTGATCATGTGTACGATTACACCGCATACCGGACAATTGAGCACAGCCGACACGCACCCGTTCGGCCCCCGGTGCGGGAGTCCGCCGAGGGCCGAACGGGTGGCGGGGCGTCAGGAGCTCACCCGGACGCCGCACGGCCGGCCGCCGGGCGCCCGCGCACCAGACCCGCCGCGGTCACCAGCGCGCCCAGCAGGACCGCCGCCACCGGCACCACCAGCGCCGCCCGGAAGCCGTCCAGCCCCGTCTGCGCACCGCCGCCGGCGCCGGTCGCCGCCAGGTTCACCGCCGTCACCACCGAGAGACCGAGCGCCGCGCCGAACTGGAACGAGGTGTTGAGCAGCCCGCCGGCCAGGCCCTGCTCCTGCTCCTCGATCCCCTCGGTGGCGGCGATGGTCAGCGGCCCGTACGCGAGGGCGAAGGCCAGCCCGGTCAGGATCATGGTCGGGAACATCATCGGGTAGGTCCAGTCCAGCCCCACCGGCAGGAACAACGCGTAGGAGAGCGCCGCCAGGCAGAAGCCGCCGAGGATCACCCGGGCGTTGCCGAACCGCTCCACCAGCCTCGGCGTGAGGGTGGGCGCCAGCACCGCGTCCACCCCGACCGCGAGCAGGGCCAGGCCGGTCTGCAGCGGGGACCAGCCGCGCAGGTCCTGCAGGTAGAGGGTGACGACGAACTGGAAGCCGAAGAAGGAGCCGGCGAAGAGCATCGCGCCGAGGTTGGCCCGCACCAGCGCACCCGAACGCAGCAGGCCGAGCCGGACCAGCGGCGAGGCCGAGCGCCGCTCGACGGCCACGAAGGCCGCCAGCAGGGCCAGCCCGCCGGCCAGGGTGGCGGTCGTCCAGCCCGCCGCGGCCCCCGGTTCGCCGAGCCGGACCACCGTGTAGACCAGCAGCAGCATGGCGCCGGTCACGGTGACGGCCCCGGCCAGGTCGAAGCGCTCGCCGGACCGTCGCACGGGCGGCTCGTCGCGCGGGATCAGCGGCAGGGCCGCCAGCAGCAGGGCGCCCGCCAGCACCACCGGGGCGAAGAACACCCAGCGCCAGCCGACCGCCGTCAGCAGCCCGCCGGCCACCAGGCCGAGCGAGAAGCCGGCCGCCGCCGTGCCCGCGTACACCAGCAGGGCGCGGTTGCGCCGGGGGCCCTCGGCGAACGCGGTGGTGATGACCGCCAGCCCGGCCGGGGTCATGAAGGCCGCCGAGAGCCCGGTCACGAACCGGGCCAGGATCAGCACCCACCCCTCGGTGGCCAGCCCCCCGAGGCCGGAGAAGAGGACGAAGACGGTGAGCCAGAGCAGGAACATCCGGCGCCGGCCCAGCAGGTCGGCCGTGCGGCCGCCGAGCAGCATGAACCCGCCGTAGCCGAGGACGTAGGCGCTCAGCACCCAGCTGAGCGAGCCGGTGGACAGGCCCAGGTCGGCGCGGATCGACGGCAGCGCCACGTTCAGCATGGCGACGTCGATGCCCTCCAGGAAGATCGCGCCGCAGAGGACGAGGAGCACGGCGGCGTCCCGGCCGCCCGGGCGCGGCGGGGCCCCGGGCGCGGCGGTCGAGGGCACGGCTGATGACACGGACATGTGAGGTCTCCTGGCGAAGGACGGGGAGGCGAGGGGCACCCACGACACGGTTCCGGTTCGGCCGGTCGGTTCCCTCTTGTAACCACTCGTCATCCTGGGGCAGCATCAGGAGGTATGGAAGAAGGCACTTTGAAGTCACCGACGCACTGCACGGGTACCGAGGACGGCTACGACGTGCTGCAGTGGGACACCCGGGAGGACTGCGAGGTGCGGCAGATCCTCGACCGGGTCGCCGACAAGTGGTCGCTGCTGGTCATCGCACTGCTCGACCGCCGCTCCCTGCGCTTCACCGAGCTGCGGCGCGCGATCGACGGCGTCAGCCAGCGGATGCTGACCGTGACGCTGCGCCAGCTGGAGCGGGACGGCCTGGTGTCCCGGACCGTCCACCCCGTCGTCCCGCCCCGGGTGGACTACGCGCTGACACCGCTCGGGCGGACGCTGCACGCCACCATCCAGTCGCTGGTCCACTGGACGGAGACGCACCAGCGGGAGATCGCCTCGGCGCGGGCCGCGTACGACGCCCGCGAGGCCTGACACCGGGCCCGCACACGGGTGAGGGGCGGGCCGCCCGGCCCGCCCCCCGCTCCCGCTTCCGCCTGCCCGCCCGGGCGCGCGGCCGCGCCGTCAGACCCGCAGGGCCGCCAGCTGCTCCGCGAACGGCACCACGGCCACCGGCTCCGCCACCGCCGCCGGGCCGCGCCCCGCCACCAGGGCGGCCAGCTCACCGGCCGCCCGGTCGATCCGGCCCGGCAGGCCGTCGGTGTGCCCGTCCCCCGCCGTACCCCAGTCGTCCGTGGCCGCGTACACCGCGGTGGGGACGACCACCGAGCGCAGGTAGCCGAAGAGCGGCCGGACGGCGTGCTCCAGGGCGAGCGAGTGCCGGGGCGTACCACCGGTGGCGGCGATCAGCACCGGCTTGCCGGCGAGGGCGTCGTGGTCGATCACGTCGAAGAAGGACTTGAACAGGCCGCTGTAGGAGGCGGTGAAGATCGGCGTCACGGCGATCAGACCGTCCGCGTGCGTCACCGCCTCGACCGCCTCGCGCAGCGCCGCGCCCGGGAACCCGGTCACGAAGTTGTGCGCGATGTCGACGGCGAGGTCCCGCAGCTCGACCACCGTGACGTCCACCGAGCCGCCGGTCAGGCCGAGGTGACGGACCGTCGACTCGGCCAGCCGGTCGGCCAACAGGCGCGTCGAGGACGGCTTGCTCAGCCCCGCCGCGACCACCACCAGCCGGTACGTGCTCACTTGGTCACCTCCGTCGTCTCCTCCTGCTGCCGGGCGGCGAGTTCGGCCGCGACCCGGGACCCGTGCGTCGGCCCGTCCGGGACGCCGGCCGGGCGGCCCTTGGCGAACTCCGCGCGCAGCACCGGCACGACCTCCTCGCCCAGCAGGTCCAGCTGCTCCAGCACCGTCTTCAGCGGCAGGCCGGCGTGGTCCATCAGGAAGAGCTGGCGCTGGTAGTCGCCGAACGACTCGCGGAAGGTCAGCGTCTTCTCGACGACCTCCTGCGGGCTGCCCACGGTGAGCGGGGTCTGCTCGGTGAACTCCTCCAGCGAGGGCCCGTGCCCGTACACCGGCGCGTTGTCGAAGTACGGGCGGAACTCGCGCACCGCGTCCTGCGAGTTCTTCCGCATGAACAGCTGCCCGCCGAGGCCGACGTAGGCCTGCTCCGCCGTGCCGTGCCCGTAGTGGGCGTAACGCTCGCGGTAGAGGTCGATCAGCTTCTGGAAGTGCTCCTTGGGCCAGAAGATGTTGTTCGCGAAGAAGCCGTCACCGTAGTAGGCGGCCTGCTCGGCGATCTCCGGGCTGCGGATCGAGCCGTGCCAGACGAACGGGGCGACGCCGTCCAGCGGGCGCGGGGTGGAGGTGAAGGACTGCAGCGGGGTGCGGAAGCGGCCCGACCAGTCCACCACGTCCTCGCGCCAGAGCTGGTGGAGCAGCGCGTAGTTCTCGATCGCCAGCGGGATGCCCTGGCGGATGTCCTTGCCGAACCACGGGTACACCGGGCCGGTGTTGCCGCGGCCCATCATGAGGTCGACCCGGCCGTCCGCGAGGTGCTGGAGCATCGCGAAGTCCTCGGCGATCTTCACCGGGTCGTTGGTGGTGATCAGCGTGGTCGAGGTGGAGAGAATGATGCGCTCGGTCTGCGCGGCTATGTAGCCGAGCATGGTCGTCGGCGAGGACGGGACGAACGGCGGGTTGTGGTGCTCGCCGGTCGCGAAGACGTCCAGGCCGACCTCCTCGGCCTTGCGGGCGATGGCCACCATCGCCTTGATCCGCTCGTGCTCGGTCGGGGTGCGGCCGGTGGTCGGGTCGGGGGTGACGTCGCCGACGGTGAAGATTCCGAACTGCATGCTGTTCACCACACTCCTGCTCGATCCCGGGGCCCGGGATCCGATCGTCAAAGTTTCAACCATCTTAGCACCGGCCGCTCCCCCGGTATTCCCCGCCCGCCCGGCACGCCGCCCACGGCCGCACGGCGGGCGCGCCCACTGGTCGTTGCCGGACCCGCCGAGCGCGACAATGGGAGGAGCAAGCACGGCCGACCCGGAGTCCCGGAAGGACGGCGAGCCGATGGCGGCCTACATCGCGGTGAGCGCGCTGAGCCACGAGGGCCTGGTGCGCGAACACAACGAGGACAGCCTGACGGTCGGGCCGTGGACACTCTGCGCGACCGTGACCGGCAATCCGCAGACCCTGCTCTTCCCGGCCGCGCAGCCGTGCGTGGTCGCGGTGGCGGACGGGCTCGGCGGCCACCCGGGGGGCGAGGTGGCGAGTGCACTGGTGGCCCGGCGGCTGGCCGCCCTCGGGCCGGGCCTGGACGGCGAGGAGGCCGTCCGGGAGGCCCTGCAGTCCTGCAACCGGGCGGTCTACGCCGCGGCGGCCGACGACCCGGAGCTGGCCGCGATGGGCACCACGGTGGCGGGCGTGGTGCTGCTCCCGGAGCAGGTGATCGCCTTCAACGTCGGCGACAGCCGCGTCTACCGGGTGACGGCGGACGGGCTGCGCCGGGTCAGCGTGGACGACAGCCCGCCGCCGGCGCCCGGGCGGCGGACCACCTCGCTGATCACCCAGTCGCTCGGCGGCTCGCTCGGCCTGACCTTCGTCGAACCCCATGTGCGCGCCGTGCCGCCGGCCGTCGGCGACCGGTACCTGGTGTGCAGCGACGGGCTGACCGATCCGGTACCGGAGGAGGAACTGTCCGCACTGCTGGCACGCTCCCACGAGGGCTCGGAACGGGCCGACGGGCGGGCCGTGTTCGAGCTGTGGAAGGCGGCGATCGAGGCGGGCGGGCCGGACAACATCACGGTGGCGCTGGTCCGGATCGGCGGATAGGCCCGGCGGGCCCGCGCAACGGCCGGGTGGACGCGGCGGCCGGCGGACGGCCCCGGCGGCCCGCGGTCGGACGCGGGAGGCCCCGGCGGAGCGCCGCACGCGCTCCGCCGGGGCCTCCGGTCGGTCGGACCGTCAGAACTCGGCCTTGATGTTCGCCCCGCCGAAGCCCTGCTGGGCGTACAGGCTGGCGTACACGTAACCCGCGGGCGGGTTGTCGATGGTGAGCGTCTCCGTGTTGTTGGAGGCGTTCACCGAGCGGGCCGTGTAGGCGTTGGTGTACGCCCAGGACGCGGAGTTGAAGTACAGGTCGGCATTGCCGGTGCCGCCCGTGCTGGTGAGCTTCAGCTGCTTCGTCCCGGCCGGGATGTACAGGTAGAAGTGGGCGTAGTTGCCGGTGGTCGCCGCCACGTTGCTGCGCCGGCAGTTCCGGTCGAGCACCCGGGTGTCGGCGGCCGCGCACTCCGGGAACCGCGCCACGGTGACCGTCTTGCTGGTGCTCGCGGTGGCGCCCTTGTCGTCGGTCACGGTCAGGGTGACGGTGTAGGTGCCGTCCGCGCCGTAGGTCTTGGTCGGGTTGGCGGCGGTGGAGCCGGTGCCGTCACCGAAGTTCCAGGCGCGGGAGGCGATCGTGCCGTCCTTGTCGGTGGAGCGGTCGACGAAGGTGACGGCCAGCTCGCCGATCGCGGTGGTGAAGGCCGCCGTGGGGGCCTGGTTGGTGCCGCCCGGGTCGGTGCCGGTGCCGCAGGCGCCGGTGTTGCAGGCGGTCAGCCAGGCGTCGAAGTCGGCGTTGTAGCGGGTGCCGATGGTGGACGTCAGGTAGCTGCGGGCGCCGTTCCAGTCCCCGGCGCGGTACTTGGCGAGCACCGCGTCCATGTCC
The DNA here is from genome assembly GCF_053587085.1 of Kitasatospora sp. NPDC003701. Classification (NCBI taxonomy): domain Bacteria; kingdom Bacillati; phylum Actinomycetota; class Actinomycetes; order Kitasatosporales; family Streptomycetaceae; genus Kitasatospora; species Kitasatospora sp. NPDC003701. The sequence goes on from NZ_JBSFNM010000042.1 coordinate 17,262, forward strand.
GCGCGGTGCTTCTCCAGCATGTAACGGACGGCCAGGTAGCCCCAGTTGTAGACGCGGGTCTGGTCGGCGTTGTCGTAGGTGGTGTCGAAGAGGGTGCTCAGGCTGTAGGTGTGCAGGCCGGCGGCGGCGATCGCCGCGTCGTACGACACCTTGCGGTAGGAGTACGAGATGTACTCGGCGAAGCCCTCGACCCACCAGACCGTCGGCGTGGTCATCCCGGCGTTGAAGTCGCCGAACATGTCGAACCGGCCGTCGAGGTAGTGCGTGTACTCGTGGTTGAGGTTCCAGACCTGGAAGTCCGGACGCACCCACTCGGCCTCGTAGGCGAGGAAGCGCGGCTGGTTGCCGGCCGCGGCCGGGTTGCCCTCCAGGTACATGCCGCCGTTGTTGGTGTTGATGCCGTAGATCATCGCGGCGAACACCCCGTAGTCGAAGCGCCCGTGGAAGACCACGACCTCGATGGTGGTGTTCCGGTCGTCGGCCACCGCGCCGCCGTCCCGGACCACCGCGTGGAAGAACGCGTCCTGGCCGGTCAGGCTGGTGCAGGCGGTGGACAGCTGGGTGGCGTCCAGCGCCTGGGCGATGATCTTGATGCTCGGGCTGCAGGTGTAGTTGACCGTCAGGTTGGCCGCCTTGAGGCGGTTGGCGGCGTCGCAGGTGCCGTAGTACGAGCAGTTGGCGGCGTCGTAGGAGGTGGCCATCTCGGCGACGGCGGCCCACTGGTAGGCGGTGCGGCCGCCGACCGAGGACTGGTCGGCCAGGCCCTTGAGCAGCGGGCGGTCCTTGGCCTGCAGCGGGGCGTACTGGAGGAAGCGGCCCAGCTCGCGGGCGGCGTTGTAGACCAGGAAGCTGTAGTCACCGCCGAGTTGGGCGTTGTTGGCGGAGGCGAAGCTGTACAGCGAGTCCAGCACGCTCGGGTCGGCCTGGACGGCGGTGACGAACTCGGGGCTCTGGTGACCGCGCCACAGCACGGTGAACACGCCGTTGAGCGCGTTCCCCAGGCCGGCCGGGTTGTGGGTGGCGCTGTTGTAGTCGGCCAGCATGCGCTTGACGACGTACAGGTAGCGGGCGTTCTCCTGCGCGCTGTCGATCAGCACGACGGCCTCGCCCAGCGTCCCGGCGTTGTCGGAACTGACGTCACGGGAGTGGGAGTTGCCGAAGAAGGCGTCCAGCCCGCCGCGGATCGCGGTCTGCAGGGTGGTGCCGTAGGTGCCGACGTCGGCGGAGTGGTACCACTGCACGAAGTAGCCGGCGCGCAGGTAGAGCACCAACTGCTGGGTGGACGTGGTGTTGTTGCCCGGGTAGGACGCGGCGGCGTCGCGCAGGGCGTCGGCCACGGTGGCCATCTGGGCCTCGCGGAACGCCTTGTTGGCGTCGGTGCCGGTGAGGTTGAACAGCTGGTTGACGCAGCCGACCTCGGCGGACTTGATCTGCTGGACCAGCGCGCTGCCGGTGCGGCTGGTGAAGTCACCGATGGTGCAGGCCGCGTCCGTTGCGGCCGCCGATGGCTGCCCGGCGGACTTGGCGGACTTGGCCGACCCGGTGGTGTCGGTGGGCGCGGTGGCCGAGAGCGGGGCACGGTCGCTGGCCGGCACCTGCCGGTTCTTGCCGCCGTCCTCGGGGGCGGCGCCGATGCCGGGCTGGGGGGCCGGGCCGGCGGGGGTCGCGGCCGCGGTGCCGCCGGGCTGCGGCGGGGCCGGGACGGGGGCGGCCTGGCCGCGCGGGGTGAACAGGCCGAGCGCCAGGAGCATCGCCAGGGCGATCGTCAGCAACCTCGCCAGTTGCGGAAGTTGCGACAGGGGTCGTGCGGTTCTCACGTGGGGGCCTCCGGGCCTTGGTCGGCCGCGCTTGGGGGATGCGGCCGTAGCGGGAGTGAGGACCGTTGCGACGGCGCCGCAGGGCGGCTCCGTCGTGCACACGGTGGGGAGTGTGACATGTACAATGGCATACATCACATGACGTGTGAAGCCCCCGGGACGCGGGACATCCTCGGCCCGGGACGCCGAACGGCCGTTGCCCCGAGGAATCGACTCCTCGGGGCAACGGCCGTTCGTCCGTTACGAGATGACCGGTCGTGCAGCGCGCGCCCGGCCCGGGCCGGTCACTTGCGCAGCAGCAGGATGACGCCCGCGGTCACCAGGCCGACCGCGACCGCGGCCGCGCCGTACGCCAGGCGGTGCGCGCGCAGGACGGGCAGGAAGCGGTCCACGGCGTAGCGGCCGGGCCCGGTCAGCGCGAGCGCGGCGGCGCCGGCGGTCAGCAGCAGCTCGTACTCGCTGCCCTTGGGCGCGAAGAAGCCGCCGCCCCAGGTGACGGCGAGCGCGTTGACCATGGTGCCGAGGATGGCGGCGGCGGCCAGCGGGGTCAGCAGGCCGACGGCCAGCGCGAGGCCGCCGAAGGTCTCGGTGAGACCGGCGACCACGGCCATGGCGTCGCCGGCCGGATAGCCGCTCATGGTGAAGAACTGACCGGTGCCGTCGAGGCCGCCGCCGCCGAACCAGCCGAAGAGCTTCTGGCTTCCGTGCGCGGCCATGGTGAGGCCGAGGGCGAGGCGCAGCAGGAGCAGGCCGGCGTCGTAGGCGTGCGGCGACGTCGCCGACGGCTCGGGGGCGGCCCGGCCCGGGAGGGCGGTGGCGGTGGCGGTGGTGGGGGCGGTCGTGCTCGGGCTGGTGCTCGGCATGCGCGTCTCCATCAGTCGGGGTCGGTCGAGAGCAGAGGGGGTCACGGACGATTCGGGGCGGAGCAGTCGTTCAAATTCGAACCGGCCGTCGTTCGACCGTACCTGGAAGTTCGAATTTGAACAACCGCCGCGACTGCGGGGAGTGAGGAGGCGTGCACGCGGACCGGTCGGCCGGGGCGTGCCGGCGAGTCGCGGGCCGGGGAGCGCGGGGGCAGGGTGGAGGCATGGCTCACCGAAGCGAACACCGGCGGCCGGCGCGGCCCGGCACGCCCTACGCCGACGCACTGGCCGCGTTCGGCGAGCGCGTCCTGCTGGTCGCGCCCGACCAGTGGGACGCACCCACCCCGTGCACCGACTGGTCGGTGCGGGACGTGGTCAACCACCTCACCGGCGAGCAGCTCTGGGTCCCCGAGCTGCTGATGGGCTCGACCGTCGCGGAGGTCGGCGGGCGCTTCGACGGCGATGTCCTCGGCACCGACCCGGCCGCCGCCTGGACGGCGGCCGCCGAGGCCGCCCGCGCCGCGTTCGAGGTGCCCGGCGCCACCGAGCTGACCGTCCACCTCTCGTTCGGCGACGTCTCCGCGCAGTACTACCTGGACCAGCTCACCACCGACGCCGTCGTGCACACCTGGGACCTCGCCGAGGGGATCGGCCACCGCACCCGGCTGCCGGCCGGACTGGTCGACTTCGCGCTCGGCGAGATGGCGGGCTACGGGGACCTCTCGGGCAGCGGCCTGTTCGACCCGCCGGTGCCGGTGCCGGACGAAGCGGACCCGCAGGCCAGGCTGCTCGCCCTCGCCGGGCGCCGCGACCGCCCCTGAGTCCACCGCGTCCGACGGCGCCGACCACCGGGGACCGGGCCGGGGCTCCGCCCGGGGGCCGCCGCTACCCGGGGTGACCTCGGGTGACCGGGCGGCGATCCGGTCCGACCCGCCGGTCCGGGTGCCCGACGCCGGATACTGGAGGTGTCGGGGGGCACCACCGGACGAGAGGCGGGCGCGCCATGAGCCGCAGGCCTGACATCCTCGGCGAGTTCACCGCCGACCACCGGGCGGCGACGGAGCTGCTCGCCCGGATCGAGGCCGCGCCGGACGGTGCGCCCGAGCGCGGCGAGCTGGTCGGGCAACTGACCGACCTGCTGTTCGCCCACTGCTCCGCCGAGGAGGAACACCTCTTCCCGCTCGTCCAGCACGACGTGCCGGACGGCGGGGCGCTGGTGTTCACGAGCATCCACGACCACCTCGCGATCGGCCAGTACCTCTCCGACCTGCAGGGGGTGAGCCCCGGCGAGCCGGCGTTCGCCACGCTGTACCGGGGGCTCGCGGACACCGTCCGCCGGCATCTGGCGGTGGAGGAGGAGCAGGTCTTCCCGCTCGCCCGCAAGGCGCTGCCCGCCGCCGCCCGGGCCGCGCTCGGCGAGCGGCTGCGGGCCGAACGGGACCGGCAGGAGGTCGCGGAGCAGGGGTCCTAGGGCCGGCGCCGAGGTGGGGCCGACCGGGTCGGGCAGCGGGCCCGGGGCGTGGGGCCCGGGCCCGGGCCCGGGGCGCGGGGCGCGGGGCGTGGGGCGCGGGGCGCGGGGCGTGGGGCCCGGGCCTCAGGCCTTGGGGCTGATCACCGCGAAGCGCCCGCCCTCCGGGTCCTGGAGGCGGGCCACCCGCCCGTACGGCGAGTCGAAGGCCGGCCCGACGGCCGAGCCGCCCAGCTCCTCGGCCCGGGTCAGCGCCGCGTCGGTGTCCGGCACCGAGAAGGAGACCTCCCAGTGCGGTGACAGGCCGGTCGGGCCGCCCGCCTGCTCCCTGGCCAGCGCGGCCACGCTGTGGCCCTCGGCCCGCAGCACCACCCGGTCGTGCTCCCAGCGCACCTCGAAGCGCTCCGGGTCGCGGCCGTCCCAGCGGAACACCTCGCCGTAGAAGAGCGCGGCCGCGAACGGGTCCGGGGTGCGCAGCTCGATCCAGACCGGCGCGCCCGGCAGGTCCAGGCGCCGGGCCCGGCCCAGCGGGCCCTCCCAGATCCCGAACACCGCGCCCGCCGGGTCCGCGGCGAACGCCACCCGGCCGGCGTCGAAGGCCAGCGGGCCCACCGCCAGGGTCGCGCCGCGCTCGCGGACGGCGTCCGCGGCGGCATCGGCGCTCTCCGTCCCGAAGTAGCTGGTCCACGCCACGGGCATCTGCCAGCCGCTGCCGCCGACGCCCAGCCCGGCCACCGCCTCGCCGCCGGCCACCGCGTGCACGTACGGGCCGAAACGGTCCGGTCCGGGCTCGAACTCCCAGCCCAGCAACGGCCCGTAGAACGCCTTCGCCGCGTCGAGATCGCGCGCCATCAGGCTCACCCAGCACGGAACGGCCGCCACGCAGCGCACCCTGGCGGTCTCACCGCTGCCCATCGCGCACCTCCTCGCCGCCCGTCCGCCGGGCCCCTCCCGACGCCCACGGCCAACCGGCCGCCCGGGCGACTTCAGCCTAGGCCGACATGCCGACCCGGGCGCGGCACGGCGCGCAGGGGGCAGCGCTCGCGGTGCCCCGCGGGCGCGCGGGCGGGGCCGGGCGCGGCCGGGGCGGGGGCGGCGTGGCCCGGCGGGGGCCCTCCGTGTGCGGGCCCGGGTGTCCGGCCGGGTGCCGCGTCGACCGCGCCCGGGCCCGTGGAGTCGGCACGTCGACCCGAGTGGTGCGCGTGTCACCGGCGGGCGGCGGGCGGTCGGCCGGTCACCTTCCCCTCCCCGCGCGGGAGTCGGTCCGGGGCGGGCCTTCGAGGCGGGCGACCAGGTGGAGGCGGTCCTCGGCGGCGGTGTCGGCGGGCCGGTCGCCTTCGGTCCAGGGCGGTTCGGTGCGCGGGCCGGGCCGGTCGTAGAGGTCGAGGACGGTGAAGCCGTGGGCGGCGAGCAGGTGGCGCAGCTCCTGCGGGAAGAGCAGCCGCCAGGCGGAGTGCTGCTCGACCGGCGGGGAACCGTCGTCGCCGGTCCAGGTCCGGGTGCGGCGCAGGAGTTGGGCGGCGTGGTCGATCCGGAGCACGGTGTGCGAGGTGCGGGTGACGCCGTCATGGGTGACGCTGTCGGTGCGCGGGGCGTCGAGGAGTTCGGTGCGGCCGAGGAAGAAGGCGCCGTTGCGCATCTCGGCGACCAGCAGGCCGCCCGGGCGCAGCCGGCGCCGGAGCCTGCCGAACAGCGCGTCGAGGTCCTCGTTGGTGTGGCAGTAGAGGAGTGCGCTGTCCAGGCAGAGGACGGCGTCGAACCGGCCGGGGAGGTGGAAGGTCCGCATGTCGCCGACGCGGTAGTCGGGCCCGGGGTGGTGGACGCGGGCGTACCGGATCATCGCCTCCGAGACGTCGAGGCCGGTCACCGTGCGCCCGGCGGCGCGGTGCAGCCAGCCGGCGTCCCGGCCGGTGCCGCAGCCGAGGTCGAGCACGTCGGGCCCGGCGCGGTACCCGCGGAGCACCGATTCGGCCCACCGGGCGGCGATGAACCCCGGGTCGGGGAAGCGGAGTTCGTAGAGTTCCGGGGTGTCGGTGAGCAGATTGTGACCGGTCATCGGGCCTCACCGGGGAGTGGGCGGGCGGCGGGGGCGGGGAGGACGCCGAGTCCGGCCCGGTCCGGGGTGCGGACGGTGCCGTCGGCGCCGCCGATGCCCTGCCAGGGGTCGTGGGCGAGCAGCAGGTGCCCGTCCAGGTCGATCCAGCGGGCCCGGTCGGCGAGGTGGACGGCCGGGGCGATGCCGAGCGAGCTGGCGACGAGGCAGCCGAGCATCAGCTCGGTGCCGCTGCCCCGGAGCGCCGCTCGGATGCGCAGCACCTGGTGGACGCCGCCGCACTTGGCGAGCTTCAGGTTGACGCCGTGGACGCGCCCGGCGAGCCGGCAGGCGTCCTCGTAGCCGACGGCGTCCTCGTCGGCGATCACCGGGATCGGCGAGCGTTCGGCGACGGCGGCGAGCGCGTCCGGGTCGCCGGGGGCGATCGGCTGCTCGACGGCCTCGACACCGGCGGCGGCGAAGGCCGGGAGGAGCCGGTGGGCCAGTTCCCCGGTCCAGGCGCCGTTGGGGTCGAGCAGCAGCCGGGCACCGGGGGCGGCCTCGCGAACGGCGTGGACCCGGGCGAGGTCGTCCGCCGGGTCGACGGAGCCGGCCTTGACCTTGAGCACGGTGAATCCGGCGGCGGCGAGCCGGGCGGCCTGTCCGGCGGCCCGGGCGGGCGGCTCGATGCCGATGGTGCGGGCGGTGGCGGCGGCCACCGGCGCCGGCCGGCCGAGCAGCCGGTGGACGGGCTCGCCGGCCCGCTTGCCGGCCAGGTCGAGCAGGGCGGCCTCGACGGCGGCCAGCACCCCGGCCGACAGCTCCTTGAACGGGGCCGTGCCGGAACGGAGTTCGGCGAGCGCCTGGTCGGGATCCGGGAGGCGCTCCAGGGTCGGGCGCAGCTCGCCGAGTTCACGCCGGATGAGCGCGGCGGGCAGCCGCAGGTAGCCGCTGGCGACGGCCTCGCCGTGGCCGGTGAGGCCGTCGTGGCCCACGGTGAGCCGGACGGCGTCGCGCTCGACCGTCACCGAGCGGGAGATCCGCAGCGGCTCGGCGAGCCGGAGCCGCACGGTGCGGACATCGAGCCTCATCGGCCCTCCTCGGAGCGGTCGGCGGCGCCGTCCCGGACAGCGGTAGCGGCGGCGGGGCCGACCGGGCCGGACCGCCCCGTGCGGCAGCGTGCCCAGCCGGTGACCTCGACGGCGGCCGGGTGCGGGATCTCGACCGGGCGCGGCGCGGCGCGCTCCGGCTCCAGCCCGTGCCGGCGGCAGAAGGCGTCGTCGTAGACGGTGCCCAGGTAGCGGTGCGGGCCGTCGGGGAAGACGGTGGCGACGGCGGCGCCCGGCTGCTCGCGGGCGGCCCAGGCGGCGACCAGGGCGACGGCGCCGGTGCTCCAGCCGCCGCTGACGAAGGCGCCGCGGGCCAGCCGCCGGCAGGCGTCCACCGCCTCGGCCGGGCCGACCCAGTGGACTTCGTCGAAGGCCTGGTGGGCGACGTTGCGCGGGTGGATCGAGCTGCCGAGCCCGCGCATCAGCCGGGGTCGGGCGGGCTGGCCGAAGATGGTCGAGCCGACGGAGTCGACGCCGATGATCCGCAGGGCCGGCCAGCGGCGGCGGAGCGGTTCGGCGAGCCCGGCGCTGTGGCCGCCGGTGCCGACACTGCACACCAGCACGTCCAGGTGGTCGAGTTCGGCGGTGATCTCCTGCGCCATCGCCCGGTAGCCGGCCGCGTTGTCGGGGTTGTTGTACTGGTCCGGCCAGTAGGCGCCCGGGAGTTGGGCGAGCAGGGCGCGCAGCCGGGCCAGCCGGGCGGCCTGCCAGCCGCCGTGCCGGGCCGGTCGGTCGACGAGCTCCAGCCGGGTGCCGTAGGAGCGCAGCAACCGGCGCATGGACGGTTCGAGTTCGGCGTCGCCGACCAGTACGACGGGGTGGCCGAGGGCCTGTCCGGCGAAGGCGAGGCCGATGCCGAGGGTGCCCGAGGTGGACTCCACCACCGTGGCCCCGGGCCGGAGTTCACCGCGCTCGTGGGCGCCGTGGAGCATGGCGACGGCGGAGCGCGCCTTCATCCCGCCGGCGCCGAGGCCCTCCAGCTTGGCCCAGAAGCCGGGGTGCGGGTGGGGCAGCGGGGTGCCGATCCGGGCGAGCGGGGTGCGGCCGAGCAGGGGCAGCAGGTCGGGGTTGCCGAGGGCGGCGGAGGTGAGCAGCGCGGTCACCGGGCGCCACCACCCGGCCGGGCGGCCGGCCGGTGCCCTCCGTACAGGTGGAGCAGGCTGGGGCCGCCGTCGAGCCAGAAGAAGGGGTAGGGCTCGGCGCTGACGGCACTCACGCCGTCGCCGAGCAGCCGGGGCAGGACGGCACTGCCGGTCTGGGCGAAGAGCACCAGCGGTTTTCCGGTGGCGCGGGCGTGGGCGAGCAGCGGGTCGAGCGTGCCGTTGCCGAGGGTCATGCCGGAGGCGAGGATCGCGTCGCAGTCGTCGAGCCGGGCCAGGGCGTCGGGGTGGACGGGCTCGCCCCACTCGGTGGTACCGCCCTTGAGGTCGCACGCCAGGTACGGAAGGCCGCGTGAACGGAGCTGCTCCAGGAGGGAGTTGACCACGCCGACGACCAGCACCCGGCGCACCGGGCCGGCCGGCAGCAGCCCGACGACGGCGCGCGCCCGGGCCCGGGACTTCTCCAGTGAGCCGCCGGCCGGGACGGTGACCGGGCGGGCGCCGTGGGCCGGCGAGTGCGGGCGGGAGTGCATCAGGTAGGCGTCGAGCGCGGCGACCCGGACCGGCACGAGCGGGTGGTCGAACAGCTCGGCCACCCGGGCGCCGACGCAGTCGGTGAGCGTGTCGGCGGGCAGCTCGCCCGGTTCGACGGCGCAGGAGCCGACGGCCGCGCCGAGGCGCAGTCCGAGCACCTCGTTGCGGTAGCCGCGGGCGCGTCCGGCGTGCCGCACGGCCTGGGCGGTGGTGAAGGCGAGGGCGATCCGCTGCCCGGCCGGGTCGGGCCCGTACGCTCCGGCGCGGGCCTGCCCGGCGATCCGGTCCAGCGCCGTGCCGGGGAGGGTGGCGCCGGTCATGCGGACACCGCCGCGGGCTCGGGCGTCGGAGCGGGCGCGGCAGGCGCGGGCGTCGGGGCGGGCGGCGTGGCCGGGCCGCCGGCGGCGTAGCGGGGGGTCAGCCCGGCGAGCAGCCGCTCGGCCTCCCAGCGGGCGCCGGCGCCGGTGGTGTCGGTGGTCATCACATGGCCGAGGTACTCGTTGTTGCTGGTGGCGGGCCGGACGTCACGACCGGGCCCGGCGAGGGTCAGCTCGACCACGGCGGGGTCGCGCCGGACGGCCGGCTCGCCGTCGAAGCCGTCCAGCAGACCGGCCTGCTCCTCCCCCGGCACCAGGAAGGCGATCGCGGCGCTGGTGACGCCGGTGGGGCGGACGGTCACGTCCGGGCGGCGGCCGAGGGCGACGTCCACGCAGGCGGCGGCGAGGTCGACGCCGGTGACCCGTCGGACCAGCTCGGTGATCCGGTTGCCGGCCGGGCGCGGGTTGACCTCCACCACCCGGGGACCGGCCGGGGTCAGCTTGATCTCGGTGTGCGCGACGACCTGGTCCAGGCCGAGCGCGGCCAGCGCGGCGACGGCGGTGTCGGCGGCGGCCGCCGCGTCGGCGGGGTCGAGCGCGGCGGGGAACATGTGGCCGGTCTCGACGAAGGCGGGCGCGCCGCCGACACTCTTGTCGGTGACCCCGACGACATGGACTCCGCCGTCGGCGCAAACGGTCTCGACACTGACCTCGGGACCGATCAGCAGCTCCTCCAGCAGGACGACGGGGGCCCGGCGCTGACCGCGCGCGTTGACCGGGAACTCCTCCAGGGCCCGGAGCGCGGCGGCGAGTTCACGCTCGTCGTGGACCGCGCGGACGAACATCCCGGCGCAGAGGTCCACCGGTTTCACCACCAGCGGGAAGCCGAGCACCAGGGCGGCGGCCGACGCCTGCTCGCGGTCGGCGCAGAGCGCGTACGCGGGCCCGGGGACACCGGCCTCGGCGAGCACGCGGCGGGTGAGGTCCTTGCGGCAGGCGGCGGTGACGGCCTCCGGCGCCGGCCCGGGCAGCCCGAGCCGGCGGGCGACCCGGGCGACCAGCGGCAGGTAGTAGTCGCAGGAGGAGACCACTCCGTCGAAGCCGAGCACGCCGTGCAGCCGCTCGGCGTACGGGAGCAGGGCGGCCGGATCGTTGGTGTCGGCGGTGAGCACGTTCGCCGCGGCGAGCAGCGGGTGCGGGCCGTCGGCGGGCGCCGCCCGCAGGTAGTGGTGCAGGTCGCGGGTGAGGAAGGTGAAGCGGTGGCCGCCCTCCCCCAGGGCCCTGGGCAGCAGCCTGCTCATGGAGCCGACCCAGCTTTCGATCACCAGCAGATGCGCCACGGATGTCCCTCTCGACGACGCGCACGGCAAGCCGGTCCGACGTGCCGAGGGAGAAGGTAACGGCATTCGTTTTCATTTTCAACACGCGGGCACCGGCTTTCCGGCGGAGCGTCAGATGAAACTCGTTTTCATGTAAGGTGACGGACACCCACCCCCGCTCCGACCAGTGGAGTTGTCTGATGGATCGTCAGGACGCCTATGGGATCAGGCATGCCCGGCCCGAGGACGCACCGGGCGCCCGCCGGCTGATCCTGGACACCTTCTACCGCGAGTTCGGCTACGGCTACGTCCCCGCGTGGCACGCCGACGTGGTCGACCTCCAGGGGCACTACCTCGACCACCCCCGGCACGCCCTGCTGGTCGCCGTCCGCCACGGCGAGGTGGTCGCCACCACCGCGCTGCACTCCAGCGGACCCGCCCACCCGCCGCACCCGCGTGAGCTCGTCGAGCGCTACCCCGGCGGGACCACCGCCCAACTGGTCCGGGTCTACGTCCGGGCCGAGCACCGCCGGCACGGGCTGGCCCGCGAGCTGGTGCGCCGGGCCTGCGAGTTCGCCGCGAACGAGGGCGGCTACCGGCGGCTCTACCTGCACACCAACGCGGCGGTCCCGGGCGCCGAGGCGTTCTGGCGCAGCCTCGCCGAGGAGGTCTACGACGCCCGCCCGAGCGGCGAGCACGGGCCCGGCGTGGCCACCGTCCACTTCGAGATCCCGCTGCGCCGCCCGGCGACGGTCTGACGGCGGGCGGGTGAGGGTCAGGCACGCGTGGCCGGGCGCGTGGGGGCGGGCGCGTGAGGGTCAGGCACGTGGGAGCGGGCGCGTCACGAAGGGTTGCGCGCAGTGATGTGACGCAGGTCACCTCAAGGGGGGAATTTCCGGGGAGGATTTCCCCGTTTGGTCCTTCGTAGGCCGAAGCGGGGAAAGTTTCCCCGCTACCCTGGGAGGAGCAAAGCAGTGAGCAGCACCGCCGCCGCACCTGCCCGCAGCACGGAGCCCGTCCGGACGCCGAAGCTGCGCGCGGACGCGACTCGTAACCGTGAGCGGATCCTCCTGGCGGCGCGGGACGCCTTCGTCGAGCTCGGCGCGGACGCGCCGCTCGACGAGATCGCCAAGCGGGCCGGCGTCGGCAACGCCACGCTGTACCGGAACTTCCCGGACCGCGCGGCGCTGATCCGCGAGGTGGCGCTGCTCATCAAGGGCCGTATCCTGGCCATCGCCGAATCGGCGACGGCGGAGGGTTCCGGCCCGTTCGACGCCCTCCAGCGGTTCGCGCACGCCACGGTCGAGGAGAAGATCGGCGCACTCTGCCCGATCCTCACCAGCCACGTCGACCCCTTCGATCCGGACCTGGTGGACGCCCGTGAGCGGCTGGTCGCCGCTGTCGGCGGCCTCATGGCGCGTGCCAAGGAGACCGGCGAGCTGCGGGCGGACGCCGACCACGGTGACCTGTTCATCGCGATGAGCCAGCTCACCCGCCCCCTGCCGGGCACCTCCTGCCGGCTGCTGGACGAGTTCGTCCACCGCCACCTGCAGCTGTTCCTGGACGGCCTGCGGGCGCCCGCCCGCTCGACCCTGCCCGGCCGGGCCGCGACCTTCGAGGACTTCCACCCCGACCACTGACCTGCAGCCCCAGCGCTGACCGACGGCCCCGCCGGTCCACGGCCGCACCGCGGCCGCGACCGACCGTGCCCGCTCGCACCACCGACTTCCTCCTGATCCGTAAGCACCGCACCCCGAAGTGAGTACCCCCATGCCAAAAACCGACGCCCTGCCGGCCACCCAGCCCGATCCGCGGCGCTGGAAGGCCCTGATATTCATCGGCCTCGCCCAGCTGATGGTCGTCCTCGACGCCACCATCGTGAACATCGCCCTGCCCTCGGCCCAGAAGGACCTCGGCATCACCGACGGCAACCGCCAGTGGGTGATCACCGCCTACGCGCTGGCCTTCGGCGGCCTGCTGCTGTTCGGCGGCCGGATCGCCGACCTGTGGGGCCGCAAGCGGACCTTCGTGGTCGGCCTCACCGGCTTCGCCCTCGCCTCCGCGCTGGGCGGCGCGGCCGCCAACACCGCCATGCTGCTCGGTGCCCGCGCCCTGCAGGGCGTCTTCGGCGCACTGCTCGCGCCCGCCGCGCTCTCGCTGCTGGCCGTGATGTTCACCGAGGCCAAGGAGCGCGCCAAGGCGTTCGGCATCTACGGCGCCATCGCCGGTGGTGGCGGCGCGATCGGCCTGATCCTCGGCGGTCTGCTGACCGAGTACATGAACTGGCGCTGGACCTTCTTCGTCAACATCCCGTTCGCCGTGGTCGCCGCCGTCGGTGCCGTCATGGTGATCCGGGAGCCCGCCCAGGGCCGCAACCGCAACCGCCTGGACATCCCCGGCGTGCTGCTGGTCACCACCGGCCTGGTCGCCCTGGTCTACGCCTTCACCCGCGCCGAGTCGGACGGCTGGACCTCCGGCATCACGCTGGGCCTGTTCGTCGCCGCCGCCGTGCTGCTGGCCGCGTTCGCCGTGGTCGAGATGAAGGTCAAGGCCCCGCTGCTGCCGCTGCGGGTCGTCCTGGACCGCAACCGCGGCGGGGTGTACCTGTCGCTGGGCCTGGCCGTGATCGGCATGTTCGGTCTCTTCCTGTTCCTGACCTACTACCTGCAGATCGTGCTCGGCTACAGCCCGGTCCTGACCGGCGTCGCCTTCCTGCCGATGGTGGCGGGCATGATCACCGGCTCGACCCAGATCGGCGCCCGGCTGATGACCCGCGTGCCGGCGCGCTACCTGATGGCGCCCGGCTTCCTGGTCGCCTCGGTCGGCATGCTGATCCTGACCCAGATCGGCCTGGACACCTCGTACCCGGCGCTGATCCTGCCCGGTCTGATCCTGATGGGCCTCGGCATGGGCACCGCGTTCATGCCCGCGATGAGCCTGGCCACGCACGGTGTCGAGCCGCGCGACGCGGGTGTGGCGTCCGCGATGGTCAACACCTCGCAGCAGGTCGGCGGCGCCATCGGCACCGCGCTGCTGAACACCATCGCGGCCAGCGCCACGGCGACCTGGCTGGCCTCCCACGCGGCCGCCGCCACCAGCCCGGCCGCCGCCCAGGCGGCGCAGTTCCAGGGCATGGTGCACGGCTTCTCGACCGCGATCTGGTGGTCCTTCGGCATCCTGGTCGCGGCCGCCGCGATCGCCTTCGCCCTGATCAACGCCGGTCGCCCCGACCAGGCGGCGGCGGGCTCGGGTGCGGCGGAGAACAACGAGGTGCCGGTGCTGGTGCACTGACCCCGCGGGGTACACACAAGGGTGCGTAGCGGCCCGTCCGGTGTTTCGACACCGGGCGGGCCGCTCGCCGTTGCGGGGGCGTCCGCCGCACGGGGAGTTCCCCGGGGTGCACGCCCCGCTCGCGCCGGCCGTACCACGCCGGCTCACCGCACTCGGGCGGCCCCGCCCCCTCGAACTACCGGCCCCGGTGGACGAGAATGAGGTGGCCCACCCGGCCGGTGCGCCCACCCGCGCCCGTACGGCGCTCCCCCGTGGACTGCACGGCGAGGGTGCCGCGATCCCCCGGCCCACCGCCGAGGGGTACGCAGGAGATCACCGGCGGCCACCGTCACCGAGGCCGGCCGCCGGGGCACCACGCGCACCGACCCGCGACCCGCCGCCCACGGCGGCTGCGGACCGCGAGACCCCGCCCCGGACAGGGAGGACATCGTGCACGACCGTACCGACCAGCTCGCCGACACCAGATACCTCCTGCTCACCACCTTCGACGAGGACGGCGGCCAGCTGCGCTCGGCGACCTGGGTGGTGGCCGACGGCACGGCACTCGGCATCTGGACGCCCGCCCACTCCGGCGAGGCGGAACGCATCCGCCGCCACCCCAAGGTGCTGGTGGGCCCCTGTGACGCGCACGGGCGACCGACCGGCCGCCAGCTCCCCGCCCGCGCGGCGGTCTGCGACGAGGACGCCACGGCGGGCTACCGCACCGCGCTGATCAACAAGTACGGCATGACGGCGCTGATCGCCCTGGCCCGCAGCCGGTTCCGGCTGGGCCTGTCCGGGACGGTCGGCATCCGGATCACGCTCAACCGGGTGGAGCCGCGGCTCATCGGGCCGGAGTGGCGGCTGCCGACGACCTACTGCCCGAACTGACCGGGCGGGCCGGGCGGCCGGGTGCGCGCGAGCGGGTCGGGCCGGGCGGGCGGGCGCGCGAACCGGCCGGGCGGGTCGGGCAAACCGGCCGCCGCCCCTCGCCCGGGCACGGCGGCGGTGCCGGGGGCCGGTCGTGCGACCGGGCCCCGGCACCGTTTCCGTCTCTGCTCGTGGCACTTTGCAAAGGAACTTTGCAAAGTGCCACGTCACCAGTCACCCGAGGCGCCGGGGGTGGCTCCCGGCACCCGTTCCGGCCCTTACCCCGCGGCTTTGCAAAGTCACTTTGCAAAGCCGCGGCACCGCCCGTCCAGGCGCGGGGCCGTTCCCCGGCACCGATTCCGCTCCCGCAGCACTTTGCAAAGGGACTTTGCAAAGAGCCGCGCCCACCGCCCGCCCGGGTGCGGTCAGATCCCGTCGTCCGGGGCCTTGGCGAGGTCGCCCGGCTCGCAGGCCTCGCGGCCGGTCCCGACGTGCACCACGCGCACCGCCCGATCGGGGCCGCCGGGGACGACCTGCTGCTCGCGCCCGCACCGCGGGCAGATCAGCGGGATGCGCGCCCTCCGGGGCTCCTCGGCGGCGGGCCCGGCACCGACGCCCGGCGCCGTCACGACAGCGGGTGGGTCGGGATCGGGCTGACCTGCTGGATCTCACCGTGGGCCTTGGTGAGGAGCTGCGAGGCGAGGTCGTTGAGCGCCCGGGCCGCGGCGACCTCCTCGCCGACCCGCAGCTGCTCCGGGTCCGACGGGTGGCGGCTGGTGTAGCCGTGGGCGCGGAGTTCCGTTCCGTCGCCGAGTCTCAGCAGAGCGGCGGCGGCCGTCCGCGGCCCCTCCTCGCGGAACTCCATCTCGATGTGCCAACCGACGAGTGTCTGCATGGCCGATCACCTCCATAGGTTCCTTCTCCAGAGTGCGCCGCCCCCGGCACGAACACCAGAGGAGGCGGCCCAGGGCCAACTTGAACACGTTCAATCGCGCGGCGTACAGTCACTGGCGCAAGGTTTGAACGCGTTCAAGGAAGGGGTGCGGCCACCATGGGCAGAGGCACCACGGAGCTGGTCGACCTGCTGGTCCTGCTCGGCATGGGCGCCGTGATCCCGCTCGGCCTGACCCTGATCGACGAACCGGGGCTGGCCCGCGTCCGCCGGCTCTGGCCACTGGCCGCCGTCCCCGGCGCCCTCTCGCTCTGGCTGCCGCGCGGCGGCCTCGCCACCGGCTGCGCCGCACTCTACGCGCTCGGTACCCTCGCCCTGGCCGCCCACGCCCCGGTGCGGCTCGCCCGCACCCGCTCGCTCGCGCCGCGCGAGATCGCCGTGCTCACCGCGCTCGGCACCCCCTCGGTGGCCGGGCTCGCGCTGGTCGCGGAGCGCTCGGGCCACGAACTCCTCGGCTTCGACCTCGACATCCTGGCGCTGACCGTGCCGCACTTCCACTACGCCGGATTCACCGCCGCCCTGGTCGCCGGGCTGGTCTGCCGGGCCGCGCCGGCGAGCCGCGCCGCCCGCTGGGCCGCGCTCAGCGTGCCGCTCGGCACCCTGCTGGTCCTGGCCGGCTACTTCGTCGACGACTGGGCCGAACTCGCCGGAGCCGTCGTGCTCACCACCGGCATGTGGCTGGTCGGCCTGATCACCTGGCGCGACCTGCGCACCCGCACCGCCGACCGGCCGGCCGCCGCGCTGCTCGGGACCGCCTCCACCGTGCTCGCCGCCACCATGCTGCTCGCCCTCTGGTGGGCGCTGGGCGAGGCGTCCGGCATCCCGCACCCCACGCTCACCTGGATGGCCGCCACCCACGGCGTCGGCAACGCGCTCGGCTTCGCGCTCTGCTCCCTGCTCGCCTGGCGCCGCCTCGCCCCGGCTCCGACCCCGAAGCCGACCCCGAAGCCGACTCCGCACCAGCACCAGCACCAGCACCTTGAGGAAGCCCTCCGATGAACCACCCCCGCGTCACCGACCTCAACTACCCCGAGGCCGGCGCCAGCACCACCCCCGACCGCCCGCTGCCCACCGGCTACAACCACCTCCGCCACCGCGCCCTGATCGGTCACGGCCGCGCCGCCCTGGACGCCGCCGGAGCCGCCGTGCTCGACTGGCGGATGCACCGCGCCGCCGGCGTCCACATCACCGCCGAGGCGCCCCGGGCCACCCCCGGCACCGCCGTCACCTGCGCGATCGGCCTCGGTCCGGTGCGCGCCGCCGCCCCCTGCCGGGTGATCTGGAGCGTGGACGGCCCCGATCGCCACGGCTTCGCGTACGGCACCCGGCACGGGCACCTCGCGGTCGGCGAGGAGACCTTCCTGGTCGAGATGGGGCCGGACAAGGCCGTCTGGTTCACCGTCAACGCCTTCAGCCGCCCGGACCGCTGGTTCGCCCACCTGGCCGGACCGCTCCTCCCACTGGGCCAGCGGCTCTTCGCCCGCCGCTGCGCCCGCGCCCTGACCCGGATCGCCGCGGCGGCGGGCTCCTGAGGCGGACGCCCGCTCCGGCCCGGGCTCGCGCCGAGCGGCGGAAAACGGCAGGCCGCCCGGACCGCCGGTGCGACATCATCCGCGGGTGACCAGCTTCCTCACCCACCGCGCCCTCGTCCACGACGGCTCGCTGCCCACCCACCGGCGGCACGCCGCGTTGCGGACCTGCCTGACCCGGTTCGCGCCGTACGGGCTGCGGGCGACGTACCACCACCTGACGCTGAGCGCCCGCATACCGTCCGATCTGGACGCCGATCCGGACGCGCTGGTGCGGGCGGTCGAGGAGTTGCACGAGGCCCGGCTGCTCTGGCTGGAACAGGCCGAGCGGTACGCGGCGCGGCGGCGGGCGGAGAAGCGGGCCGGACAGCGCGCGCCGACCGGGCCGGCGCCCTGGTGGCGCTCGCCGTGGTGGCGCTCCCCGACGGTCGTCTGGGCCCACGACCCGCTGGTCCATCCGCCGCTGCGGCTGCCGGAATACGTCCGACGGCAGGGCGCACGGGAAGACGGCGCCGCACTGCCCGGCTGCCCGTCCTGCGGGAGCGACGGCCAGCCCGTCCCGGTCCTGACCGGACACGGCCGCGCCGAGCTGTGCCGCTGCTGCGGCCGGGTGCTGTGCCCGTGTCCGTGCGGGCGGTGGCACCGCTTCGTACCGGCGGTCGCCGTCCCCTGGAGCCGCCTCTGGCAGCGCGAGCACATGACCTCGGCCAGCACGCCGACCCCGCACTGGCCCGGGCCGACGGTCGCCCGGATCGAGCAGCTGATGGCCATCGACCCACCGTGGCTGCCGTTCCCCGAGACCGACCGCGCCTGAGGCGCCGACGGGCTCCCCCGCGGGCTCCGGCCGCCCTGCCGCGTCGGACGGGCGAGGGCGGCGAGGCGGCGAGGCGGGGAAGCGAGGCCGGCGGGTCAGGCCGGGTGTACCGGGACGGTGACCAGGACGGTGGCGCCGTCCAGGGTGCGGACCTCGAAGTGGTCGATGTCGGTGGGCGCGAAGCCCGTGCCACCGCTGGTCCGCAGGGCGGCCGGGGTCGTGCCGGTGCTGCCGTAGCCGGCGGCCGGGACGCTCCAGGTGGTCACCGTCTGGCGCTCGCCGGTGTGCGAGACGGCGACCAGGTCGCAGCTCAACGGGCCGCGGATGTTGGAGAGTTCGAGGCTGACCTGGCTGCCCCACCCCTTGCCGTCGACGCCGACGACGGCGTGCGCGCCGGTGGTCGCGTCGGTGGCGCTGAACTGCTGGGACGCGACGGCGACCACGCCGGGCGTGGAGTCGGCGCCGACCACCACGGCGGTGACGGCCGGGCCGGCCACCACCATGACCGCCGCCACGGCGACCAGGGCCAGCCGTCGGACCTTCCCCCGGCGGCGGCCGGCGGAGACCTCGGCGACCAGCCGGTCCAGCAGGTGGCCGTCGGGCCGGGGCGCGGGCCCCGCCGGGTCGATCCCGGCGGCCTCGGCGGAGGACGCGTACTCGGCCAGCAGCGGCTCCATGAAGCCGAGTTCGTCCACCTCGCGGGTGCACTGCGGGCAGTCGGCCAGGTGCGCCGCGAAGGCGACGCGCTCGGCCGGATCGAGCAGGCCGAGGACGTAGGCGCCGACGTCGAGGTGCTCGCCGCCGGGGGCGCGGTCCCGCTCGGGGCCGTTCGGACCGGGCTCGGACGATGTCACGATGTCACTCCCCGTTCCTCCAGTGCGAGCTTGAGCGAGCGCAGTGCGTAGAACACCCGCGACCGTACGGTACCGGCCGGGACGCCGAGTTCGACGGCCGCCTCGTTCACCGTGCGGCCCTTGAAGTACGTCTCGACGATGACCTGCCGGTGCGCCTCGGAGAGGTCCCCGAGCGCCTCCGAGATGGTCATCAGCCGCAGCGCACGGTCGAGTTCGTCCTCCGCGGGCAGCAGCTCCAGCGGCGAGGCGTCCACCTCGCGCGGCCGGGCCTGGCTGCTGCGGTGACCGTCGATGACGATCCGCCGCGCGACCGTCACCAGCCAGGGCCGCAGCGAGCCGCCGGCCGGGTCCAGCCGGTCGATGTTGCGCCAGGCGCGGACCAGCGTCTCCTGCACCACGTCCTCGGCGCGCTGGCGGTCCCCGGCGACCAGGTGGAGGACGAAGCCGAAGAGCGGCCCCGCGTGCTCGTGGTACAGGGCGCGCATCAGCTCTTCGTCCGGGGCTGCGCCGCCGCGTGCGGCCGCACCGCCACCGCGGTGCTCGTCGGTCACGACGCCATTTTCGCGCACCCGTACCTCCGGGTCGAGGGTTCCACATCCGGTCCGGACCGTCATCGGGGCGGATCAGTAGCCGCCGCCGGGGGTGGCGGGCGCGCTCGGGGTGGAGCTCGCGGTGCCCGCCTTGTCGCCGGCCGGGGTCAGGGCGAACCAGGTGCCGTCCACGCCCTGGCCCTTGGTGTCACCGGGCTGCTTGTCGGGCGCGTAGCGGTAGGCCGGCCAGCCGTTCAGGGTGATCTGCTTGCTGCCGTCGGCCCGGGTGACGGTGCCGACCAGCTTGCTGTCGATGCCCTTGACGGTGACCGAGCCGTTCGCCGGCTCGGGCGGCCAGATCGAGGCGCAGCTGCCGTTGCAGTTGGACATCGAGGGCTGCGCGGTGTCGGCGTCGAAGCGGTAGAGGGTGAAGCCGGCGCTGTCGGTCACGATGGTGCCGAGCTTGGGGTCGGTGGCCGTCTTCAGGGTGGCGGTGTCCGAGGTACCGGGACTGCTCGGCGTCGCGGGCGCGGTCGAGGTGGCGCCGGAGCCGGCGGGGGTCGAGGATCCCGAACCGCCGGAGCCGGACGACCCGCACCCGGCGACCAGGGCGGCCACCGCGATCCCGGACGCGGCGAGTACGGCGATCCGGTTGGTACGACTGTTGCTGTGCATAGGTTCTTCTCCCCCGGTGGACGCGCACGGCCGCCTCTGGACGCGGGCCGCGCTCTCGTACCGCGCTGGCGCGGACACCCACCTGTACGGGCGCCGGCGCCGGAGTGCTCAACGGGCCGGCGGGAATCTTCGGAATAGTGCGCGGGCGGTCGCGGTTGTGCCGGGCAGATGGCCTGAACCGCCACCCCCGGAAGGGCAGGAACCGCGAGATGAGCAACACGGTCGAGCTGACCAAGGAGAACTTCGACGACATCGTCCCTGGCCAGGACGGCAAGGACTTCGTCTTCATCGACTTCTGGGCGGCCTGGTGCGGCCCGTGCCGGCAGTTCGCCCCGGTGTACGAGAAGGCGGCCGAGCGTCACTCGGACCTGGTCTTCGCCAAGGTCGACACCGAGGCGCAGCAGGAGCTGGCCGCCGCCTTCGGGATCCAGTCGATCCCGACGCTGGCGATCATCCGCGAGGGGGTGCTGGTCTTCTCGCAGGCGGGTGCGCTGCCGGAGGCCGTCTTCGAGGATCTGATCGGGCAGGCGCGCAAGCTGGACATGGACGAGGTGAAGCGCAAGGTGGCGGCGGAGCAGAACGGCGGCCACGAGGTCTGACCGGCGGGCGGCCGTCGGGCGGCGCGGGCGACCCGAGCGGTCGGGTGCGGCCCGGGACGCCCGGCCGTGCGGATGACTTTGCGACGGTAGGCCCGGGTGGCGAGTGCCCCCGGGCCCGTCGGCGTTCCCGGGGGCTGTGCGGTCAGGCCGCGCGTCCCTGGTGCTGCGCGGTCAGGCCGCGTCTCCCGGGGGCTGTGCGGCCAGGCGGGCCGCGAGGCCGTCCAGGAGCAGGCGCAGGGCGAGTTCGAAGCCGCGTTCGTCCAGCCCGGGCGCTTCGGTGCCGGGCCCGCCGGAGCGTGCGGCGGAGGCCTCCAGTGCACCGGCGAGGGCCGGGTAGCGGGGCCGGTAGTCGTCCGAGGAGCGGGTGAAGCCCGCGGTGAAGGTCTCCAGCGCGGAGCCGAGCACCAGGTAGTCGATCGCGGCCGCGGTCTCGGCGGCATCGGCGGGCGCGAGGCCGGCCCGGCCCAGTGCGCCGAGCAGGGCCTCGTAGCCCAGCAGTTGGCGTTCGGCCCCGACCCGGCGGCGGGCGAGCAGCGCGATGGTGTTGGGGTGCCGCAGGAAGGCGCCGCGGTAGCCGCGTACGTAGGTGGTGAGGCCGGGCCGCCAGCCGGTGCCGTCGGTGCCGGTGCCGTCGGTGCTGCCGGCGCCGCCGAGCGGTTCGAGGTCGATCTCGGCGTTGACGAGTTCGGCGAGCCCGTCGATCAGCTCGTCCTTGCCGCTCACGTGGTTGTAGAGCGAGGCCGCCTTCACGCCCAGCCGGTCGGCGACGGCGCGCATGGTGAGGCCGTCGGAGCCGTGTTCGTCGACCACGTCGAGGGCGGCCCTGGCGATGACCTCCCTGCTCAGCAGTGCCCTGGTCGGTCGTCCCACGGTCTTCGCCCCTCCCTGCCGGCTGCGTCGCCCCACGGTATTACAGCCCGGTCTCGACTCTTCCCATGCCCCTGGTGGGGAGGTTACCGTCCCTGACTAACAAAGTTAGTTTTCTGTGGCGGGCCCGTCCGAGGGGCTCACCACGGGCGACGGCAAGGTGGACGCCCCATGACCGACAACCTCCCGAGAGCCCGCGGCGGCGAGACGCCCGGCACCACGTCCGGCGCCGGACCCGGCACCGGGCCCGACACCGGTACCGGCCTCGACACCGGTACCGGCCTCGGCACCGGCAGCGCCCCGAGCGGCAGCGGCACCGACGCCGAGCGGCTCGCCGCCCTCGGCTACCGCCAGGAGCTGCGCCGCAGCCTCGGCGTGCTCGGCAACATCTCGATGGGCTTCGCCGTCGTCTCCCCGGTGGTCGGCCTCTACGCCGTCGGCCAGGTCGGCCTCGGCGTGGCCGGCGGCGCCTGGGTCTGGGCACTGCCGGTCTGCCTGCTCGGCCAGATGCTGGTGGTGGCGGTCTACTCCGAACTCGCCTCGCAGTGGCCGCTGGCCGGCGGCGCCTACCAGTGGAGCCGGCGCCTCACCGGGCCGACCTTCGCCTGGCTGACCGGCTGGATGTGGCAGTTCGCGGTGATGTTCGCCAACACCACCGTGGCCTATCTGGCCTCGCCCTGGTTCTTCGCGCTCTTCGGACTGACCCCGACGCCCGCGCAACTGGTGCTGGTCTCGGCGGCGTTCCTGCTCGCCTGCACGCTGGTCAACGCCTACGGCGTCAACGTGCTGCGCCGGTTCGTCTCCCTGGGCATCGCCGCCGAGGCGGTCGCCTCCGTGCTGGTGGGCTTCGCGCTGCTGCTGCTCTTCCGGGCGCACGGCTTCGGCCTGCTCACCGACCTGCTGGACGCCCCCGCCACCGCCGGGGTCTCCACCGGAGCGGCCTTCCTGGCCGTGATCGCCGTCGGCGGCTGGGCGTTCATCGGCTTCGACGCGTGCGTCTCCACCGCCGAGGAGACCAAGGACGCGGGCCGGCAGGTGCCGCGGGCGATGTGGTGGGCGCTGCTGAGCGTCGGCGTCGTGGTGATCCTGAACGCCGTCGCCGTGGAGCTCGCCCACCCCGACCCGGCCGCCGTGGTGCGCGGCGAGGACCTCGACCCGGTCACCACCGCCGTCACCTCGGCCTTCGGCGACTGGTCGGCCAAGCCGTTCGTGGTCGTCGTCCTGATCTCGTTCACCGCCTGCCTGCTGGCCTCGCAGGGCGGCGCCGCCCGCGGCCTCTACTCGCTGGCCCGGGACGACGTCTTCCCGTTCGCCCGCCACGTCCGCCGGGTCAACCGGCACCGGGCGCCGATCGGCGGGCTGGTCGCGGCCACCGTGGTCAGCGCGGCCGCGCTGCCGCTCGGGCTGGAGTCCACCGCGATGGGCAGCCTGATCACCTTCGGCACCGCCGCGACCTTCCTGCCGTTCTTCCTGCTCAGCCTGGCCGCGCTGCTCGCCCGGCTGCGCGGCGCCTGGCGGCCGTCCGGCCAGGTCTCCTACGGCCGTGCCGGGACGGTGGTCAACGCCCTGGCGGTGCTGTGGACCGGCCTGGAGGTGGTCAACATCTGCTGGCCGCGCAGCATCCTGGCGCCCCCCGGCGCGCCCTGGTACCAGGTGTGGGCGGCCGTGCTCGGCGTCGGCCTGGTGACCCTGGCGGGTCTCGGCTACCTGCTGGTCCGCCGCCCGCAGCGGCTGATGCGCGAGGGAGCCGCGGAGGTCCGGGCGGTCACGGACGAACTCGCGCCGGCCGTGCACTGAGGAGTGCCCGGGCGGGCCGGCCGGCGGGTCCGGGCGGGCGCTACCCCGGCTCGGCCCACCCGGCGAGCCGGGCGGCGAGTGCCCGGACCTCCTCGCGCAGCGCGTCCGGGCGGCGGACGGTGAACGGGTGGCCCAACCCGGCCAGCATCACGGCGAACCCGTCGAGGTTCTGTGCCCGGGCGCGCAGCAGGACGCGGCCGTCGTCGGTCTCGGTGAGCCTCCCGACGACGGGCGGGATGCGCTGCCGGGCCTCGGCGAGGGTGGTCGTGAGGACGACCTCCACCTCGTGCGTCCACGGCACCGAGGCCAGTGACTCCACCACCCGCTGGACCGGGTCGAAGCCCTCCGGCGGCTCGAAGGCGGTCCCGTCCGGCTCGACGGTCTCGATCCGGTCGAGCCGGAAGGTCCGCAGCTCACCGCTGCGGTGGTCCAGCCCGGTGGTGTACCAGCGGCCCGAGTGGAAGACCAGCCCGTACGGGTCGAAGCCGCGCTCGCTCGGCTCGCCCAGCCGGTCGCGGTAGGCGAGCCGGACCCGGCGCCGGCGGCGGGCCGCCTCGGCGAGTGCGAACAGCGCGGTGGCGGCCGGGCTCGGGCCCGCGGCGGGTGCCGAGGTCAGCCCGAGGGTCTGCTCCACCGCCGCGACCCGCTCGCGAAGCTCCGTCGGCAGCACCCGTTGGATCTTGGCGAGCGCCGATTCGGCGGCCTGCTCCCCCACCGAGAGCCCCGACCGGCGCCCGGCCAGCAGGCCGAGCACCACCGAGGCCGCCTCGTCCGCGGTGAGCATCAGCGGCGGCAGCCGGAAGCCGGGGCGCAGCCGGTAGCCGCCGTACCGGCCCCGGTCGGCCTGGACGGGGATGCCGAGGTCGGCCAGCCGGGCCGCGTACCGGCGCACCGTGCGCTCGTCCACCTCCAGGCGGGCGGCCAGCTCCGCGCCGGTGAGGCCGGGCCGGGCCTGGAGCAGCTCCAGCAGGGCGAGGACACGACTGACCGGGTGGTTCATCGGCTCCCCTTCGTCGTCCGGTGCGGCGCCCGGTCCGGCGCCCGGTGCGGCGACAGGCCGGTCGGCGTCCGGCCGGTCCGGCGGACCGTTGTCGGGCCGGTCCCAGCATAATCCGGGCGAGATCTGTCCGGTTCCGATCCTAGAGTCGTCCTTGACGGTTTCCCTGGACAAGGAGTGGTCCAATGAGCACCTTCGTACTCGTCCCCGGTTTCTGGCTGGGCGCCTGGGCGTGGGACGACGTCGCGCGCCCGCTGCGCGAGGCCGGTCACACCGTCCACGCGGTGACCCTCACCGGGATGGCCGAGCGCTCCGCCGAGGCCGGGCCGGAGGTCGGCCTGGAGACCCACATCGCCGACCTCACCGGCCTGCTGACCCGCGAGGACCTGTGGGACGTCGTCCTCGTCGCCCACAGCGGCGGCAGTACCCCGGTCACCGGCGTGGCCGACCGGATGCCCGAGCGGATCCGGCGCGTGGTCTACGTCGACAGCGGTCCCGTCCCCCACGGGACCGCGCTGGGCGACCTCTGGGAGGCCGACCACCGGGCCCGCGTCATGGCCACCCTGGTCGACGGCTGGCGCCACCCGATGCCGTCCTGGGAGGAACTGGTCGCCTCCGGTGCCGGCGTGGACGGGCTGGACGACGCCGCCCTGACCGACATCCGCGGGCGTGCCACCGACCAGCCCGTCCGTTCCTTCACCGAACCGCTGCGGCTGACCGGCGCCGGGGCGGCCCTGCCGAAGGCGCTGGTCTCCTGCTCGTTCCCGCTGGAGCAGGTCCGCGCCATGATCGCCTCCGGTCATCCGTACTTCTCGCAGCTCGGCGGACCGGAGTGGGAGCTGCGCGAGCTGGCGACGGGGCACTGGCCGATGTTCTCGCGGCCGGCGGAGACGGCGGCGGTCCTGGCGGAGCTCGCGGCGGTCGACCGGCCGGACGGCTCGACGGGCTCCGTGGCGCGGTGACCCGGCGGCGGTCCCGGTGGGGCCGCCGCCGCGCCGCGCCCGCCGACCGCTCGTCGGTCCGTTCCTCCGCACGCCCGGCCGCCCGCCCCACCGCGCACTCGCCCGCGTGTTCGGCTGCGCAGGGCGGCCCGGGCGGCGCAGGATGGGCACGGCGCCCGTGCCCCCGGGCGCCCTCCGTGACACCGAACGAGAGCGAGGCCCGCCCGCCATGAGCCAGACCCCGACCAGCACGACGAGCGCCGAGGCGGCCGTGGCCGCGCCGGAGTTCCGGCGGGTCACCACCGCCGTGGTGACCGGCAGCAGCTCCGACGCGCCGTTCCACGTCGACGTGAAGGCCGGCACGCACCCGCTGACCGCCGACGAGCCGGTGCGCCGCGGCGGTTCGGACAGCGGGCCGGAGCCGTTCGCGCTGCTGCTCGCCGCGCTCGGCTCGTGCACCGCGATCACCCTGCGGATGTACGCGGAGCGCAAGGAGTGGCCGCTGGAGGCCGTCCGGGTCAGGCTCGGATACGAGACGGACGGGAGCCGCGGCCGGGTCTCGCGCCTGGTCTCGCTCACCGGCGCGCTCGACGACGCCCAGCGCGCCCGACTGCTCGACGTCTGCGAACGCACCCCCGTCACCCTGGCCCTGCGCGCCGGGGTGACCATCGACACGACGGAGGACCGCGCATGACCACCACGCCCGAGGAGTACGACGTCATCGTGGTGGGCGCCGGACCGACCGGCGAGAACGTGGCCGACCGGACCGCCGCCGCCGGACTGCGCACGGTGATCGTGGAGGCCGAACTGGTCGGCGGCGAGTGCTCGTACTGGGCCTGCATGCCGAGCAAGGCACTGCTGCGCCCGGTGGCCGCGCTGGCCGGCGCCCGCGCCGTGGCCGGTGCGCGCGAGGCCGTCGGCGGCGCCGCGCTGGACCCGGCCGCCGTCCTGGCCAGGCGTGACTCCTTCACCTCGCACTGGCGGGACGACGGCCAGGTCCAGTGGCTCCGCGACACCGGCATCGACCTGGTCCGCGGCCACGGCCGGCTGGCCGGCGAACGGACCGTCACGGTGGAGGCCGAGGACGGCACCGAGCGGCTGCTCACCGCCCGGCACGCCGTCGCGGTCTGCACCGGCAGCCGGCCGGTGCTGCCGGAGGGCGTCCCCGGGCTGGCCGAGGCCCGGCCGTGGACCAACCGGGAGGCGACCGGCTCGGCCACCGTGCCCGGGCGCCTCGCCGTGGTCGGCGGCGGCGTGGTCGGCGTGGAGCTGGCCACCGCCTGGCGCGCGCTCGGCTCGGAGGTCGTCCTGCTGGTGCGCGGCGACGCGCTGCTGCCCCGGATGGAGCCGTTCGCGGGCGAGTTGGTCGCGGAGGGCCTGAAGGCCGCCGGGGTCGACCTGCGCTTCGGGACGGCGGTGGCCTCGCTGGAACGCGTCGACGGCGCCGGGGTGACGCTGGTGCTGGGCGACGGTGAGCGGCTGACCGCCGACGAGGTGCTCTACGCCACCGGCCGGGCCCCGCGCACGGCCGACGTCGGGCTGGAGCAGGTCGGTCTGAAGCCGGGCTCCTGGATGGACGTGGACGACAGCTGCACCGTGCTCGGCGTCGACGGCGACTGGCTGTACGCGGCCGGGGACGTGAACCACCGGGCGCTGCTCACCCACCAGGGCAAGTACCAGGCCCGGATCGCGGGCGCGGCGATCGTCGCACGCGCCCAGGGGCGGCCGCTGGACACCGCGCGCTGGGGCGCGCACGCCGCGTCCGCCGACAGTGCCGGGGCGCCGCAGGTCGTCTTCACCGAGCCGGAGGTGGCGGCCGTCGGCCTGACGCTGGAGGCCGCCGAGCGGGCCGGGCTGCGGGTCAGGTCGGTCGACCACGACCTCGGCGCCGTCGCCGGCGCCTCGCTGTACGGCGACGACTACCGGGGCCGCGCCCGGGTGGTCTTCGACCTGGACCGCGAGGTGCTGGTCGGCGCCTCCTTCGTCGGGCCCGGGGTCGCGGAGCTGCTGCACTCGGCCACCGTCGCGGTGGTCGGCGAGGTGCCGATCGACCGGCTCTGGCACGCCGTGCCCGCGTACCCCACGATCAGCGAGGTGTGGCTGCGCCTGCTGGAGGGCTGCCGGGGCTGAGCGCCCGGTGCCGGGGCCGCCCGCCGGGTGCGGTCCCGGCGGTCCCGGCGACCCCGGCGACCCCGGCGACCCCGGCGCGGCGAGATGTGGCCGCGGGCGGACAGCGGGAGACTGGCCGGTGGAGGGGTGTCCGGTGGGGGCCGTTTCACCGACCGGGTGGTGGCTGGCATGACCGAGGTGCTGTTGGCCGTCGGAACCGAGAAGGGCCTCTTTCTCGGCCGCAGCCGCGACCGGCTGAGCTGGGAGTTCAGCGGGCCGCACTTCCCGATGAACGCGATCTACTCCGTCTCGATCGACCGCCGGGCCGGCCGGGTCCGCCTCCTGGTCGGGGCGGACAGCAGCCACTGGGGCCCGTCGGTCTGGCGCTCGGACGACCTCGGCGCGCGCTGGGCCGAGCCGCCGAAGCCCGCCGTCCGCTTCCCCGAGCACACCGGCGCCTCGCTCACCCGGGTCTGGCAGCTCCAGCCGGCCGGCGACGAGGCACCCGGTGTGGTCTACGCGGGCACCGAACCGGCGGCCCTGTTCCGCTCCGAGGACGGCGGCGAGACCTTCGCCCTGGTCGAGCCGCTCTGGAACCACCCGCAGCGGTCCGCGTGGGGCGCCGGGTACGGCGGCCAGGGGCTGCACACGATCCTCACCGACCCGCGTGACGCCGGGCGGTTGCTGGTCGCCGTCTCCAGCGGCGGCGTCTACCGGAGCAAGGACGGCGGCGCGAGCTGGGAGCCCTCCAACACCGGGCTGCGCGCGGAGTTCTTCCCGGAGGAGCGCCAGTACCCCGAGTTCGGCCAGTGCGTGCACAAGATCGCACCGGACGCCGTCCGGCGGGACCGCCTCTACCTGCAGAACCACGGCGGCGTGTACCGCAGCGACGACGCCGGTGCGAGCTGGCGGCCCGTCACCGACGGCCTGCCCGCCGACTTCGGCTTCGCCGTCGCCGCCCACCCGCGCCGGGCCGACACCGCCTACCTCTTCCCCCTCGGCGGCGCCGACGACCGCGTCCCGCCGGGCCGCCGCTGCCGTGTCTTCCGCACCGAGGACGGCGGGGACAGCTGGCGCCCCCTCGCGAACGGCTTGCCGGGCGAGGACCACTACGGCGTCGTCCTGCGCGACGCGCTGCGCACCGACGACGCCGAACCGGCCGGCATCTACTTCGGCAACCGCACCGGCGAGGTCTACGGCAGCCCCGACGAGGGCGAGAGCTGGCGGCTGCTGCTCTCCCACCTGCCGGACGTGCTCTGCGTCCGGGCGGCGACGGTGTCCTGAGGCCACGACGGTGCCGGGGCGGCGGCGGTTCGGGGGCGCGTCGGCGGTACCGGGGCGCCGACGGTTCGGGGCAGCGGCGGTGCCGGGGGCGCTGGCGATACCGGGGCGGCCTCTCGGAGCGCCGGCCGAGGCCTGCGACGGCGCCCTTGATCTGCGGCAGGCAGCCGCCGATCATGGTGGGCGGCAGACTGCTCCCGGAGATCGGACGGACCGGCGTGGCTGAGACGGAACCCGACTGGCGGCTGGGGCGCGACGGCGACGGCCTGCCCGTGGTGCGCTACCAGCGCGGTGAGCGGGAGGGGCGGCCGTGGGCCAGCCTGTTGGAGGTGCTGAGCCCCGGCGCAGCGGGCCTCGACGAGCCCGTGAGCGCCGTCGACCCGGTGGAGTTCGTGCTGTCGGACATGTCGGGCTGGATCGTCTCCGGCAACGTCGAGTTCGGCGAACGGCTGCTGCGCCGCGGGGCCCGCACGCTCCGGCTCGGTCACGCCATGCTGCGGGAGCTCGCCGGGGATCCGCCGCCCGCCGGGTGGGCCGACTGGGCCCGGACCCCGCTGCGGGACGGGTACCGCAGCGTGCCGTGCGACCGGGACGCCGAGGAGCTCGCCCCGGCGCTGGGCGCGGCGTTCGGCCCCGGCCACCCCGACCACCGCCCCGACCGTGACGAGCAGGACGGGCTGGAGGAGTTGCGCGCCCTGCTGGCCGGTCGGGTCGTGGGCCCGGTACTGCCGTCCAGCACCCTGGTCGTGGACGCGAACGATCAGGTCGTGGCCGGGGCCCTCGTGACCGACTTCGACGGCACGCCCTGGATCGCCCATCTCTTCCGACGCCCGGACCTCGGCTACCCGGGGCTCGGCCGCGACCTCATGCACCGGGTGATGGGCGACCTCGCCGGCCGTGGAACCGCCGAGCTGGGACTGGCCGTGACCGAGGGCAACACGGCACGGCGCCTGTACGAATCGCTCGGCTTCCGGCTCACCAGAAGCACACTGACGGTCGTCGTCCCCTGAGTGCGCCGCTCGCACGACCGCACGAGGGGCCGGCCCCTCGGCCCTACGGGCGGGCGAACTCCAGGACGGCGATCCCGGCCAGGACGGTGGCGCTGGCCGTCATCCGCAGCCGGCCGAGGCGTTCGCGGAAGACCACCGTGGCGATCAGCGCCGCGATCACGATGCTCGTCTCGCGCAGCGCCGCGACGGCCGCCAGACTGCCCCGGGACTGCGCCCAGACGACCAGGCCGTAGGCGGTCAGGGAGAGCACACCGCCGACGATCCCCACCGGCACCACCGGGCCGACGCCGACGAACAGGCCGCGGCCCCGCCGGGCCCAGGCGATCAGCGCCAGGCTCGGCCCCTGGAGCAGGAAGAGCCAGGCCACATAGCCGCCGACGGTACCGGCGTGCCGGACGCCGCTGCCGTCCAGCACGGTGTACGAGGCGATCATCACCCCGGTGCCGGCGGCCGCGCCGAGTGCGGGCAGCTGCGCCCGCCCGGGTATCCCCTTGGCGAGGGCCAGCCCGATCAGGCCGCAGGAGATCACCAGGACCCCCAGCAGCTCCCCGCCGCCCAGGCCCTGGCCCAGCACCGTCACGGACAGCACCGCCACCAGCAGCGGCGCCGAGCCCCGCGCGATCGGGTACATCTGCCCGAAGTCCCCGAGCTGGTAGGCGCGCAGGAGCAGGATCTGGGACGCCACCTGCAGCACCACCGAGGCGAGCAGGTAGGGCCAGGCCGCGGCGGCCGGCAGCGGATTGAGCGCGACCAGCACCACCGCGCAGACCGTGTACGCGAGGTTGATCAGGGCGAACCCCGCCAGCTTGTCCTGGATCCGGTGCGCCAGCCCGTTCCAGACGGCGTGCAGGACGGCCGCGGTGAGGACGGCGACCGGCACGGCCGCCGCCGACCCACCGCTCGGCAGCGCGAGCGCGATTGCGGGCATGGCGAAACTCCCCTCCGACGGGCTGGAATCGAATTCCACGATACCCTGGATCCATGGAAGAGCATTCCGAATATTCGCCGCTGGAATCACAGCTGGCCGCGCACATCCGCGCCCGCCTCGGCGAGCTGCGCGGCACCGAGGCACGCGTGGCCCAGGTCGTCCTCGACCGGGGGGCCGATCTGGTGCACCTGAGCGTGAGCGACGTCGCCGAACTGGCCGGCACCGCCTCCTCGTCGGTGGTGCGGGCGTGCCAGCGGCTCGGTTTCAAGGGCTACCAGGAGCTGAAGATCGCGGCGGTCCGCCAGGCGCCGGCCCCCGCGCCGGACCCGTCCGCGGAGGCGGACCCGGCCGCCCGCGCGCTGACCGACACCGTCCGTGCCGCCCGGGAGGCGCTCGACGGGATCGCCACCACCCTGTCCGCACGGAGCCTGCGGGCGGCGGCCGGGGTGCTGAACGCGGCCGACCGGGTCGTGCTGGTCGGCGCGGGCCTCTCCGGCGCGGTCGTGCTGGACGCCGCCTACCGCCTGCGCGCCCTCGGCATCCCGGTCGACTCCCCCGCCGACCCGCTCACCGCGCAGCTGGCCGCCGCCGGCCTCCGGCCCACCGGCGCCTGCCTGGCCGTCAGCCACACCGGTGCGACGCCGACCGTGGTCGACACCGCCCGCCGCGCCCGGGACGCCGGCGCGAGCGTCGTCGCGCTCACCAGCTACGCGCGCTCGCCGCTGAGCGAGGCCGCCACCCACACGCTCGTCGCCGGCGGGCAGGACCTCGTCTTCGGCCTGGAGACCACCGCCAGCCGGATCGCCCACCTGGCGGTGGTCGACGCGCTGACGCTGACGCTGCTGGCACTGCGGGGCGAGGCGGCGGAGCGCGCGCTCAACCTCTCGGCGGACGTGACGGCCGATCACACCTACTGAGACCGGGGCGCCCGCACCACGGCGGTGCGCCCGGGCCGGGGCGCACCGGCGCGTGCGGGCGCCCCGGGGCGGATCAGGCGCCGACGGCGTGCACCCCGCCGTCGACGTGCACGATCTCCCCGGTGGTCTTCGGGAACCAGTCGGAGAGCAGCGCCACCACGGCCCGCGCGGCCGGCTCCGGGTCCCGGAGGTCCCAGCGCAGCGGCGACCGCTCGTCCCAGATCCGCTCGAAGCCGGCGAAGCCGGGGATCGACTTCGCCGCCACCGTCCGGATCGGGCCGGCCGCGACGAGGTTGAACCGGATGTCCCGGGGGCCGAGTTCGCGGGCCAGGTAGCGCGAGGTGGCCTCCAGGGCCGCCTTGGCCACCCCCATCCAGTCGTAGCTGGGCCAGGCCACGCCGGCGTCGAAGTCCAGCCCGACCATCGCGCCGCCGCCCTCCAGCAGCGGAAGGCAGGCGGTGGCCAGCGACTTGAAGGAGTAGGCGGACACCTGGAGGGCCGTCGCCACGTCCGCCCACTCGGCGGTGAGGAAGTTGCCGCCGAGCACGCCCGCCGGGCCGAAGGCGATGGAGTGGACCACCCCGTCGAGGCCGTCCACGTGCTCGCGCACCCGGGCCGGCAGTGCGGCGAGGTGCTCGGCATCGGTGACGTCCAGCTCGATGACCGGCGCCGGCTTGGGGAGGCGGTTGGCGACGCGCTCGACCAGGCTGAGCCGGCCGTAGCCGGTCAGCACGACCTCGGCGCCCTCCTCCTGGGCCAGCCGAGCGGCGTGGAAGGCGATCGAGGCGTCGGTGATGACGCCCGTGACGAGGATGCGCTTGCCGAGCAGGAGAGATCCCATGGTCGGGTGACCTGTGCCCAATCTGCCGCCGGGAGGAACCGGCGGCTCGCTGCGTCGATGGATCGGGATGACGGGTGCATCGGTACGGCGGTGCATCGGTACGGCGGTGCATCGGTACGGCGGTGCAACCGGCGCCGCGGGCGCACCGGCAGGGGGGCGGGTCGGCCCCTCAGTGGCCGGTCGCGGCGCGCTCGGCCGCCACGAAGGCGGCGAGCCGGCCGACCCCCTCGCGAATCTGGTCCACCGTCAGATAACTGCAGGCCAGCCGGAGTTGGTGGCTCCCACCGCCGTCCGGGTAGAAGTCGCCCATCGGGGTCCAGAGCACCCCGAAGTCCCGGGCCGAGCGCTCCAGCGCCTCGCGGTCGGCCGGGAAGGGGACCGTCACGGTCAGGAAGAACCCGCCGTCCGGCCGGTTCCAGCCGATCCCCGCCCCGCTCCGGCCCGGCTCCGGGAAGTGCCGCTCCAACTCGGCCAGCAGGGTGTCGAGATTGGCCCGGTAGAAGGCGATCGGCTTCGCGTTCGCCCGGCGCAGCCGGAAGCCGCTCTCGATCAGCAGCCCGCCAATGACCGCCTGGCTCAGGGCCGGGGTGTTCACCGTGGTCATGCTCTTCACCTTGGACAGCTCGTCGGCCAGCAGGGTGCGCCGGCCGGCCGCGTCCCGCACCTCCTGGTCCGCGACCACGTAGCCGACCCGGGCACCGGGGAACGCGGTCTTGGCGAACGACCCCAGGTGGATCACCCGGCGGCCGGTGTCCAGGGACTTGAGGGTCGCGGTCGGCTCGCCCTCGCGGACGAAGAAGCCGTAGGGGTTGTCCTCCAGGACGAGCAGGTCCTCCGCCTCGGCCACGCCGAGCAGGTCCTTGCGCCGGTCCACGGACAGGCTGGCGCCGGAGGGGTTGGCGAAGTCGGGCACCAGGTACAGCGCCCGGGGGCGCCGGCCCTCGGCGCGCACCCGCCGGGCGACCTCGGCGACCGTGGCCGGCTCCAGGCCGTCCGGGCCCTCCGGAACGGGCACGATGGCGATGTCCAGCAACGCCGCCGCGCCCGTGACGCCCACGTAGCAGGGCGAGTTGACGAGCAGGACGTCGTCCGGGCCGGCGAACAGGGCGCGCAGCACGAGCAGCATGCCCTCCTGGCAGCCCACGGTGACGACCAGGGACTCCGGCGGCACGACGATGCCCTCGTCATTGGCTATCGTCCGGGCGACGAGCTCGTGGATGAACCCGTTGGTCCGCCCGTACTGGAAGAGTTCGGTCCGTACCTGCTCCTCGGTGTAGCCGCGCTCCCGGCGCAGGTGGTCGAGGTAGACGGCGAGGTAGCGGGTGACCTGCTCGACGTCGAAGAAGCCCTCGTACGGCCGGCCCGGTGCGAAGGAGAGCGCCTCGGGGAAGCGGCCGGTCACCTCGTTGAGGAAGTTCATCGCGTCGAGCAGCGGGTCGGCGAGCGAGCGGTGCAGCTCGGCGCGGTCGAGGTCGGCGCGGTCCAGGTCGACGCGGTCCGGCTCGGCGCGGTCGAGGTCGGCCTCGGCCGGGCCGGGAGCCGGAACGGCGGGCGCCGCGGGTGCGCGCGTCGCGAGCCGGTCGCGCAGGAACCCGGCGGCCTGGGCCAGCGCCGCCCGGCCCGCGTCGAGCACGCCGCCCATCGCGAAGAAGCCGTGCACCATCCCCGGGTAGCGGGTGAGTTCGACCGGGACGCCGGCCCCGGCCAGCCGGTGTGCGTAGGCCTCGCCCTCGTCGCGGATCGGGTCGTACTCGGCCGTGATCACCAGCGCGGGCGGCAGACCGCCGTGGTCGGCGGCGCGCAGCGGCGAGGCGAGCGGGTCGCCGCCGGCCGCCGCGTCCGCCAGGTAGTTGTCCCAGTACCACTGCACCGAACGGGTGTTGAAGAAGTACGGGTCGTGGTTCTCGCGCCTGGAGGGGGTGTCGGCCAGGTGGTCGGTATTGGGGTAGACCAGCAGTTGGGCCGCGATCGCCGGGCCGGCCTGGTCACGGGCGAGCAGGGTGACGGCGGCGGCGAGGTTGCCGCCGGCGCTGTCGCCGCCCACCGCCAGCCGCGCCGGGTCCAGCCCGAGCGCGGCGCCGTACCGGGCGATCCAGCGGACGGCGGCGTGGCAGTCCTCCACCGCCGCCGGGAACTTGTGCTCGGGCGCGAGGCGGTAGCCGACGGCCACCACCGCGCAGCCGGCCGCGTTGGTGAGGTTGCGGCAGATCGCGTCCGAGGTGTCGATGGTGCCGAGGGTCCAGCCGCCGCCGAAGAAGTAGACCAGGACGGGCAGCGGGCCGTCGGCCTCCGGCCGGTAGAGCCGGATCGGCAGTTCGCCGCCCGGCCCCGGCACGGTGAGGTCGTCGACCGCGGCGACCGGCTCGGGGGACCCGCCGGTGGCCCGGATGGCGGCGAGGTCCTCCGCGCGGGCCTCCTCCACGGTGTAGCTGTACAACTGGCGGTGGCCGCCCGCTTCCCTGGCCGCGCGCAACGCCTGGACCTGTGGATCGAGTGGCATGGGTACCTCCGGGGAGCTCGGGAGAGATCGGGGGAGATCAGGAGCGGTCGGGGACGGTCAGCTGGGCGCGGCGGTCGCCGGGGACGGTGCGGCGCAGTACCGGACGACGACCGGCGCCCCCGCGGCGTACGGCGAGCGGACGGCCACCGCCAGGCAGAGCTCCGCCGGACCGAACTCCGGACCGAACTCCGGATCGGAGAACGGACCGGAGGACCGACCGGAGAACGGACCGGAGAACGGACCGGAGAACGGATCCGGCGCCGGACCGGAGGACCGATCGGAGGCCGGACCCGACACCGGGGAGAGGACCGGAACCGGGGCCGGGGCCGGCCCGCCCGGCAGGCAGACCGCCAGCCCCCGCTCGGCGGGCAGCGGCACCAGCCGGGGCGCGCACCCCAGCGGCGGCAGCAGGACGGCCCGGCGCATCCCGCCGCCCCGCAGGCCCGTGCCGAGCGCCTTGCCCACCGCCTCCTTCTGCACCCAGAGCCGGAAGTACGCGGCCGCCCGGTCCTCCTCGGGCTGCCGCTCGATCCACGCCGCCTCCGCCGGATCGAACCAGCGGCGCGCCAGCGCGGCCGCTGGCAGTGCCCGGACCGCCTCGACGTCCACCCCGACCGGCCCGAGGCCGCTCAGCGCCACCGCCACCGCGCCGCGGCCGTGGCTGACCGAGACGTGCAGACCCGCGCCGGCCCCGGTCAGCACCGGCCGGCCGTCCGGCTCGTGGTCGATCCGCAGCCGCGCGCGGGGCACCGCGAGCCGGGCCCCGGCGGCGTCGAGCAGCAGGGCGTGCGCCGTCCGCCGGGCGTCGGCCCCGGCCGGTGCCACCAGGACGGTGGTCCGTGCCGGGGCCGGCACCCGGCCGGCGCGTATCACGGGCGGGACACCGGCCAGTTGAGCGCGGTGGCGCGCTCGGCCAGCATGAGCACCGGCAGGTGGGTGGTGGCGCGCGGGCTGACCGGCATCACCGAGGCGTCGACGACCAGCAGCCCGTCGACCCCGTGCACCCGGCACTGCTCGTCCACCACCGCGCCCGGGCGGTCGGCCGGGCCCATCCGGCAGCTGCCGACCGGGTGGTTGTAGATCGCCGGGAAGGCCCGCACCGCGTCCTCCAGCTCGTCGTCCGCGACCGCCGGGCCCGGGCGGAGCTCCTCGGCGAACAGCTCGGCCAGCGCCGGGGACTGCGCGAGCCGGCGGATCGTACGGACGCCGTCGGCGACCGCCCTGGCGTCCTGCCGGTCCCGGTAGAAGCCGAGGTCGATCACCGGCAGGTCGGCGAGGTCCGGCGAGGCCAGCCGCACCGAACCGGCGGACCTCGGTTGCAGCAGGCCGACCAGCAGCACCATGTCGTAGCCGGTCGGGTGGGCCTTGCGGCTCGCCGTCGGCAGCGCGGACCGGGCCTGGATGTGCAGGTCGACGTCGGGTGCGTCGGGAGTGCTGCGCAGCGAGAGCATGGTGCGCCACTGCTGGTCCGGGTGGTCGCCGGGGCGGACCGCGAAGACCGTCCGGTAGGCGGGGTGCTCGACCAGGCCCGAGCCGACGCCGGGGAGGTCCCGGACCACCGTGATGCCCAGCTCGCGCAGGTGGTCGGCGGGGCCGATGCCGGAGCGCTGGAGGATCGCCGGGCTGCTGTAGCTGCCGGCGCAGAGGACGACCTGGCGGGCCCGCAGTTCCTCGCCGCTGCCGAGCCGGACGCCGACCGCCCGCCCGTCCTCGACCAGCACCGAGTGGACTTCGGTGTCGGCACGCAGCTGCAGGTTGGGGCGGTC
The DNA here is from genome assembly GCF_053587085.1 of Kitasatospora sp. NPDC003701. Taxonomy (NCBI): domain Bacteria; kingdom Bacillati; phylum Actinomycetota; class Actinomycetes; order Kitasatosporales; family Streptomycetaceae; genus Kitasatospora; species Kitasatospora sp. NPDC003701. The sequence goes on from NZ_JBSFNM010000042.1 coordinate 53,868, forward strand.
CAGGGCCGGCTTCAGATGGGTGAGCGCCGCGCTCTGCCGCCGCCCGTCCCGCTGGTTGAGCGGCGCGATGCCGGCGCCCGCGGCGGTGGGCGCGTTGAAGTCGGTGACCAGCTTGTGGCCGTCGCTCTGGCAGGCCGCCAGGAACGCCCGCTGGGACTCCGTCAGCCCGTCGGCCCCGCCGCGCTCGATCGGCACGGGGCCGCCGGCCCCGTGCCAGCGGGCGTCGCCCTCCGGGTCGTCCTCCAGCTCCCGGTAGAACGGGAGCACCTCCTCCCAGGACCAGCGCGGCAGGCCCTGGGCCGCCCAGGCGTGGTGGTCGGCCGGGCGGGTGCGCAGGGCGATGCAGTAGTTCACCGCCGAGGAGCCGCCGACCAGCTTGCCGCGCTGCAGCCCGAGCGGCCTGGACCACCCCGGCGGCGGCGGGGCGTCGACGTAGCCCCAGTCGTGGACGGCCGGCATCGTGGCGGCGTCGATCAGTTCGGCGGGCCACGACCCGTCGGCGGTGTAGTCCGGACCGGCCTCCAGCAGGACGACGCTGCGGCCCGGGTCCTCACTGAGGCGGGCGGCCAGCACGCATCCGGCCGAACCGGCTCCGACGACGACGACATCCAGCTCCACGGTTCCTCCTGGTCGGTGGACAGACGGATCCGGGCCACAGCCCGGGATCCGGGTGGGTCAGCGGTAGAAACGGTAGACGGCCTGGGCGACCGCGGCGGGCTTGGCAACGCCGTCGATCTCGACCGTGAAGTTGAGCAGCAGCTCCACGCCGGCCCCGTCGAGGTCCTTCACCGACTCGATCCGGCCGGCCAGCCGGATCGAGTCGCCGACGCGGACCGGGGACGGGAAGCGGACCTTGTTCAGGCCGTAGTTGACGGCCATGCCGGCCTCCTTGACCTCCAGCAGGTCGAGGAAGAGCGGGATCACCAGGGAGAGCGTCAGATAGCCGTGCGCGATGGTGGTGCCGTAGGGGCCGGTGGCGGCCTTCTCCGGGTTGACGTGGATCCACTGGTGGTCGTCGGTGGCGTCGGCGAAGGTGTCCACCCGCTCCTGGTCCACCTCCAGCCAGTCGGTGTGGCCGAGGTCGAGGTCGGTGAGGCTACTGAGCTCGTCCAGCGTGTACACATGGGCAGCCATGGCGGGGTCCGTTCCGGTCGAAGGTCGGTGATCGGTGATCTGTCGTCGGTGATCGGTCGTCGGTGATCGGTGATCGGCGGTCTGCGCTCGGTACTTGAGGGGGCGACGGGCGGCGGGCGGCGGGAGCGGGTCAGAGCGATGCGGTGAGCCGGTCCCGGAGGAGCTTGCCGAGGGCGTTGCGGGGCAGGGCGGGAACGAAGCGGACGGCCTTGGGCACCTTGTAGCCGGCGAGCTGCCGCCGCAGGAACGCCAGCAGCTCGCCCTCGTCGGCGCCGGCGCCGGCCCGCAGCACCACGGCGGCCCGGCCGACCTCGCCCCAGTGCGGGTCGGGGACGCCGAACACGGCGCACTCGGCGACCGCCGGGTGGTCGTGCAGCACGTTCTCGATCTCCGCCGGGTAGATGTTCTCCCCACCCGAGATGATCATGTTCTTGACGCGGTCGACGATCCGCAGGCTGCCGTCCGCCTCCCGGACCGCGACGTCGCCGGTGCTCAGCCAGCCGCCCGGCCGCAGGGCCAGCTCGGTGGCGTCCGGGTTCCCCCAGTAGCCGGGGGTCACGTTCGGTCCCTGCAGCAGGACTTCGCCGCGCTCGCCGTCCGCGGTGGGGCTGCCGTCCGGGCGGACGACCCGGACGTCGGAGAAGAAGTTGGCGCCGCCCACCGTGCCGGCCCCGGCCACCGCCCGGGCCCGGTCCAGCACGGTGGCGCACGGGGAGCTCTCGGTGAGGCCGTAGCCCTGGACGAAGGGCAGGCCGCGCTCGTGGTACGTGCGGATCGTCCGGTCGCTGGCCGGCGCGCCGCCGCAGAGCACCGTGCGCAGGCTGCTCAGGTCGGCGGTGGCCCAGCCGGGTGCGGCGGCCACCGCGTCGTACATGGTGGGGACGGCGAACACGAAGGTGACCCGCTCCCGCTCGATCGCCCGCAGCGCGCGCTCCGGGTCGAAGGCCTCCTCCAGCACCACCGTGCCGCCCTTGAGCAGGGTGGGCAGGCAGCTGAGGTTGAGCGCGGCCGCGTGGAAGAGCGGGGCCTGGACCAGCGCGATCTCGTCGGCCCGCAGGTCGAGGTCGATCAGCAGGTTCAGGCAGTTCCAGATCACGTTGCCGTGGGTGAGGACGACGCCCTTGGGCCGGCCGGTGGTGCCCGAGGTGTACATGATCAGGCACGGGTCCGGGTGGTCGACCGGCAGGTCGATCGGGTCGGCCGGGGCCGCGAGCAGCTCCCGGTACCGGACGTCGCCGGCCGGGGCGGGCGGGGCCCCGTCCAGCGGGACGAAGGTGCGCACCGCCGTGCCGGTCCGCAGCCCGGCCACCGCCTCGGCGTGGCCGGGCCCGTGGACCAGCACGGTGCTCCCGGAATCGGCCAGGATGTGGGCCAGTTCGGGGGTGGCCAGCCGGGTGTTGAGCGGAACGGCCACCGCGCCGAGCAGGCCGCAGGCGAACAGCGTCTCCAGGAACGCCGGGTGGTTCCCACCGAGGTAGGCCACCCGGTCGCCGCGCCGGACCCCGAGGGCGTGCAGGCCGTTGGCGACCCGCAGGGCGTGCTCGTGCACCTCCCGGTAGCTGACCGGGCGGTCCTGGAACACCAGGGCGACCCGCTCCGGGGAGCGCCTGGCCCGGCGGGCCGGCCACGAGCCGATTCCGTTGTTGCGCACGGTTCGCTCAGCCCTCCCTCAGTCCTTGACGAGCCCCAGCAGGCGGGCGGCGTTGTCCTTGAGGATCTTCGGCCGCACCGTCGGCTTGATCTCCAGCTTCTCGAAGTCCGCCAGCCAGCGGTCCGGCGTGATCATCGGGAAGTCGGACCCGAACAGGACCTTGTCCTGGATCAGGGTGTTGGCGTACTGGACCAGCTGCGGCGGGAAGTACTTCGGCGACCAGCCGGACAGGTCGATGTGGACCAGCGGCTTGTGGTTGGCCACTGCCAGCGCCTCGTCCTGCCAGGGGAAGGAGGGGTGCGCCATGACGATCGGCAGGCCGGGGAAGTCGGCGGCGACGTCGTCGATCAGCAGCGGGTTGGAGTACTTGAGCCGGATGCCCGCGCCGCCGGGTGCGCCGGCCCCGATCCCGGTCTGGCCGGTGTGGAACAGCGCCGGTACGCCCAGCTCCTCGATCGCCTCGTACATCGGGTACGCGGAGCGGTCGTTGGGGTAGAAGCCCTGCACGCTGGGGTGGAACTTGAAGCCGCGCACGCCGAAGTCCCGGACCAGCCGGCGGGCCTCGCGGGCGCCCAGCCGGCCCTTGGCGGGGTCGATGCTGGCGAACGGGATGAGGATGTCCGCGTTCTCGGCGGCGACCTGCGCGACCTCCTCGTTGGAGACGGCCGGCGTGCCGGTCGCCGCCTCGGCGTCGACCGGGAAGATCACGCAGGCGATCTTGCGCTCCCGGTAGTAGCCGGCCATGTCGGCGGCGTTGGGGTACTGCCGGCGCTCCACCTTGAAGTACGCGGCGGAGGCCTCCTCGATCTCGTCCGGCAGCGAGTTGTGGCCGGCCAGCGAGACCTGCGCGTGCGTGTGCATGTCGATCGCGACGAGGTCGTCGAGGTTGAGCGAAGTCATCTGCTGTCTCCTTCGGGGTGGGTCGGCGGACGGCGGGACCGGCCCGGCCGGGGCGACGGGGGGCCGGCCCGGCCGGGCGGATCGGCGGGACGGATCAGCCGGACAGCTTCTGCAGGGCCGCGATGCCGTAGGACTGCGGCTCGGCCCCGACCGAGGTGGACCAGGCGGTGGCGATCGCGTCCGCCGACCAGCCGCCGTCGACGAACGCCGAGGACACCTCCTCCGGGTGCGACCAGAGCGAGAGCTTGTCGCCGCCGATGCCGACGCACTGGCCGTTGACGTCCTTGGCGGCCTCCGACGCCAGGAAGACCACCACCCCGGCCACGTCCTCGGCGCTGCCGAAGCCGATGCCCTTGCGCAGGAAGTCGGGCAGCGGCGTGCCGTCCTTCTCCCAGGCCTCGATGTGCGGGGCGAAGGCGGGAATGGTCTTGGTCATCGCCGTCGCCGCGTTCGGGATCACCGCGTTCACCGTGATGCCGGCCCGGGAGAGCTCCATCGCCCAGGTGCGGGCCATCGCGGCGATCCCCGCCTTGGCGGCGGCGTAGTTGGTCTGGCCGAAGTTGCCCCGCTGCCCGGCCGGGGAGCCGGCCAGGATCAGGCGGCCGCCCTCGCCCTGCTCGCGCATCCGGATCGCGGCGGCGCGGGCACAGACGAAGGTGCCGCGCAGGTGCACCCGCACCACGTCGTCGAAGTCCTCGTCGGTCATCTTCCACAGCACCCGGTCGCGCAGGATCCCCGCGTTGGTGACCATCACGTCCAGCCGGCCGAAGGTGTCCACGGCGGCGGCGACCAGGGCGTCGGCCGACTCGGTGTCACCGACCGCGGCGACCACCGCGGTGGCCCGGCCGCCGGCGTCGGCGACCAGCTTCACGGTCTGCTCGGCCGCGTCCGCGTCCACGTCGTTGACCACGACGGCGGCGCCGGCGGCGGCGAGCGACAGGGCGTAGGCCTGGCCGAGCCCTCGTCCGCTGCCGGTGACGACGGCGACCTTGTTGATGAGCTCCATCGGTCTTTCCTCTCGTTCGGTGAGGGAGGTGCTGCCTCTGACGTGCTGTCGGTGCGGTGGACCGGCGCCGGTGACGGGGTCGGCGCCGGTCCACCGGGGGGGAACGGTCCGGGCGGTACCGCTCAGACCGTGCCGCCCGCCCGGGCGGCCTCCTCGGCCTCGGCCATCTGCTGGACCAGCCGGCGGGCCCGCAGCGTGCCGGCGTCGTTGCGCAGGTTCACCGTCGGCCGGCCCGGGTTGCGGCGCATCACCGAGTAGGCGCCCTCGATGGCGCCGCTGTCCTCGGCGAAGACGTTGGCGAACTTCTTCTGCAGCACCTCGTCGTAGCCGGGCTCCGTGCGCCGGAACCGCCGGGCGAAGGCCCAGAAGTACCAGGTGGTGTGCTCGGTCTCCGGGGTGCCGAAGTTGAGGTTGCAGCCCTCCGCGCCGTTGCTGCGGTCGCCCTCCGGCGCGCCGCTGCCGACCGGGGCGACGCCCACGTCCAGCACGGTGGAGGCCGGCGGCTGGAACCGGATGATCTGCCAGCGGTCGACGTTGCCGTCCCGGTCGAGCGCCTCGCGCCACAGCGGCGCCGCGTCGTGGTCCAGGATCCACCGGGTGACCAGCACCGAGGTGTCGTCGCCGGTCACGCTGATCGGGTTGGCCTGGATGTTGTCGTCGCCGAGGCTGCCGACGTGGACGTAGGTCTCGTGGGTGGTGTCGATCAGGTTGTCGGCGAGCAGGGTGTAGTTGGCCTGGAGGTGGATCGTCCCGTGCACGGACGTCCAGTCCGGGTGGTCGTTGCGCTCGAAGATCGCCGGGATGAGGTCCGGGTCGGCGGCCGCCGGCTCCCCCGGCCAGACCCAGACGTAGCCGTGGCGCTCGACCGCGGGGAAGGTCCGCACTCTGGCCGCCGCCGGTATGTGGTCCTGGCCGGGGGCCTCCACACAGCTGCCGTCCGCCTCGAAGCGCATCCCGTGGTACATGCAGCGCAGGGTGCAGTCCGCTTCGAGCCTGCCGAGCGCGAGCGGCATCTGCCGGTGGCAGCAGCGGTCCTCCAGCGCGGCCGGCCGGCCCTCGCGGTCCCGGAAGAACACCATCGGCTCGTTGCAGATCGTGCGGGAGAGGATCTCGCCGGCCGGGAGCTCCTCGGGCCACGCGGCCACGTACCAGGCGTTCAGGATCAGGGTCATGACTCCTCCTTCAGTGCGACGAGCCCTTCGGCCCGGGCTGCGGGCGCGGCGGCGGGAACGATGGTGACGGGCTGCGGGGTCGCGGGGACCGGCCGCGGTTCGTCCTGCGGTGCGGGCGAGCGGAAGTAGTCGTCGCCGCGGGTCTCGTCGATGCCGTCCGGCACCCGGACGGCCCGGCACACCAGGGTCACCAGGACGGTCACCACCAGGTTGACGACCAGGGCGAGGAAGCCGACGTACATCGGCATGTGGGTGGGCAGGCCGAGGTCCGACAGCGGGAGCGCGTTGCCCCCGAAGTGGGCGTGCCCGGTGGCCGGGTTCGGGATCCGGTAGAGCATCCAGAGCCCGGAGGCCATCCCGACCACCCAGCCGACCAGCAGGCCGGTGCGGTGGAACCAGCGGATGACGATCCCGAGCCCCACCGCCGGCAGGGTCTGCAGGATGATCACATTGCCGATCAGCTGGAAGTCGGTGGAGAACTGGGGCGTGAGCATCAGCGTGCAGATCAGCGCGCCGAACTTCACCACCAGCGAGGCCACCTTGGAGACCTTGGCCTCCTGCGCCGGCGACGCCTGCGGCCGCAGGAACTCGCGGTAGATGTTGCGGGTGAAGAGGTTGGCCGCGCCGATCGACATCACCGAGGCGGGGACGAGGGCGCCGATGCCCACCGCCGCGAAGGCGATCCCGGCGAACCAGTCGGGGAACATCTGGTGGAACAGCAGCGGCACCACGGTGTTCGAGTCCGGCTTGCCGTCGGAGGTGAGCGGGACCACCCCGGCCGCGATGGCCATCAGCCCGAGCAGGGCGATGAAGCCGACGGCGAGGCTGTAGACGGGCAGCGCCGCCATGTTCCGCTTGATCACGTTGCGGTCCCGGCTGGCCAGTGCCGCGGTGCTGGTGTGCGGGAAGAGGAACAGGCCCATCGCCGAACCCAGCGCCAGTGAAGCGTAGTTGAGCTGGTTCCCGGAGTCCAGGACGACGTTGCCCTTGCCGTTCGCGGCGAACTTGTGGCCGGCCGCGTCGAAGATGTGGCCCCAGCCGCCGAGCTTCATCGGGATGTAGATCACCGCCGCGATGACCACCGCGTAGACCAGGATGTCCTTGACCACCGCGATCAGGGCGGGGGCGCGCAGGCCGGACTGGTAGGTGAAGCCGGCCAGCCCCACGAAGGCGAGCACCACCGGCCACTCGCCGTTGACCCCCATGGTCTTCAACACCGCTTCGATGCACATGAGTTGAAGGGCGATGTAGGGCAGGGTGGAGAGGATCCCGGTCACCGCGACGCAGAGCGCCAGGGCGCGGGAGCCGAACCGGCCGCGGACGAAGTCGGCGGTGGTGACGTACCCGTGGGTGCGGGAGACCGACCAGAGCCGGACCAGCAGCAGGTAGACCATCGGATAGACGATGGCCAGGTCGGGCAGCGAGAAGAAGCCGGCCCCGCCCACCTGGTAGATCAGCGCCGGGATGGCGATGAAGGTGTACGCGGTGTAGAGGTCGCCGCCGATCAGGAACCAGGTGATCCAGCTCCCGAACCGGTGGCCGCCCAGGCCCCATTCCTGCAGGTCGTCCATGGTGTGCGAGCGGCGCCACCGCGAGGCCAGCAGGCCCATCACCGTCACCCCGGTCAACAGGACGGTGAACAGCACGAGTTCGGTGAGGTTAAGCGTCATCGGACGCTCCGGCGCGACGGGTCCGCAGGTGGACGGCGGCGGTGCAGGCCGCCGCGAAGGCGACCAGCAGGAGCTGGAACCAGTAGAAGAACGGGATCCCGGCCAGCCTCGGCAGATCCCGGTTGAAGACGAAGGTGAGCAGCGGCGCGAGGGCCGCCGGTGCGAGCAGCCAGTTCCACGGGCTGCGGTCGCGGTTCACTGCTGAGGGTTCTCTGGCCACGCTTCCACCATCGGATCGGAGGGGCACGGGTGAACGTCAAACAAAGTGAACGATCGATCGGATATTGTCAAGGACGCCAAGCGCCCTACTCACAGGGCGCGTTCATGAGATAACTAATGGTACGTTCGGTCAGTTAGACCTGGCCGTGAAGCGGCCGCGCCCTCGGCGCGCCCGCCGGCGGAAGGGATTTCAGTCATGGCGGTCTCACGCACAGCGGTCGGCGTCACCTGCGGCATCGCCACCGGGCTCGCCTGGGGCGGGATGTTCGCCGTCGCCAAGTCCGCGTACGGACACCTCGACCCGTTCCACCTGACGGCAGTTCGGTTCGTGCTGGCCGCCGGCGTGTTCTGCCTGCTGCTGCTCCTGCGGGAGGGCCGCGGCGCCTTCCGCTTCGAGGGGCGGCTGGGCGGCCTCTGGGTGCTCTCCACCATCGGGTTCGCGGGCTTCAACTTCTGCACCTACGTGGGCCTGGAGAGCATCCCCGCGCAGAGCTCGGCGCTGATCATGGCGACCATGCCGCTGGTCACGGTGCTGGTGATGTGGGGGCGCACCCGCAAGGCGCCGCCGGCCGTCACCCTGGGCCTGGTGCTGGTCGCCCTGCTCGGCGTCGCCATGGTGCTGGGCAACGGCAACCCGGCCCGGGTGGTCACCGGCGGGGTCGGCTACGGCGGCCTGCTGACGCTGGTCGGCGTGGCCGGCTGGGTCCTGTACACCACCGGGGCCGCGGCCTTCCCCACCTGGTCGCCGCTGCGCTACACCACGCTGAGCTGCCTGCTCGGGACGGTGAGCATCCTGGTGATCACCCTGGTCGCCTCGGTGGCCGGCTGGATCGACAACCCCGGCGTGGGCGAGTACCCGGCGGTGTGGGCGCAGATCCTGTACGTCGTGTTCGCCGCGACCACCGTCGCCGCGCTGACCTGGAACACCGCCTTCCGCAACCTCGGGCCGTCGAACGGCGTGCTGTTCATCAACCTCGTCCCGGTCACCGCCTTCGTGATCCAGGCGTTCCGCGGCCACCGGCCGACCGGCTACGAGATCGGCGGGGTCTGCGTGGTGCTCGCCGCGCTGGCGGCCTCCAACGTGTACGCGCGGCGCCGGGCGGGGGCCGCGCCGGCCGCCGCGGTCGAGCCCGCGCAGCCCGCTCCGCAGTCGGCCGGCCGCCGCTAGGGTCCGCCCGGCCCGACGGGCGGACCGACGCCCGTCGGCAGCGGCCCGCCCGCACCACCCGCCGGCACGACCGCCCGCACCACCGCCGGTGCTCCGTGCCCGCGCCCCGGGGACGGCCACCGACCCATCGCCCACGGCCCGTCGGCCGCACCGCCGGCGTCGGCCGGCCACACCGCGAATCGCCTGCTCAGGCCGATGCCGTAGGCTTCTCGTCTCCTCACCGACCGCCCTTCGCCGGTCGCTCGTCACCGACCGACCGGCGGTGACTGCGGACCGTGCGGACGAGCCGGGCGGCCGGGTCCGGCGACCCGGTTCCCGGCCACTCACCCCCACCCGGGTCTGCGCCCCGATCGCGCCCCGCCACCCCCAGACGGAGGGAGTCACCATGGTCAACCCGCGGACGGACGGCCGCATTCTGCGAGGCAACCAGACGCGCCGCGCCATCCTGCGCCGCGCCGTCGACATCGCTTCGGCCGAGGGGCTGGACGGACTGTCGATCGGCCGGCTGGCGACCGATCTGCAGATCAGCAAGAGCGGGGTGTTCGCCCTGTTCGGCTCGAAGGAGGACCTGCAGCTCGCCACGGTCCGGGCGGCCGGGAAGATCTACACCGAGCAGGTCGTCGACCCCGCGATGGAGGTGACGCCCGGTCTGAGCCGGGTCTGGGACCTCTGCGAGCGGTGGCTGGAGTACTCCCGGACCAGGGTCTTCCCCGGCGGCTGCTTCTTCTTCTCGGCGTTCGCCGAGTTCGACTCCCGCCCCGGGCGGGTCCGCGACGCCGTCGCCAACGCCAGTGTGACGTGGCAGCAGATCGTGACCCAGGCCCTCGCCGACGCGGTCCAGCTCGGCCAGTTGCTGCCCGGCACCGACAGTGACCAGCTCGCCTTCGAGGTGATCGCCCTGCTGGAGGCCGCCAACGGGGTCTCGCTGCTGCACGACGACGCCCGCGCGTACGAGAAGTCCCGGGCCGCGATCAGGGCCCGGCTGAGTGCGCTCTGCACCGAACCGTCCGTCCTGCCGGCCTGACCCACGCCCGTCCCGACGGCCGATCGGCCCGCCCCGCGGGCCCGGTCGGCCCCCCGCGTCACCCGCCCCGGCGGGTGACGGCCGTCCCATATTTGAAGACTTCTTCATATCCTCATGCTCTATGTTAAAGACTTGCCATATCCGCGCCGTCGGGCCCTGGTGGCCCTTGGCCCGGCCCGCGTGATGGTGGTAGAAAATGTACGACCGATCGGTCAGAGTTCTCAGGCCGGGGTCGCCGGACTCTCCGGCACCCCCGACTCAGCCGCAGAACCGGGGGATCAGATGGATCGACTGGGCGTGAAGCCCCTGCTCGTCCGCGAGTACGAGGGGCTGGCCAAGGATCGACTCCCCAGAGACATCTGGGACTTCATCAACGGCGGCAGCGGTACCGAGTCGACCGTGACCGCCAACCGGACCGCCCTGGAGCGCATCCGGATCCGGCCGCGGGTCCTCACCGATGTGACGGTGTGTGACACCAGGGCGGACCTGCTCGGCACCGACATCGCCGCACCGATCGGCATCGCGCCGATGGCCTATCACCAACTCGCACACCCTGAGGGTGAGTTGGCGACGGCACGGGCAGCCGGCAAGGCCGGGCTCCCGCTGATCGTCAGCATCTTCGCCAGCCGTCCGCTCGCCGAGATCGCCGAGGCGGCCGGGAGCGCTCCGCTCTGGCTCCAGCTGTACTGGCTCCGGCAGCGGGAGCTGCTGACCGGCCTCGTCCGCCGGGCGGAGGAGGCCGGCTGCAAGGCGCTGGTCCTCACCGTCGACGCGCCGCGGGTCGCCCGGCGCCCGCGCGACGTCCGCAACGGCTTCACCCTGCCGCCGGGCGTCCGGGCCGCGAACGTGGACTCCGCCGTCATGGCGGCGAGCCACCTGGCCGCCACCGGCAGCTCGGCGATCGAGCGCCACTCCCGCGAGCAGTTCGACCCCTCCATCACCTGGGCCGATCTGGCGCGACTGCGCGAACTCACCGATCTCCCACTGGTGTTGAAGGGCATCCTGACCGCGGAGGACGCCCGGCTGGCGGTCGAGCACGGCGTCGACGCGGTGATCGTCTCCAACCACGGCGGCCGCCAGCTGGACGGCGCGGTCGCGAGCGTCGACGCACTGCCGGAGGTGGCCGCGGCGGCGGCCGGCCGGTGTCGGGTCATCGTCGACGGCGGGATCCGGCACGGCACCGACGTCCTCAAGGTGCTGGCCCTCGGGGCGGATGCCGCCCTGGTGGGCCGCCCCGTCCTGTGGGGGCTCGCACACGCCGGCGCCGAGGGCGTCTCGGACGTGCTCGGCCTGCTCCGCGACGAACTGGAGGAGGCGATGGCGCTGTCCGGCCTCCCCCGGATCACGGATATCCACAGCTCCGCCGTCCGCGCCCCGCACACCGCGTCCGAGGAATTCTAATTCTTGGACTGTACGTCGGCGGATTGACTCTTGCGATCCAATCCCCCTCGTGTAAGGATGAATAGCGGCCACGGTTTCGCGGTGGGGGTGAAATTAATCCCCCCCCGAAATGAGGATTTCTCCCGGCAGGCCCCGTTCAGCGTGTCCGGATACGTGCAAAATATGCGTACAATCAAACCGATGTGCATGTTTTGGAGCGATCGCGATGCAGCGCTTATTACCATCGGAAATCCAGCATGATTGGGTCGACCGGAGCTTGCTGGCCGGCCCGGACTCCGAGATCTGCCTGGAGTTCGAACGGCCGGTGACCCGGAGCGGGCTTCGCGCCCTGGTGGCGCGGCGCCGGGAGGCACTCGCCGAGGCCGGCCTCGGCCCGGGCGGGCGGCTCGCCCTGCGGTTGCCCCCGTCACTGGCCTGCGCCGTCGAGCTGCTGGCCGCCTGGCAGCTCGGGGCGCAGGTGGCCCTGCTGGACCACCGGCTGACCGAGCACGAGATCGGCCTGGCGCTGGAGCGGCTCGCACCGCGGCTGCTGGTCGAGCCGCTCGGCCCGGTCACCGCCACCGCCCTGCGCGGGTTCCACCGGATCGAACCGCGGATCACCCGGCTCCCCGGCCGGGCGGGCGGCGGCGACCACGTCCTGATCCAGCTCAGCTCCGGGTCGACCGGCCCGTCCAAGGTGATCGGCCGTTCGGCCGCCGACCTGCTCGGCGAGCTGGCGCGGTACGACCGCATCGAGGGCTTCCCGCGCCGCGGCGAGCGGGTGGTGATGCTGGCCTCCATGGTCCACGTGCTGGGCCTGGTCGGCGGCCTGCTGTACAGCCTGCACGGCGGCGCCCGGATGGTGGTGCCCGAGCGGTTCACCGTCGACGGGATCCTGCGCGCGGTGGCGGCGGCGGGCGAGCCGACCACCGTCCTGGGCGTCCCGTTCCACGCCGAGATCCTCGCCGCCGTCACCGATCCGCCCCAACTGCCCTTCCTGCGCGGCATGATCACCGGCGGCGAGCCCGTCCGCCAGGAGGTCTGGGAGGCGTTCACCACGCGCTACCACGCCACCCTGGGCAACATGTACGGCATGACCGAGGCGGGCGTGATCGCCACCGACGTCGCCGGCCGGCACCGGCCCGAGCTCGCCGTCGCACCCGGCCTGGACGTGCGGGTGACGGCCGACGAGATCCTGCTCGGACTGCCGGTCTCCCCCTACCTGGACGCCGGCGCCACCCCGCGCTGGGAGGACGGCTGGCTGCGCACCCGCGACGCCGGCGCCCTCGACCCGGCCACCGGCCGGCTGCGCGTGCGGGGCCGGCTGGACTCCCAGATCTCCGTCGGCGGCCTCAAGGTGGACCTCGCCGAGGTGGAGCAGACCGTGCTCTCGCTGCCGCAGGTCCGCGAGGCGGTGGTGCTGCACGGCCACCACATCGAGGCGTACCTCACCCTCTCCGAGCCGGCCGGCCCGGCCGAGCTGGAGCAGGCGCTCGCCGCCCGCCTCGCGCCGTACAAGCGGCCGCGGAGCCTCCACGTCCTGCCGGACCTCCCCAGGACCGGCACCGGCAAGCTGGTGCGCGACCCCGCGGCGCTGCGCGGCGCCGTCGAACGCGCGAGGTCCTGAGCCCGCGCCCTCCCGGCACCCACGCGCTTCCCCCTCCCCCCTTCCGTGATCCGGCCTGCCCGCGCGCGACCGCCGCGCCGCGCGCCCCCACCCCGCAGGCCCACGCCGCACGCCCCACACCGCACGCCCCCACCTCGCGAACCCCGTCCCGAACACCCCCGCCCAGTACGTGGACATGACAAAGGAGTCGGAACCATGAGCAACGACATCAACACGTTCATCGTCGCCAGCCTCGCCGAGATGAACTACGACGTCTCCGAGATCACCGACGACACCCCGCTCGGCCCGGCCGGCCTCGACCTGGAGTCGCTCGCCCTCGCCGAGATCGCCGTCCAGGTCGAGGACACCTTCGGCGTCCGGATCGACGAGGACGAGACCGAGCAGCTCGCCCTGATGACCCTCGGCGAGCTCGCCGCCGAGATCGCCCGGCGCGCCTCGCTGGCCCGGACCGGCGGTGGTTCCGAGTGAGCCCGACCCGGCAGATCGACCGCGACGACGTACTGGAACTGCTCTCGACCTACCGCGAACGCACTCCGCAGGACGCGATCGAGCAGATCGACTCCCTGGAGCTCGCCTGGCTGGTCCACCAGGTCGAGCAGCGCTACCAGGTGCAGCTGGACCTCGACGACGACGAGCTCGTCCGGATGGCGACCGTGCCCGGCGCCGTCACCGTCCTCGGCGAACAGCTGGCGAGGGCAGGCCATGGATGACACCCCCGTCCTGGGCGGACCCCCGGGCCGGGGCGGCGGTGCCGCCCCGGTGATCACCGGCCTGTCGGCGGTCTCCGCCTGCGGCCGCGGCGCGCAGGCGCTGCACGAGCGGGTCACCGCCGGCGAGCCGGCCTTCGGGCCGGTCACCCGGTTCGACGTGACCCGGTTCCGGGCCGGCGCCGCCGCCGAGCTGCCCGGCGACCCCGACCTCGTCGAGGAGCTGGCCGCCGTCGTCGAGGAGGCCTGCTCGCACGCCCGGCTCGGCGCCGGCGACCGGGCCGCCGCCCGCCTCCTGCTGGCCGGCCACACCGACCCGGCGGTCACCCGGCTGCCGGTCGCCGAGCGGACCGGCCGCACCCCGGCCGGCACCGCCCGCGCCCTCGCCGACCGGTCCGGTCTCGGCGGCGAGGTCCTCGCCTACACCACGGCCTGCGTGGCCGGCAGCACCGCCGTCGCGGACGCCGCCGCGGCGATCAGCAGCGGCCGGGTCGAGCGCGTCGTGGTGGCCGCCGGCTACCTGGTCGACGAGGAGCACTTCGCGCTCTTCGACGCCGGGCGGGCCCTGGCGCCCGACGGCCGGCTGCGCCCGTTCAGCGCCGGCCGCCGGGGCATGCTGCTCGGCGACGGCGTGGCGGCGGTGGTGCTGGAGTCGGCCGCGGCGGCGCAGCGCCGCGGCGCCCCCGTCCTGGCCCGGCTGGCGGGCTGGGGCCGGGCCGGCGACGCCCACCACGTCAGCCAGCCGCACCCGCACGGCACCGGGCTGGCCCGGGCCGTCCGGGCCGCCCTGCGCCGGGCGGGTCGGCGGCCCGAGGACATCGGCTACATCAACGCGCACGGCACCGGGACGGCGGCCAGCGACGCCGCCGAGGCGGCCGGTCTGCGGGAGGCGCTCGGCGAGCGGGCGGCCCTGATCCCGGTCAGCTCGTCCAAGTCGGTGCACGGCCACACCCTGGAGTCCTCCGGGGTGCTGGAACTCGTCGTCACGGTCGGCGCGCTGCGCTCCGGCCGGCTGCCCGTCAACGCGGGTTTCCTGGCGGCGGACGAGCGGTGCGGGCTCAACCTCGTCACCGAGGGCCCCCACCCGGCGCGGCCCGCGTACGCGCTGAGCCTGAACGCGGCGTTCGGCGGCGCCAACACCGCCCTGCTGGTCGGTGCCGTATGAGCACCACCACGCCCCCGGCGGCCCCGGCCGCCGCCCCGCACCGGCACGGCGGGAGCGCCGTCCGGGCGGTGGCCTCCTGGCCCGAACCCGGCGACGACGGCGCGCCCGCGATGCCGGCCGGGTTCATCGCCTCGACCTTCCCCGCACTGGTCGCCACCGTCGCCGACCGCTGTCTGCGGCGCGGCTACGGCGAGCCCGCCGAACCCGCCGGCGAGCGGCCCACCGCGGTCGTCCTGGTCAGCGAGTACGGCGACCAGGGCACGGCCGAGGCCGTCGCGGCCGCGGTCGACGGCGGCGGGCGCCTGCAGCCGCTGCTGTTCTTCCAGTCCGTGCCCAACGCCGTCCTCGGCTGGGTCGCGGCCCGCTGGGACCTGGTCGGTCCGGTGGTCTGCGTCAGCCCGGGCGCCGATCCGGCCCACCAGGGCCGCGAGCTGGCCGACCTGCTGATCGAGGACGGCGACGCGGACGAGGTGCTGCTGCTCCTGGTCGAGCAGGCCGCCGGCCCGGGCGGGCGCGACCGTGCGGAAGCCCACCTGATCTGTCGCCTGCCGGCACCCCCCGGCAGAGCGGTCACGGACGCAACGGAGAGGAAGCCATGAGCCTCAGCAAGATCCGCGCCGAGCTCGCTGCGGACCAGCAGCTCGGCACCGGCAATGTGCTCACCACGCTGATCGCCCGCGGCGAGGGGCTCGACGAGCCGTCGCTGACCTTCGACACCGAGGTGGACGGCCACCCGGCCCTCCAGCCGCTGACCCTGCGCGAGCTGGACCGCCGGGTGGCCGCCCGCGCCGCCTCGCTGCACGCCCTCGGCATCCGCCCCCGGGACCCGGTCGCCGTCCAGGTCTCCGCCGGCGCCGACCAGGTGCTGAGCTTCCTGGCGCTGGCCCGGATCGGCGCCGTCCCGGCCCTGGTCAACGGCCGGCTGCCGGCCGAGCCGGCCGCCGAGTACATCCGCCGGCTGCGGGCCGCGGCCGTCCTGGTCGACGCCGCGCACCGGGCGGCGTTCGGCGACGAGGACCTCGGCGTCGCCCAGGTGATCGACGTCGCCGGGCTCGGTGCCGGCGACCCGGCCGCCGCCCCGGCGCAGTTCCGGCACCACCCCGGCGACCCGGCGGTGATCACCCACTCCTCCGGCACCACCGGCCTGCCCAAGGCGGTCGCGCACTCGCACGCCAGCCTCTTCGCCTCGGTGCGCCACCGGCTCACCCTGCCCCGGGCCCAGGGCGTGGACCGGCTGCTCGGCGCGCTGCCCGCCGCCCACGCGGCCACCGTCATCGCGGTCAACCTCGCGCTGGCCAACCGGTCCGAGCTGCTGGTCCTCTCCCAGCAGACCGGGGAGGCCGTGCTGGACGCGATCGAGGCCTGGCACCCCACCGGCGTCCTCGGCTTCGCCGCCACCTGGTCGGAGCTGGCCGCGGTCGACCTCGCGGCCCGGGACCTCGGCTCCGTCCAGCTCTGGTGGAACACCGGCGACTGCGCCCACGAGGCCCACATCCGGCGGCTGGTCTCGGTCGGCAACCGCCGGGCGGCCGGCGCGGGCGGGATCCGCGTGGTGCCCGGCTCGGTGTTCATCGACGGCCTCGGCTCGACCGAGATGGGCCACTCGCAGTTCTTCATCACCCACACCTCCAGCACCTCCCGCTACGGCCGGTGCATCGGCAAGCCGCACGCCTTCTCCGACGTCGCCGTGCTGGACGAGGACGGCGCGCCGCTCGGCCCGAACGAGGTGGGGCAGCTCGGCGTGAACGCGCCGACCCTCGCCCTCGGGTACTGGAACGACTCGGTGACCACCTGGCGCACCCGGCTGAACGGCTACTTCCTGACCGGCGACCTGGTCTACCGGGACGCGGCCGGCTACTACTACCACGTCGACCGGCAGGTGGACTCGATCGACCTGGGCGGGGGCCGCCGGCTGTACACCGCCGCCTCCGAGGAGCGGGTGCTGGCCGCCCTGTCCGACGTGCTGGAGTGCACCGTGGTCGCGGTCACCGAGCCCGACGGCGGCGTCGCCACCCATGTGCTGCTGGTGCTCGCCGCCGGCGCCGACCCCGCCGCCGACCGGGCGAAGGCCGTCCGGGCCGCGCTGGAGGAGCACGTCGCGGCGACGGTGCGCGGCGTCGTGGTGGTGGACCCGGCGCAGATCCCGCTCGGGCCGACCGGCAAGGTCCGCAAGGTCCTGCTGCGCGAGCGCTACCTCGCCGGGCAGCTGCTCGGCGACGGCTCCGGGCCGCTGGGGAGCGCCGCATGACCGGGGTCGGCCGCCCCCGTGCGGTCGTCACCGGCATCGGCCTGGTCAGCTCCCTCGGGCGCGGCGCCGGCGCCACCTTCGAGGCGCTGTGCGCCGGCCGGTCGGGCCTGCGCCGGCCGCCCGAGGGGCACCCGCTGCACGGCTCGGGGGTAGACGTCGCGGGGATCGCGCCGGACATCGACGCGACCTCGGTGCTGCCGCCGAGCGAGGGCCGGTTCGTCGACCGCTACGCGCTGCTGGCGCTCGCCGCCGCCGACGACGCGATCGCCGACGCCGGCCTGGTGGTCGGCCGGGACGTGGACCCGCTGCGGGCGGCCGTGGTGGTCTCCAGCGGCGGCGGCGGCCTGGAGACGTACGAGGAGCAGGCCCGGGGCCGGCACGCCCGCGGGCGGGCCGCGGTCAGCCCGTACCTGCTGCCCGGCATGCTGCCCAACATGGCGGCGGCCCGGGTCGCCATCAAGTACGGCATCCGCGGGTACAGCGCGGCCATCGCGACGGCGTGCGCGGCCGGGGCCCAGTCGGTCGCGGAGGCGCTGCGGCTGATCCGCGGCGGGGAGGCCGACGTGGTGATCTGCGGCGGCTCCGACGCGCCGCTGCACCCCACCGTCGCGCTGGCCTTCGGCAACGCCAGGGCGCTGGCCCACGGCTTCGACGACCCGCAGGAGGCCAGCCGGCCCTTCGACACCCGGCGCAACGGCTTCGTGCTCGCCGAGGGCGCCGGGGTCCTGGTGGTGGAGCGGGCCGACCTCGCCGCGGCGCGCGGCGCGGCCGCCTACGCCGAGCTGCTCGGCTGGGGCGCCACCACCGACGCCTACCGGCCCACCACCCCGCGCCCGGACGGCGAGGGCGCGATGGCGTGCATGCGCCGGGCGATCGCCGACGCGGGCCTCGCCCCGGCGGACGTGGACTACGTCAACACCCACGGCACCGGCACCAAGCTCGGCGACGTGGCCGAGGCGAAGGCCGTCCGCGCGGTGTTCGGCAGCCGCTCGCCGGCGGTGAGCGCCACCAAGTCGATGACCGGCCACCTGCTCGGCGGGGCGGGTGCGGCCGAGGCGGCCATCACCGCCCTGGCCATCGCGGGCGAGGTGGTGCCCGCCACCCGCAACCTGGACACCGTCGACCCGGCCTGCGAGCTGGACCACGTCCGCGGCAAGGCCCGGGAGGGCCGGGTCTCGGCCGCCGTCTCCAACTCCTTCGCGTTCGGCGGCCACAACCTCAGCCTGGTGCTCGGCCCGGCCGAGGGCCGGGTCCGGTCGGTGACCCCGGAAGGCGCGGCCCGGTGACCGGCGCGTCCGCCGGCGGGAGCCCGGCCGCCGGTACGGGCCCCGCGGCCGGTACCGGCCCGGCTTCCGCAGGCCCCGCGGCCGGTGCCGGCCCGGCCGGCGACGGGAACCCCGCCGGCGGGTGGCCGGGCGGGGAGCCGCCCGCCCACCAGTTCTGGTGGCTGCACGACGCGCGCTGGTACCAGGGCGTGCTGAAGCGGTTCGGCCAGAGCGCGGCCAACGAGATCAACGCCGAGGCGATCCGGTTCGTCGCCCGCCGGGCGGCGATGTGGTACCGCCGACAGGCCGGCGTGAAATTCGACGAGATCCCGATGAAGGAGTTCGTCCACCTCTTCGAGAACGTCCCGCCGCTCATGTGGACCGACGACATGTACGGCGCGGAGCAGATCCACCTCGGCGAGGAGGAATGGGAGACCGTCGTCCACCACAACTACGCGCTGCGGATGCTCAAGGCCGCCCGCGCCCTGGACGGCTACGAGTGTCCGTGCCTGGAGATGCGCCAGGGCTGGTTCGAGGGGCTCGGCGTATCGGTGTGCGACACCCGGACGGAATGCCTGCGGACCGGCGGCGAGTCCTGCCGGTTCCTGGCCGTCCGGAATCGCCGCGAGAACGATTCCGGAGATTGACCGAAGTTTCCCTGACATATCGCCCAGGAGATCTCTCATGGACATTCAAGGAATAGACCACGTGGAATTCTACGTGGGCGACGCACAACAGTCCGCGTTCTGGTTCTGCACCGCGCTGGGCTTCCGCCTCTGCGGCGAGTCCGAACCCACCGACCACCGCTCGCTGCTGCTCCGCCAGGGCGGCATCCAGGTGCTCCTCACCTCACCGCTGTCCGAGCACCACCCGGCCGCCGACTTCGTGCGCCGGCACGGCGACGGCCTCGCGGTCATCGCCCTGGAGACCACCTCGGCGGCCGCGGCCTACGAGACGGCGGTCGCCGCGGGCGCCGCCCCGCTGGCGGCACCGGTCGCGTACGAGCAGGACGGCACCCGGGTGGTCACCGCCGAGGTGGCGGCCTTCGGCGACGTGGTGCACCGCTTCGTCGAACGCCACGGCGGGACGGAGGAGTTCCTCCCCGGCGTGGTCGGCGTCCTGGCACCGGACCCGGAGCCGGCCGACGACCTGCTCACCGAGATCGACCACTTCGCCGTCGTGGTCCCGGCCGGCGAGCTGACCGGCACCGTCGAGTACTACCGGCGGGTCTTCGGCTTCGAGCAGATCTTCGAGGAGTTCATCGAGGTCGGCGAGCAGGCCATGGACTCCAAGGTGGTGCAGAGCCCCTCCGGGAAGGTCACGCTGACCCTGATCGAGCCGGTCACCGACCGGCGCCCCGGCCAGATCGACGAGTTCCTCACCCGCCACGGCGGGGCGGGCGTCCAGCACATGGCGCTGCTGACCGGCGACATCATCCACGCGGTGAAGACCCTGGAGCGCCGCGGCGTCACCTTCCTCCAGACCCCGGCGAGCTACTACGACCTGCTGGAGGAGCGGCTCGGCACCCCGGACGTGAAGATCCCGGAGCTGCGCGAGACCAACGTGCTGGTCGACCGGGACCACTGGGGACAGCTCTTCCAGATCTTCACCCGCTCCATGCACGTGCGCCGAACGTACTTCATGGAGGTCATCGACCGCCACGGCGCCCGCACCTTCGGCAGCGGCAACATCAAGGCCCTCTACGAGGCCGTCGAGCGCGAGAAGGTCGGCGCTTGACGCTGCCCCGCCCGCTCCCGGCCGCTCCCTTCTCGCCCGCCTGCCCCGCCCACGCGCACCCGAGAGGACCCACCATGCCCGCACCCGCACCCACCCCCGAATTCCGGCTCACCGACGAGGAGTCGGAGCTCCTCCCGACCGACGACGACGTCCGCTTCTACGCCGAGCACGGCTGGTACCTCAGCAAGAAGCTGCTCACCGACGCGGAGGTCGACGGGCTGGAGCAGGCCAGCGAGCGGTACTACGCCGGCCACCGGGACCGGACGCTGCCCGTCCGCCCGCCCAAGCTCGCCTACTGGGAGCCGGAGCACGGCGCCGTCCAGCGCCACAACGACTACGTCCACTACGAGGACGACGCCATCGGGCGGATCCTGCGCAAGCCGCTGATCGGCGCGGTCGCCGCGCGGCTGGCCGAGGCGGCGGAGATCCGGGTGTTCCAGTCCACCCTGATCCTCAAGCCGCCGCGCCCGGAGGAGCAGAGCAACATCGTGCCCTGGCACTTCGACCGCCACTACTGGGCCACCTCGACCTCCGAGCGGATGCTCACCGCGTTCATCCCGTTCCACGACTGCGACGAGGAACTGGGCACCATCACCATGGTCGACGGCAGCCACCGCTGGAAGGAGACCAGCGTCCGCGACTCCACCTCGCTGCACTTCGCCGAGCGCAGCCGGGAGGAACTCGACGCGATGCTGGAGGAGAACGCCGGGTTCAACAACACCGAGGTGCGCAAGGTCCCGATCGTGATCCCCAAGGGGCACATGAGCTTCCACCACTGCCGCACGTACCACGGCAGCGGTGCCAACCGCAGCGACCGGCCGCGGCGGGCGATCTCGCTGCACCTCCAGGACGGCGCCAACCGCTACCGCCGCTTCACCCGCAGCGACGGGAGCATCGTCGCCTACAACCACGACGTCCTGGTCCGGCGCACCCCCGAGGGCACGCCCGACTACGCCGACCCGGCCTTCCTCCCGGTCCTCTGGCGCTCCCCGGGAGCTCCCTGATGCGCACCGTCGCGGTCGTCGGCACGGGCCTGATCGGCACCTCGGTCGCCCTGGCGGCGCGCAGACGCGGACTGACGACCTATCTGCTCGACCGCAGCTCGCTGGCGGTCGGCGCCGCCGTCGCGCTCAACGCGGGCGTCGCCGGGCCGCCGCCGGAGCCGGTCGACCTGGCCGTGATCGCCGTTCCGCCGGCCCAGTTGGCGCCGGTGCTGAAGGAACAGCAGGACCTCGGGCTCGCCCACTGGTACACCGACGTGTCCAGCGTGAAGGCCCGGACCAGGACGGCCGCCGAGGAGGCCGGCTGCGACCTCGGCCGCTTCGTCGGCGGCCACCCGATGGCGGGCAGCGAGCGGTCCGGCCCGTTCGCCGCCGCCGCCGACCTCTTCCAGGGCCGCAACTGGGTGCTGACCCCGTCCCGGGAGAGCGACCGGCACGCGGTGGACCTCGTCCTGCAGCTGGTCGCGCTCTGCGGTGCCCGCCCGATCCTGATGGAGGAGGACGACCACGACCGCGCGGTCGCGCTGGTCTCGCACGCCCCGCACCTGGTGGCGAGCGTGCTGTCGGCCCAGCTGGAGTCGATGGAGCCCGGGACGGCCCGGCTGGCCGGCCAGGGCCTGCGGGACACCACCCGGGTCGCCGGCGGCAGCCCGGGCCTGTGGACGGACATCCTCGGCACCAACGCGGTGGCGGTGGCCGACATCCTCGCCGGGTTCAGCAAGGACCTCGACCAGGTCCTGGACGCCCTGCGCGACATCGGTGCCGACGACCCGCAGCGGCGCCGCAGCGGCGAGCACACGCTGGGCGAGCTGCTCAGCCGCGGGGTGGCCGGGCAGGACCGGGTGCCCCGCCGGGGGCCGGGGCGGCCCGGGGACGGCAACGGCCGGGTCTCGGTCCCGGTGGCCAACCACCCGGAAGCCGTCGAGCAGTTGTTCGCCGACGTCTGGAACACCGGGATGCACATCGTGGACCTCAACGTCGACCACGTCCCCGACGAGCCGTTCGGCCGACTCGACCTGACCGTCGACCCGGAGGCCGCCGACGACCTCGCCGCCCAGCTCACCAAGCGGGGCTGGGCGGTCCTGCGCTGACGCCGCCCGCCGAGTCCGGGCCGCGAGGCCCGGACACCCCCGCTTCCCACCCACGCGATCCGCCGGAGAGTGGACATGACTGCTCGACAGCTCGACATCTGCATCATCGGCATGGGGCCGCGCGGTCTGTCGGTCCTGGAGCGCCTCTGCGCCAACGCCCGCGCGGAGGGCGCCGACGTCCCGACCACCGTCCACGTGGTGGAGCCCCACCCGCCGGGGGCCGGCCAGGTCTG
The DNA here is from genome assembly GCF_053587085.1 of Kitasatospora sp. NPDC003701. Taxonomy (NCBI): domain Bacteria; kingdom Bacillati; phylum Actinomycetota; class Actinomycetes; order Kitasatosporales; family Streptomycetaceae; genus Kitasatospora; species Kitasatospora sp. NPDC003701. The sequence goes on from NZ_JBSFNM010000042.1 coordinate 76,266, forward strand.
GCGCACCGACCAGCCGCACCAGCTGCTCATGAACACCGTCTCCTCGCAGGTGACCATGTTCACGGACGACACCGTCGACATGGCGGGCCCGCTGCAACTGGGCCCGAGCCTGTACGAGTGGGCCCGCTTCCTCGTCCTGATGGGCCCGTTCGAGGGGTGGCAGTACCCCGAGCACGTGATGGCCGAGGCGGCCCGGCTCGGGCCGGACTCGTACCCCACCCGCGCCTTCTACGGGCACTACCTGGAGTGGGTGTTCCACCGGGTGGTGACCACCGCGCCGGACCACGTCACGATCCGCGTGCACCGCTCCCGCGCCGTCGCGCTGGACGACGCGCCGGCCGCCTCGGGCTCCCCGGCCTCCGCCGCCTCCTCGCCGGGCCCGCGGGCACCGGGTGCGACCGGGCCCGGCGACGGCGGGCAGACCGTGCTGCTGGCCGACGGCGAGCGCCTGACCGGTCTGGACGCGGTGGTCCTGGCCCTGGGCCACCTGCCCACCGAGGACAGCGAACGGGAGGCCGCGCTGGCCGCCTTCGCCGAGGAGTGGGGCCTGGTCTACCTCGCACCGGCCAACCCGGCCGACACCGACCTCGACCGGATCCGCCCGGGCGAGCCGGTCGTCCTGCTGGGCCTCGGCCTGAACTTCTTCGACTACATGGCGCTGCTCACCGTCGGCCGGGGCGGCAGCTTCGAGCGGGCGCCGGACGGGCTGCTGCGCTACCGGCCGTCCGGCCGCGAGCCCTTGCTGCACGCCGGGTCCCGGCGCGGCCTGCCGTTCCACTCGCGCGGCGAGAACGAGAAGGGCGCGCACGGGCGGCACCTGCCGATCGTCCTGGTGCCCGAGGTGATCGACACCCTGCGCGACCGCTCGGCCGGGCGGGGCGGGCTCGACTTCCGGGCCGAGGTCTGGCCGCTGATCGCCAAGGAGGTCGAGACCGTCTACTGCACCTCCCTGCTGGCGGCCGACGGCCGCGCCGACGAGGTGGACGGCTTCCGCGAGCGCTACCTCGCCACCGGCTGGGGCAGTGCGGAGGAGACGGCGCTGATCGACGCCGCCGGCCTCGGCGGCGAGCGCCGCTGGGACTGGGAGCGGATCGCCCGCCCCTACGGGGACCGGGAGTTCGCCGGGCCCGACGACTTCCGCGACTGGCTCGCCGACTACCTCCGCCAGGACCTGACCGAGGCCCGGCTCGGCAACGTCAGCGGCCCGCTGAAGGCCGCCCTGGACGTGCTGCGCGACCTGCGCAACGAAGTCCGGATGCTGGTCGACCACGGCGGCCTCACCGGGACCTCCCACCACGAGGACCTGGACCAGTGGTACACGCCGCTGAACGCCTTCCTCTCGATCGGGCCGCCGGCCCACCGGATCGAGGAGGCCCTCGCCCTGCTCGCGGCGGGCGTGCTGACCGTCCTGGGTCCGCGCGTACGGGCGGTCGCCGATCCGCAGAGCTGCCTGTTCCGGGCGGAGTCCGCCGCCGTCCCCGGGTCCGAGGTCAGCTCCGCCGTCCTGATCGACGCCCGGCTGCCCGACATCGACGTGCGCCGCACCGCCGACCCGCTCCTCGGCTACCTGCTCGCCACCGGGCAGTGCCGGCCGTACGAGATCGGCGACCCGGGCGGCACCACCCACCAGACCGGCGGCGTCGCGGTGACGGCCCGGCCCTACCACCTGGTCGACGCCGAGGACCACCCGCACCCGAAGCGGTTCGCCTTCGGCGTGCCGACCGAGGCTGTGCACTGGGTGACCGCCGCCGGCATCCGGCCGGGCGTCAACTCGGTGACGCTCACCGACGCGGACGCCATCGCCCGGACGGTGCTCGGGCTCGCCGCGGCGCCGCTGCCCGCCGTCTCCGCCGCCGGTGCCGCCGCGCAGTCGCCCGCGTCGACCAGGGCGACGGTATGAGCGGCGGCGACGGTACCGATCCGCTCGTCGACACCGGGCCGCTCCTCGACTCCGGGCCGTTCCTCGACTCCGGTCTGCTGACGCCGGTGCGGGCCGGCACGCCGGTCGAGCGGGCCACCTCCGACGAGGCCTGGCTGCAGGCCCTGCTGGACGCCGAGTCGGCGCTGGTCCGGGCCCAGGCCAAGCTCGGCCTCGTCCCCCCGGAGGCGGCCACCACCATCACCGACCACGCCCGGGCCGACCGGCTGGACGTGGTCCGCCTGGCCCACCGCACCCGCGGCGCCGCCAACCCCGTGGTGGCCCTGGTGGAGGAACTCACCGCCCTGGTCGCCGCGAGCGACCCGGACGCGGCGGAGTACGTGCACCGCGGCTCCACCAGCCAGGACATCATGGACACCGCCGCGATGCTGGTGGCCTCCCGGGCGACGGCACTGGTGCTGGCCGACCTGGACCGGGTGGCCGCGGCGCTCGCCCGGCTCGCCGAGGAGCACCGCGACACCCCGATGCCCGGCCGGACCCTCGCCCTGCAGGCCGTGCCGATCACCTTCGGCCTCAAGGCCGCCGGCTGGCTCCAGGGCGTCCTCGACGCGGCCACCCGGCTGCGCCGGGTACGGGTCGGCCTGCCCGCCCAACTCGGCGGCGCGGCCGGGACGTTGGCCGGCTACGTCGAGTACGCCCGGATCCACCCGTGGCCGGGCGGCGCCGCGTACGGCGGCACCGACCTCGCCGGGTACACCGACCGGCTGCTGGCGGCGTTCGCGGCCGAGACCGGGCTGCTGGCCCCGGTCCTGCCGTGGCACACCGTCCGCACGCCGATCGCCGACCTCGGCGGCGCGCTGGCGACCGTCACCGGGGCGCTCGGCAAGCTCGCCGTCGACGTCCAGACCCTGGCCCGGACCGAGATCGCCGAGGCCGCCGAGCCGGCCGCGGCCGGGCGCGGGGTCTCCTCGGCGATGCCCCACAAGCGCAACCCGGCCCTCGCCACCCTGATCCGCTCCGCCGCCCTCCAGGCGCCGGCGCTGTCCCTGGTGCTCGCGCAGGCGATGCTGGCCGAGGACGAACGGCCGGCCGGCGTCTGGCACGCGGAGTGGCAGCCGCTGCGGGAGTGCCTGCGGCTGGCCGGCGGGGCGGCGCACACGGCCGCCGAACTCGCGGCCGGGCTGACCGTCGACGCCGCGCGGATGCGGGCCAACCTCGACCTCACCGGCAGCCTGGTCGTCTCCGAGCGGCTCGCGGTGGTGCTGGCACCGGTGGTCGGCAAGGTCGCGGCCAAGGAGCTGATGAGCCGCGCCTCGGCCGAGGCCGCCCGGGCCGGCCGCCCGCTCGGCGCGGTGCTGTCGGCCGCCCCCGAGCTGGCCGGCCGGTTCACCCCCGGGGAGCTGGCGGAGCTGCTCGACCCGCAGGGGTACGTGGGCGCCGCCGGGCCGCTGGTCGACCGGGCACTCGCGCACTACCGGCGGTACCGGGCAGCGCTGTTGACGGAGTGACAGGTCCCGCCGGGCCGCCGGGCGGTGGTTGACAGCGGCGAACACTATGCACGATCGTTCGGATGGATTTTCTTGATGGCGGGAGGCCAACGATGGGGCACTACCGGTCCAATCTGCGCGACCTGGAGTTCAACCTCTTCGAGGTGTTCGGCGCCGGCGGCCTCTTCGGCACCGGGCGGTTCGCCGAGCTGGACGAGGAGACGGCGCGCAGCGTGCTCCACGAGATGGCCCGCCTCGCCGAGGAGGAGCTGGCCGAGTCCTTCGCCGACATCGACCGCAACCCGCCGGTCTTCGACCCGGCGACCAACGCGGCCCCGGTGCCGGACTCCTTCAAGAAGAGCTACCAGGCCTACCAGCGGGCCGAGTTCTGGCGGCTCGGGATGGCCGAGGAGCTGGGCGGCACCCCCAGCCCCCGGCTGCTCTACTGGGCGCTGGGCGAGCTGGTGCTCGGCGCCAACCCCGCCGTCTGGATGTACGCCACCACCCCCGGCTTCGCCGGCGTCCTGCACGCCGAGGGCACCGCGGAACAGCACGCGATCGCCCGGCTGATGGTGGAGCGGGAGTGGGGCTCCACCATGGTCCTCACCGAACCCGACGCCGGCTCGGACGTCGGCGCCGGGCGCACCAAGGCGGTCAGGCAGGAGGACGGCTCCTGGCACATCGAGGGCGTGAAGCGCTTCATCACCTCGGGCGAGCACGACCTGGCCGACAACATCATCCACCTGGTGCTGGCCCGCCCCGAGGGCCACGGACCCGGCACCAAGGGCCTCTCCCTGTTCATCGTGCCCAAGTACCACTTCGACCGGGAGACCGGCGAGTTGGGCGAGCGCAACGGCGTCTACGCGACCAACGTCGAGCACAAGATGGGCCTGAAGGCCTCCAACACCTGCGAGTTGACCTTCGGAGCCAAGCAGCCCGCCAAGGGCTGGCTGGTCGGCGAGAAGCACGACGGCATCCGCCAGATGTTCAAGGTCATCGAACTGGCCCGGATGATCGTCGGCACCAAGGCCATCGCCACCCTCTCCACCGGCTACCTCAACGCCCTCGACTACGCCAAGGAGCGCGTCCAGGGCCCCGACCTCTCGCAGTTCCTCGACAAGGCCGCCCCCCGCGTCACGATCACCCACCACCCCGACGTACGGCGCTCGCTGCTCACCCAGAAGGCCTACGTCGAGGGCATGCGCGCGCTCGTCCTCTACACCGCCTCGGTGCAGGACGACATCGAGGCCCGGCGCGAGCGCGGCGAGGACGCCGCGGCCGCCGAGCAGTTGAACGACCTGCTGCTGCCGATCGTCAAGGGCTACGGCTCCGAGAAGTCCTACGAGCAGCTCGCCCAGTCCCTGCAGATCCTCGGCGGCTCCGGCTACCTCCAGGAGTACCCGATCGAGCAGTACATCCGGGACGCCAAGATCGACACCCTCTACGAGGGCACCACCGGCATCCAGGGCCAGGACTTCTTCTTCCGCAAGATCGTCCGGGACGGCGGCCGGACCCTCAACGGCCTGGTCGGCGAGGTCCGCGCCTTCACGACGGCCGGCGGCGACCGCGACGCCGATCCGCTGGCCCGCGAGCGCGAACTGCTGACGGCGGCCGCGGACGACCTGGAGGCCATCGTCCGGACCATGGTCGCCGACCTCTCCGGCGCCGCCGCGGACCCGACCGCCATGTACAAGGTGGGCCTCAACACCACCCGCCTGCTGCTCGCCGCCGGGGACGTCCTGGTCGGCTGGCTGCTGCTGCGCCAGGCCGCCGTGGCCCTCGCCAAGCTGGCGGCCGGCGCCTCGGAGAAGGACGCCTCCTTCTACCAGGGCAAGGTCGCGGCGGCCCGCTTCTTCGCCCGCACCGTCCTGCCGACCGTCGCGCCGCAGCGGCTGATCGCCGAGGCCGTGGACAACGCCGCCATGGAGCTGGCCGAGGACGCGTTCTGACCCGCGCTCCCCCGCTCCCGCTCCTCCCGCCCACTCATGCATCCGTACCGACCACCGGAGTCCGCCGTGCCCGAAGCCGTCATCGTCAGCGCTGCCCGTTCGCCGATCGGCCGGGCCTTCAAGGGCTCCCTCAAGGACGTCCGCCCGGACGACCTGACCGCC
>NZ_JBSFNM010000043.1:0-81188 GCF_053587085.1 Kitasatospora sp. NPDC003701
GTGCAGGGTGCGGTGGCTGCCCGCCGCGTACGCCCCGGCGACGCCCTCGGCACCGGCGCCGGTCTCGGCCTGCAGGATCCGGGCCACCTCGGCGGAGCGCGCGCTGCCCGACCCGCTACCGGGCGCGCCGGGTCAGAGCCGGAGCCACCGGGTGAGCGAGTCCCACCAGGACCGCCGTTGCCGGGGGACGGTGGCGGTGACGGCGGGTTCGGCAGGGACGGCGGGTTCGGCAGGTTCGGCGGGGCCGGCCTGCGGGGCGGCGGCCGGTGCTGCGGGCGGCGGAGTGGCCGGTACGGCGCCCGGTGTCGCGGGCGTGCTGACCACGGGGGCCGTGAGCTCCTCCTCGGGCGTCGTCCGCGGGGTGAACTGGACGGGGAGGGCGGACAGGTGGCGGGAGATCCAGGCGGACGTCCAGGTCAACTCCTCCTCCTCGACGGCGAGGTGGAGGTCCGGCAGACGGGTGAGCAGGATGTCGATGCCCGTCTCGGCGATGGCCCGGCCGATGTCCTGGCCGGGGCACTCGTGCGGGCCCGCGCCGAAGGCGAGGTGGGAGCGGTTGCCGTGGAGCGGCTCGGTCGGGTCGGGGCGGACGGCGGGATCGGCGTTGCCGGCCGCGAGGCCGAGCAGGAGCATGTCGCCGGCCTTGATCTGCTGGCCGCCGAGTTCGGTGTCGCCGGTGGCCCAGCGGCCCGCGACCAGTGACATCGGCGCGGAGTCCCAGAGGACCTGGTCCAGGGCGTCGGGCAGGGTCATGTGCCCGCCGGACAGGTGGGTGCGGAACCGGTGGTCGGTGAGGACCATCTTGAGGGTGTCCGCGATCAGGTTGACGGTCGTCTCGTTCGCGGCGAGCAGCACCACCCGCAGGTGTTCCAGCACTTCGTCGTCGGTGAGTCCGGCCTCGTGCTGCATCAGCCAGGACACCAGGTCGGCGCCGGGGGCGACCCGCTTGCGCTCCATCATCCGGCGCAGCGTGGCGACGACGTAGTCGTTGCTCGCGATGGCCGTCTCGGTGCCCTTCATCAGGTCGCGGGCGGCCTCGACCAGGTGGGGGCCGTACTCCTCGGGCATGCCGACCAGCTGGGTCATCACCAGCATCGGCAGGTGCTCGGCGAACTGGGTCACCAGCTCGGCCCGGCCGGTGGGGCCGAACTCCTGGACGAGCTGGTCGGTGAAGCGGGTGACGTGGCGTCGGATGCCGCGCCGGTCGAAGCTGTTCAGGCCGTCGGTGACCGCGCCGCGCAGCCGCTTGTGCTCCTCGCCGTCGGCGAACACGCAGAGCGGCTGCCAGGCGATCACCGGCATCAGCGGCGAGTCCGGGGCGACCAGCCCGTCCTGGAAGGCGGCCCAGCGGCGGGAGTCCCGGGAGAAGCGGGAGGGGGTGCGCATCGCGATGAGGTTCGCCGAGTGGCCGACGATGAGCCAGGCCGGGAGGTCGCCGTGCAGCAGGACGGGCGCCACCTCGCCGTGCTCGGCGCGCAGCTTCTCGTACAGGCCCGCCGGGTCGGCCTCGGCCTCGGGCCCGTAGAGCCGCCGGAGGCCGTCGGCGCCCAGGCCGCCGGTGCCGAGGCCGTGGGCGGGGCAGCCGGGCGGTGGGGTGGGGAGCGCGTCGTCAGGGAACGGGGTGGTCACGGTGTCTCCGGGGTCGGGGCGAGGAGGTCGCCGGCAGGCGGTCCTCGCGCGCGGTCGTCGTGAACGGTGGTGGTGGGCCCTCGTCGTGGACGGGCCGGGTGCGGGGCGGGGAACGGCGGGTGCGGGCGGTGGCCGGGCGGTCACCGCGCCGACGGCGCCGGGAGCTCGTACAGATAGCGCATCAGGGCGAGCAGGACGTCCCGGCTGGACTCGCGGGTGCGGGCGTCGCACGCGACGATCGGCACCTCGGGCGGCAGGTCGAGTGCGGCCCGCAGCTCCTCGATCGGGTAACTCGGCGACTCGGGGAAGGTGTTGGCGGCGACGACGAACGGCACGCCGCGGTCCTCCAGCCGCCCGATCACCTCGAAGCTGACTTCGAGCCGGCGGGTGTCGACGAGCACGACGGCGCCGAGGGCGCCCTCGAAGAGGCCGTTCCAGAGGAACCAGAACCGCTCCTGCCCGGGGGTGCCGAACACGTACAGCACCAGTTCCTCGTTGATGCTGATCCGGCCGAAGTCCATCGCGACCGTGGTCGAGGTCTTGCGCTCGATCCCGGCCGTGTCGTCGACGTCGGCTCCGGCCTGCGTCATCGTCTCCTCGGTGGTCAGCGGGCGGATCTCGCTCACGGAGCCGACCAGGGTCGTCTTGCCGACCCCGAAACCTCCCACGATCACCACCTTGACCGCCGTGGTGGCCGAGGCCGGCAGCAGGTCTGCGCTCTGCGGCCCCAAGGCCGTCTCAGAGTCTCTGAAGTCCATGTATCACCGCCTCCAGCAGGGCGCGCTCGGGAAGGATTGCCTGGGGGACACGCGTGCGGGCCTCGATCAGCTCCTCGCCGAGGAGGTCCGCCAGGAGCACGGTGACCGCGCTCATCGGCAGCCGCAGATAGGCGGAGATCTCGGCCACCGACAGCGGCGACTCGCAGATCCGCAGGATCGCCGCGTGCTCCGGCTGCATGGTGGGCGCCGGTTGCGCGCGGGAGACGATCAGGGTGACCAGGTCGAACGAGGTCTGCTCGGTCAGCCCGCTGCGACCGCGCGTGATCACGTAGAGGCGTTCGGGTTTTCCGTCGTCCCAGTCCTGGTCGGTCGCACTCACGCGACCTGCCCGCCGTTGCGCGCCGGTGTGCTGAGATGCTCGCCGATCCGGGCGACCAGGTCGCGCATCCGCTGGCCCATCAGCCCCGCGTCGACGCCCTCGTCGGCCAGCACGGCGAGGTACGCCCGGGCGCCGGCCGCCATCAGGTAGAAGAAGCCGCCGCCCATCTCGATCACGACCAGCCGCATCCGGCCGTCGCTGTGCGGGAACTCGTTCCCGACCGCGGCGGCGAGGCTCTGCAGGCCGGCGCAGGCGGCGGCGAGCCGGTCGGCGGTGTCGTTGTCGGTGCCGTGCTGGGCCATGCGCAGACCGTCGGCGGAGAGCACGACGACGTGCCGGGCGTGCGGGACGCTGTCCGCCAGATCCTTGAGCATCCAGTCCATGTTGCTCCGCTGCTGAATCACTGCTCGCTCTTCCCTGCCGACTCTTCGCTGGTGGGACCGGTCGCGCCGGCGGACGGCGCGTGGCCGTTCACCCCCTCGTTGAACGCGGCCAGCCACATGCCGGGCTGGACCGGCGCCTGGACCGGTGTCTGGACCGGCTCCGGGGCCCGGGGGGCCGCGGCGATCCTGGGGGGCTCGGCCGCGCCCCGCCGGGAGGGCGCGGCGTGGCGGCGGCGCTGAGGCAGACCGTTCGCGGTCCGCTCGGTCACCACCGGGATGTCGTCGTCGACCGGGAACGACCCCGAGGAGGAGGCGGCGACGGTCCGCGAACCCCAGGGCCGCGAGGCGGCGACCGGGCGCGGGCGCGGGCGCTCCGACGGGCGGGGCGCGGTGTCCGGCGCCGGCCGGGGGTTGGCGGCGGCACCGATGCCGTGGGCCCGGCCGGTGGCGGGAGCCGTGGTGATGAGCTCCTGCGGCACGATCAGCACCGCGCGCACCCCGCCGTAGGCGGAGGGCCGCAGCGAGACCTGGAAGCCGTAGGCCTGCGCGAGCCGGCCGACCACGGCCAGGCCGAGCCGGGGGGTCTCACCGAGGTCGTTGAGGTCGATGCCGGCCTGCGCCTCCAGGAGCATCCGCTCGGCGCGGGCCCGGCCCTCCTCGCTGAGGCTGAGGCCGCCGTCCTCGATCTCGATCGCTATGCCGGTCTGCACCTCGACGGCGGTCAGGTGCACGCTGGTCTGCGGCGGGGAGTAGCGGGTGGCGTTGTCCAGCAGTTCGGCGACCGCGTGGATGAGCGGCTCGACGGCCGGTCCGACCACGGCGACCTCGGAGACCGGGTGCAGTTCCACCCGCCGGTAGTCCAGGATGCGCGAGATGCCGCCGCGCAGCACGCTGTACAACGGGACCGCCTTGCTCCACTGGCGGCCGGGGCGGGCGCCGCCGAGGACGGCGATGCTGTCGGCGAGGCGGCCGATCAGGGCGTTGCCGTGGTCCAGCCGCAGCAGGTCGTCGAAGACCGCCGGGTCGTTGCCGTGCCGGTCCTCCATCTCGCGCAGGTCCTGGGCCTGGCGGTGGACGATCGCCTGGACGCGGCGGGCGATGTTGACGAAGGCCCGCTGGGCGTTCTCGCGCATGCCCTCCTCGTTGTCGACCGTCTCCAGGATGCTGCGCAGCACGGCCAGCAGGGCGGCCTGGAACTGCGGGCCGGTGCCGATGTCCTGGGACTCGTACGACCTCAGCACCTCGTCGGTCGAGGTGCCGCGCCGGAGCCGGGCGACCGCCTCGGGCAGGCCGGTCCGGGCGAGCCGGAGCGTCTCGGCCTCCTGCCGGGCCAGCCGGCGGCGCAGTTCGTTCTCCTGCAGGGCGAACCGCTCGCGCAGGGCTGCCAGTGCGCGGCCCCGGCGGGCGGCCTCGGCGGCCACCACCGCCACCGCCGCGGTGCCCACCGCTCCGCACCAGAGGACTTCCGCGCGGGCGCCGGTGGAGGTCACCAGCGCGGCGACGACAGCGGCGCCCGCCGTCACGACCGCGGGCACCAGCCACACGAGTACGGGAGCCGGGCGTCGGCCTCCGGGTGACGATCCAGCACGAAGCATCAGCATCCTCAAGCGGTCGAAGGAGTGGGGAGCGGCGGTCGGGGGTGGGCGCCGGTGGTGCCGGGGCCGTGGGTGCGGGCGTTCCGGAGCCGTACCGCCCCCGGCGCGGCCCCGGCGCGACGGATGCGCGGCGGGGCTGCCCCGGGGGCGGGACGACCGGAGTGTCCAGGACATTTCTGACGAAAGATCAGTAGCAGTGTTTTATAGCCGATTTGGGGTCGCCCTGTCGCATGTTCCACGGAACCCGGACGCCGGCCGGAAAGGGCCCGGCCGGGCGGGTACAGGCACCAGACTTGCCCTGCCCCGGCCCGGTCGTACCGTGGCCGGGGGCGGGTTCGCTCATGCGAGGGGTATCCCACCGAAATCTCCCCGCAGCACGGCGAGTTCGTGCTACGTGGGGGCCTGCGCCGGGTCGGGGCCGGGGCCGGGGGGCCGGCGCGTGGCCGTCGGAAAGCTCCCCCCCGGGCCGGTTTTCCCCGCACGGCCCGGTCGGACCGGCGTACGCTGCCGGGTGACCCGTAGCGGACGGAAGGACGCGTCGCGTGCTCGGCTGGTGGATCGGTATATCGACGCAGACCCCGGAGCAGCGGGACGGCGCCGGGGACGAGGCCCGCAAGGCGGCGCTGCTCGGCCACTGGGAGATCGGGCTGGGCGGCCTGGACTGGCTGACCGGCCTCGTCGCCGAGGGCAGGGCCGCCCAGCTGCTGCACCACGGCTATCCGAGTCGTTTCACCGCCCGCGCCGGTGACGTGCTGCCGCTGCTCGCCGCCGCCGGGGCGCCCGGCGCCGGGCCCACGGCGGGCGCGTTCCTCCTGGAGCTGCACCCCGACCGGATCGCCGCCTGCCCCGCCGACCGGGTGCTGACGATCGACGCCTGGGACCTGTCCTGAGCGCGGCCCGTTCCGCCCGGGGCAGGGGCGGTCGAAGGTCACCCGAGGCGCGCGGCCGCACCCGCACGCCCCCGACGGCGTGAACCGGTACCACCCGGGCCCGGTACCTCGGCCGGACCGGATCTCAGCGGGTCACGGCGCCGCGGACGCCGTGGATGCCCCCGCCGCCCCGGACGCCACGGGCGGTCGGCCGAAGGCGAGGGCGGCGACTGTCCGCCAGTCCATGGCGGGCGAGGCCACCGGAGCACCCGGGCGGTCGTGCGGCACCAGCACCCGCAGGGCACCGGGACGGACGGCGCAGGTGACGGGCGTCGGGAGCTGCAGCGCCTCCCCGTCCACGGCGACCGCGATCCGTTCCGCGTCGGCGTCGACCACCACGCGGGGAGCGGTCAGCACGCGCAGGCCCGCCGCCCGGCTGCCCCGGAGCGCGACGGCGGCCGCCTGGGACGCACTGCCCACCCGGATCCCCACGACCCCCAGCGTCGCGCGGTCCAGCCGCGGCCGCCGGTTGCCCGCGGCCGTCGGTTCGGGCGCCGCGTAGGGGTTGTTGCTGATCAGCAGCGCCTGCTGCGCCGTCAGCCGGGTGCCGTCGGCGAGCACCGCCTCCAGGGCGTGGCCGGAATTCCCGAGGAGGAGGTCGGGGAGGGCGTCCAGGGCCGAGCCGGCCTTGGCGTCGCGGTACTGCGGGCTCTGCACGATCTCGGCGTAGGCTCCGAACGAGGCCGTGTTGACGAAGGGCCGGCCGCCCACGGTGCCGAGGTCGACCCGGAGCTCCTCCCCGTCGGTGAGCGCGTCCAGGCAGTTGGCCGGGTTCTCGCGGTCCAGGCCGAGGTCCATGGCGAAGTGGTTGCGGGTCCCCGCCGAGATCACCAGGAACGGCAGGTCGTGCTCGGCGGCGATCTCGGCCACCGTGGCCTGGGTGCCGTCGCCGCCGGCCACACCGAGCAGGTCCGCGCCCTCCGCGACCGCCCGGCGGGCGAGGTCGGCGATGTCCACGTGGGTGGAGGTGTCCAGCAGGACGACCCGGGCGCCCAGGGCCTCGGCCCGTTCGACCAGTCCGAACCGGACGACCTTGCCGCCGCCGGACTTCGGGTTCATGATCAGCACGGGGTGCCGGGGGAGTGCGCGGGCGACGGCGCGCATGCCCTCGGAGGGCCGGGCCCGGCGCAGGGCCGAGCGGGCGAGCACCGCGGCGGCGGCCCAGAGCGCGAGCGCGCCCAGCGCCGCCGGCCACAGGTCGGCCATGGCGTAGCTCACCACGACGGCCGCGGGCGCCGCGATCACCAGCAGTGCGCCGGCCAGCCGCACGGCCCCGTGGTGGGACACCACCCACCACGTCCCGGCGGCGGTGAGGGCCAGGCCGACCAGCCCGATGGCGACCACCAGGAAGCCGCCGGGTCCGACCACGGCCACCAGCACCGCGACGGAGCCCAGGGCACAGGCCAGCGCCGCCCGGGCGGCCCACCGGGCACTCGCGAGGGAACGGGACGCCATCCTCCGCGCCTCCTCAGCCTTCGCCCGGCGCCGGTGGTCCAGCGCTCACCGAGCGCTCGGGCCGGGCGGCCGAGCGCTCGCCGCGGCGGAGGTTCAGGCGCCTGCCGCCATGTCGGACTCGGCCACGGCGATGGCCAGGCCGAGGGCCTCCGCGATGTGGGCGGCCGCCGACATCACGCGGGCGGTGCCCACGATCGGCGCGATGGCCACCAGCACGTCCTGGAGCTGTTCGGCCGTCACCTCGGAGCGGTCGGCGACGCCGATGTGGGCCAGGTAGGACATCGGCGGCGCGTCCATCGCGACGAGTGCCGCGATGCGGGTGAGGAGGAAGGTGTCCATCGGCAGGCCGCACCGCTCGACCGAGTCGAGGGTCATGGCGGCCAGGGTGTCGAGCACGGGGGTTTCTGACGAGCTGGTCATAGCCGGGCATCTCCTTCGGCGGACGGGAGCCGGCACGCCGCCGCCGGGCAGCAGCGGACCGCTCGTACGCCGTGCTCCCGCATACCGACCATAGGCCGGATGGGTGGCGGCCGCACGCCGCTGCGGTCGCCGGCCGGAGCGGCCGCCCGCGCGACCGCCTCGGTCCGCGGGGGGATCGGGGCACCGGTGCGCGAGCACCGTCGGCCGGCCTCCCGGAGCCGGACCCCGACGGTCATGCCCGTGCCCCGGGGAAGGTCTACGCTGAAACGGTGCCCGCAGTGTCGTCGGGTTCCTGACGGAGGCGTGCCGATCGGCCACCGAATCGGCACGCCCGGCCGACGACCGGGGCCGATCTCGCCGCCCCCGACGGGTGGTTGGGCCGGTGGGCCGGGGCGCTGCCGCCTCCGCCGACCGGGCCGGACCGTCACCGGGTACCCCTGCCCGGTGGTGGGTGCGACGCGGCGGGACAGCCACGGTGGTGCCACCCCCACGCGATCCGAGACCGGCCGTGGGAGGAGTCGGACAGGAGACCGGCGATGGACGTTGCAGTGCAAAACCTGGCCGCGGACTACCCCCTGCTCAACGTGTTCTGGACGATGTGCTGGTTCTTCCTGTGGGTCCTCTGGTTCATGCTGCTCTTCAGGATCATCGGTGACATCTTCCGTGACGACGGGCTCGGAGGGTGGGGGAAGGCCGGCTGGCTGGTCTTCGTCATCTTCCTGCCGTTCCTCGGTGTCTTCGTGTACCTGATCGCCCGGGGCTCGGGCATGGGGGAGCGCGAGGTCGCCCGAGCGCGTAAGCACGAGGAGGAGTTCCGCTCCTACATCCGGCAGAGCGCCGCCCCGGGCGCCGACCGGCCGAGCGCGGCCGCGGAGCTGGCCCGGCTCGCCGATCTGAAGACGCAGGGCCACCTCAGCGAGGAGGAGTACGAGAAGGCGAAGGCCAAGGTCCTGGCCTGAGGAACCCCACGGCGCGGGCGGCCGGACCCGCCCGTCCGTCCGCACCGGACGGACGGGCGGGTCCGGCGGTCCTCAGCCGACCTGGACCGTCACGGTCCGGCCCGCGGCGACGGTCGGGGTGGCGTAGGTGTACGTGACGCCGTCCACCACCTTCGTCCGCGCCTTGCACGGCACGCCGTTGACCGTGATCGTGGCGTGGGCGCCGGGGAAGCGGGCCTCCCAGGTGTAGGCACCGCTGTCCGACGTGTTGGTCAGGGTCGACTTCGTGGCCCCGTCGTGCCGCAGCGAGAAGGTGCCGGCGCCGATCCGCAGGTCGTCGATCTTCAGCCAGTCCATGCCGGCGGGCAGCCGGGACCGGGTGGTGAGGGTGCGCGCGGGCGCGTCGGGCTCGACGCCCAGCAGGCCCTCGACGGTCTGGCCGAGCAGGGTGAAGGAGACCTCCGGGTAGTCGCCGTTGGTGCCCTGCTCGGCGTTGACGTGCTGGACGTCCTTCCGGTCGTAGACGTGGTTCATCCACTTCCAGGCGGTGTCGCCGCGGTTGTTGGTGAAGAAGGTGTCCGGCAGGTAGGTGAGCGCCTCGATGTTGGAGGGGGCGTCCTCGCCCGAGGCCTGCTGGTCGATGTAGTCGAGGTAGGCGTCCAGGCGGGCCCCGGGGGCGAGGATCTGCTTCATCGGCATGAACCAGCTGTTCTCCTTGCCCCAACCGGTCAGCGCCCGCCCGTCGGTGGTGTAACCCCGCACCATGTCCGCGCCCGACCCGGTGCCGCTCCAGGTGGAGTTGAAGTACGCCTTGAGCTCCCGGGCCTTCCGGTCGTACGTCGCGGCGAGGGTGCGGTCGCCCTTGCCGCGGGCGAGTTCGGCCATCGCGAGGTACGCCTGGTACTGGGAGCCGATCGCGTCGCCGGCTTCGGCGAGCGGTTCGCCGCTCTGCTCGTTGTAACTGGCGGTGCCCTGGAAGATGCCCTTGCCGGTGCCCTCGGCGACCTTCACGGCGCCGTTGTCCCGGCCGCCGTTGTGCAGGTCGACGAACTCGCCGGTGGCGTGGCGGTAGAAGTCCCAGAGCGCCGGGTCGTCGACGTACGCGCGGTCGCCGCTCCACCGGTACGCCTCGGCGGCCTTCTGCACCAGTTCGAAGGTGGCGGGGACTTCGCGGACGAAGCTGGTGGGGCTGCGGTAGTCGATCGACAGGTAGCTGGTGGTGTCGAAGTTCAGCGCCCACACCGGGTAGTAGGCGTGCTCCGCGGTGGCGGAGGCGGCGAACGAGCGGAGCATGGCCTTGTTGGCGCCGCTCAGGCCGAGCACGCCCGCGCCGGCCAGCTGGTGGGCGAAGTCGCGCGAGTAGTAGCCGCTGCGGTTGGCGTAGCCGGCCCAGTAGGAGGCCCCGTAGGTGCCGGTGCCGGTGCCGGCCGTGTTCCACTCGTCGACGTTCAGCGGCCCCTGGGTGCCCGGGAGTTGGACCCAGCTGTTGGCCTTGCGCTTGGCCCAGTCGAACATCTCGACGATCTTCGGGTCCGAGGAGCTGATCCGGGGGTCCGCGGGGGAGGAGGGGGAGACCATCAGGTCGTCGGCGTTGACCCAGCCGTCCCCCGAGCCGAAGCCGATCTCCAGCCGGTCGCCCCGGGCGAGGGTGATCCTGCTGAGCGTGTAGCGGCGGTAGCCGGAGGCGCTGGGCAGGGTCACCGAGGCGACGACGGCGCCGTTCACGCGGGCGACGTACGTGCCGTTCGCGCCGCCGGTCGCGATCCAGGCCGAGATGTCGTAGCTGCCCCGGCCGGTGGCCGTGACGGTCTGGGTGATGCTCTTCCCGGGGCCGTCGTCCAGGTAGACGAGCCCCTTGCCGCCGTGCGGGTAGTTCGTCGCGACGCCCGTTCCGGAGCTGAACACCCAGCCCTCGCCGCCCTGTTCGAAGCCGGGGTTGACGAGGGCGAGCGGCGCCGGGCCGGCGGTGCCCGGACCGGGTCGTCCGGTGCCCGCTTGGGCGGCCGCCGCGGCCGGAGCGCCGAGGGCGAGCGGTGCGAGTAACGCGCACGCGGTCAGCAGGGACAGGCGGGAACGCTTCATCGGGGTCTCCCGGGCAGGGGGTGGGGTCGGCCGTCGTCGGCCGGGCGCGAGGCACGCTAACAAGTGCGGGTGAAGGCTTGCAATGGACAGAGCAGGATCAGTTGCCGCATGCGACTGAAGGTTTTCATCGATTTCGTGCAAGTCGGACGGAGCGAGGTCGGCGTTCCACGCGTCGAGGGAGCCGGCGGAGCCCCCGCGGCCCGCCGGTGCCGGCCGCGCACGGCCGGCACCGGGGCGTGATCCACGGACCCGCCGGGCCGTATCATGGGCCGCTCGCCGGAGCCCCCGCCGGACGGACCCCGATCGGCGGCCGACCCCGCGGTGGCCCGGAAGCACGCACACGGAAGGACCGAGATGAAGGTCGGGATCACCGACGTGGCAGCCCGGGCGGGCGTCAGCGAGGCCACGGTCAGCCGGGTGATCAACCGGCGCCAGGGTGTGGCGAAGAAGACCAGGGACGCGGTCGAGCAGGCGATGGCCGAACTCGGCTACGAGCGTCAGACCCAGGGTCAACTGGTAGCGGTGATAACCGAGTTCGTCTCGAACCCGTTCTTCGCCGATGTCGCGGAGCGGATCGAGTCGGCCCTCGCGCCGCACGGGCTGAAGACGGTGCTGTGCCCCGCCTTCCCCGGCGGCGTGCAGGAACGCGACTTCATCGCCACGCTGGTGGAGAAGGGCATCGCGGCCGTCGTCTTCCTGTCCGCCTCCAACACGGTCGACGGCGCGGACACCGAGACGTACGAACTGCTGCGCCAGCGCCGCGTCCCGTTCGTCGGGATCAACGGCGAATTCGCCGACGGGGTACCCACCCCGGTCTTCTCGACCGACGACGCGCTCGCCGCCGAACAGGCCGTCGACCACCTCTACCGGCTCGGGCACCGGCGGATCGGGATGGCGTCCGGGCCGGCCGGCAACCACCCCGCCGACCGGCGCGTCCAGGGCTTCCTCGACGCCATGGCCAGGCGCGGCATCGAGGGCGCCGACGGCTGGGTGATCCGCCAGTCCTACACGGTCGAGGGCGGCCAGGCCGCCGTGGCGCCGCTGCTCGCCCGCGGCGCCACCGCCATCGTCGCGGCCAGCGACTACATGGCGCTGGGCGCGATCCGCGGCATCCGCCGCCAGGGGCGCTCCGTCCCCGGCGACGTGTCGGTGGTCGGCTACGACGGCTCGGCCATCACCGAGTTCGTCGACCCTCCGCTGACCACGGTCCGTCAGCCGGCCGACCGGCTCGCGCTGGAGGTGGGCCGCAGCATCCTGGCCCTCGTCGGCAACCGGGAGGTGCCGACCGGCGAGCTGCTGTTCGACCCCGAGCTGGTCATCCGTTCCTCGACCGGCCCGGCCCCCGCGCCGGCCCCGGGGGCGGAGTCGCCCGCCCCCTGAGGGCCGCCGCGCCGAGGTGTCCGGTCCGGCTCGACCGGGCCGGATCCGGCCACCGGCGGAGCGGCGCAGGCGGGGTACGGCCGGGGCGGCGGGCGAGCCGTGGGGCGCCGGGGCACCGGTGGGTGCCGGCGACGGCCGAGGAGTGGGGGCGCAGCGCCCGGGGGAGGCCGCCGGGGCCGGTGGGGCGGGTCGGCGAACGGCCGGCAACGGCCCTCGCGAACATGCCAGAGGCCTGGGCCTGCGAGGGGTGCGCTCCTACGATGTGAGGCGCCGTCGGCCTGACCCCGACAGCGTCGGCCGACGCCGGACACCACCGGGCTCCAAGGGCACCGGTGCGTCCTGTCGGCCACGGCCCGCCCCGGGCACCGGGAGCGGGCTCGTAGCGCAGGCTGCACCACGCAGGCCGCACACCCCTCCTCACCACCCAGGGAGTACGCCCATGCACGCCCGCACTGTCGCACCGTCGTTCAGACCCGTCCGCGCCGTCCTGCTCGTACTGACCATGCTGGCCGCCGTGGTGGCCGTCACCCTGCCGGCGGCCGGGCCCGCCCGGGCCGCCGTGCCCGACCGCTGGGGCTTCGCCTTCCTCGACAACCCGACGCCGCCGTCCGGGTACGTCCCCGACCCGACCCGGCAGTGGGGCAGTTGGCCCGCGCCGGGCAGCAACCCGGTCAAGGTCGACCAGCTCGCGGTCGGCTCGTACCTCGTGCACTTCCCGTTCCTCGCCGGCCCGGGTGGCATCGCCCACGCCACCGCCGTCGGCCGCACCGGCAACTGGTGCCAGATCAAGGGCTGGTCCACGGCGGGCACCGGGCAGGATGTCGCGGTGAACTGCTACCGGCCCGGCGGCGCCCCCGACAACACCCTGTTCACCGTGCTCTACACCACCAGCAGCGGAACGCCCTCGCCGGCCGGTGGCAGCTACGGCTACACCTACTCGGACGTCTCCGGCGCGGTACTCGCCCAGTACAACTCCGCCGGCGCGGTCAACACGGTGAGCCACGGCTCGACCGGGATCTGGAAGGCCTGGCTGCCCGGCCTGGGGCTGTCCACCGCGGCCGGGAACATCGAGGTCACAGCGGTCGACGCCGTCCAGGGCGCGCGCTGCAAGGTGGCCGACTGGGCGCCCGCCGCGTCCGGCCAGACCGTCGTGGTCAGCTGCTTCGACGCGGCCAACGCCCCGTACGACACCAGGTGGACGCTGAGCTACTCCCTCAAGCGCGCCCTGCACGGGCCGGCGTTCCCGCCGAAGTCGTTCGGCTACCTCTGGTTCAACGGCGGGGTGCCCGCGGCGACCAACTTCAACTCCAGCGGCGCGACCAACACGCTCGCCGGGTCGGTCCCGTTCACCATCACCCTGCCCGGCGTGGCCGTCCCCTCGGACACCGCGCACGCCACGGCGTACGGCCCCGGGCCGGGCTGGTGCGGGCTCGCTTTGCCGTGGGCCCGTAGCGCCGGGACGGTGAAGCTCTACACGATCTGCTTCAACGCCGCCGGCTCGCCGGTCTCGGCCCCCTTCCTGACCGCCTACACCTCGGCGTTCTGACCCGCCGGGCGGGAACTCCTCGCGGGGCGCTCCGCTCGTCCGCGCGCCCGGGAGAACCTGCGCGTGCCCGGGAGAACCTGCGCGCGCTCGGGAGAACCTCCGCGCGCCCGGGAGAACCCGCGAAGGATCAGTCCTGCGATTCCATGGCAGCGCGCTGGACGGCGCCTCCGAATGGTTCCTGGGGGTCGCTCTCCTGCCCCGAGTGCAACGGCGGTGGGCCGATACGGGCAGAAGCCCACTGCCCGTTCGGCCCGTCGCCGCGACCGGACCGCCCGCATCGGGCGGACGCCCGTACGGACCGGACGCACCGACGGGACGCCGGTGGGTGGCCCAGTCGTGCGGGTCTGTCGGGTCGGCCTGTCGTACGGCACTTCGGTGCGACACGGTGGTGCGTCGACGGGGTGGTTCGAGTGGGTCCGGTGGCGCACGGCCGGCTTCTGCGGCAGCCGACAGGCGACGGCCCGCAGGCCGCGCGGCCTGCCGAGGGCGTGCAGGGAGCCGGTCGTACGGCCTTTGCGATCGAGATGACGGATCGTCACATCCCGCCGATGGGCGCCGATCCGTTGCGCACCGGTCTGCCGACGCGCTCGGGCGCACGCTGGCCGCCGGTGTGGCGGGTGCGGTGTGGCGTACGGCCGGCCTCGGCGGCGGGGGCGGCGGTGTTCACGCTCCTGCCGGCGGTGCTGCTCGCCGTGTTCGGCCGGTGGACCGGTGGACCGGTGGGCCGGTCGCGGGATCGACGGTTCGCTGTCGTCCGCCCCGCTCGTGTCCCGCAGACGGCCTGCCGGCGGTCCGGCGGTCGAGCGCCGTTCGGGTGCTTGGTCGGGTCGTCGGCCCCTCGCAGTCATGTCCGGAACATGACAGCTCCGGCCGCCGGAGGATCCGACGGCCGGAGCGACAACGGGCGCGGTCGGCGCCCTCGGGGTGTGACCCCTTACGGCGCGGTGACCTCGCGCGTCAGCTTCGACTGCCACGGGCACCAGGTCGAGCCCGGCAGGAGCGCGCCGCCCACCTCGGGCAGGTGGTCGTTGACGTAGGCGATGCTCGCGTCGCACGCCTCCACGGCCATGCCGAAGAACGACACGGTGTTCGGGGCGAGCTGGTACTTCCACGGCTTGTTGTAGGAGGCGGGGGCCTTCACGACCTTGCCCATGACGCTGATGTTCTCCGTCTCCACCCCGCTCAGGATGTTCCGGGCCTGCTGGATCCGGGTGGCGTCGGTGAGCTGGAACACGAAGGTGTTCGTGCCGTCGGTGAACTCGAAGTAGGTCGGCGCCACCGCGGCCGCGGGGCGCACGTCGGTCTGGGCCGCCTGCGCGGGCTGGGCCAGCGCCACGGCGAACATGGCGACCGCGCCGAGGCTGGCGACCTTGGTGATGGTACGTCGCATGACTGATACCTCCATGGGTGGATAGCGGGCCGCGTCCACGACCCGTCTGTCAACGAACCTAATCGGGGAGGCGGCGTCATGGTCCGCCTGCCTACAGAAGTGCCTCAAAGGGCTCCGGCGTCCCCTCGGGGCTTGCCCCATGGGGACGTTGTCCGGCCGGGGAGCCCGATTGACGGTCCGTCGGACCTGATGGGCAGTCAAAAGAGGTTTGAGAAGCGCAGGTACGACTCCGGTTGTCGGCTGCCCTTTGGGGCGACCGGCTGCCGGCCCGGGTCGGGAGCCGACCGGTGGGGCCCCGGCGCGGACCGGTCGTGCCGCTCCGCCGCCGCACCGGCCCGGCACGTGGGGTGCGACGGCGGCCGCCGGGCTCTCCGCGGCCGGGAGTCCCCGCGCGGGCGCTCCGGAGGCCTGCCGGGGCACGATGTGCCACCGTGGAATCCGGGGGCAGCGCATCCTGTCGGGAGAGGAGTGGCCATGTCGTCGAAGCGACGCCGCAAGAAGAAGGCACGGGCGAAGCACAGGGCCAATCACGGCCGCCGACCCCAGTGCTGAACACTTCCTGAGCGGTCACCGGCGGCCCGGCGAGGGGTCGCCGGTGACCTCGGACCGTCACACTGTGACGTCCGCCGTCCGGCTCGGACGCCAGGCGCACCGGTGCGTCCGGGCCGACCTCTGTCGCGGGGCGCGGCCCGCCCGGGCCGCGCCCCGCGGCGTACGCTCCGGCCCGCCCGGATCGTGCGCCGCACCCATCGGGAGCCGACGGCGCGGTACCCCGTTCGGAGCTGTCGCAGGGGTGTCGGCGTCCGTCCGCCCGTGGGACCCGCGCGGGCGAGGCCCTGCGCACCGAGCGGCCCGCGCACTGCACAAGCGGCCCGCGCAGCGAGCGGCCCGCGCAGCGAGCGGCCCGCGCAGCGAGCGGCCCGCGCACCGAGCGGCCTGGATGAACGGAAGGACGGAACGGATGGGTAGTCGGCCCGACCGCACCCCGAAGGCGACCGCGCCCGTCGCGACGAGCCAGTCCCTGACGCTTGCGGCCATGCTCTTCGCCGTCTCGATGACCTTCATCGACCAGACGATCGTCTCCATCGCCGCGCCCGACATCATCCGCGAGCTGGGCCTGTCGGCCGTCGGCATGCAGTGGGTGGTCAACGCCTACCTGCTGTCACTCGCCGCGTTCTTCGCCCTCGGCGGCCGGCTGGCCGACGTCCTCGGCCACAAGCGGATGATGCTGATCGGGACGCTCACCTTCGTGATCGCCTCCGCGCTGTGCGGCGCGGTGCCGTCCGGCGGCGCCGCCGAGGCCTGGCTGATCTGCTTCCGGGCGGTGCAGGGCCTCGGCGCGGCGCTGATGTTCCCGGCGGCGCTCGCGGTGGTGGTGGAGGTGTTCCCGGTCGAGCGGCGCGGCCGGGCGCTGGCACTGTTCTTCGGGGTGGCCGGCGGTCTGACGGCGATCGGCCCGATCCTCGGCGGCTGGCTGACCAGCTGGACCTGGCGGGCGATCTTCTGGGTCAACGTGCCGGTGGCGGTCGTCGCGGTCGTGCTGACCGTGCTGGCCGGGATCCGCAACACTCCCCGCCGCGAGCCGGTCGACTGGGCGGGCGCCGCCCTGGTGGCCGTCGGCATGGGGCTGAGCGTGCTCGGCCTTCAGCAGGCGGCGGCCTGGGGCTGGGGCAGCTGGGCGACCTGGCTGTGCATCGTCGGCGGGCTGGTCCTCCTGGTGGTCTTCGTCGCGGTGGAGCTGCGCACCGTGCACCCGCTGATCAAGATGCGGGTCTTCGCCGACCGTGCCTTCGCGGCGGACAACGCCGTGCTGTTCTTCGCCATGATCGCCTTCGTCCCGGTGTTCTTCTTCGCCTCCGTCTACGCCCAGGTGGCGCTGGACCAGTCACCCAATGAGGCGGGCCTCTACCTGCTGGTCTTCTTCGCCGGCTTCGCCCCCGGCTCGCAGATCGGCGGGCGGATGCTGGACCGGCGCGGCGCCCGTCCGCCGATGCTGCTGGGCACGGCCGTGTCCGCGGTCGGCTTCGCGCTCTGGGCGTCGAAGATCACGGACCTGTCGCTCGGCGCGCAGTGGCCGTACATCGTGCTGGCGGGCGCGGGCATCGGGCTGCTGCTGACCCCCGCCTCGACGGACGCCGTCAACCGCTCGATCGACGCCTCCTACGGCGAGGTCACCGGGATCACCCAGACCGTGCGCAACTACTCCGCGAGCCTGGGCCTCGCGGTGCTGGGCACCGTCCTGCTGCACAGCACCACCAGGAACGTGCAGACCACCCTGATCGCCAACGGCGTCCCGGTGGACGCCGCGCCCGGTGTCGCCGACACCGTCACCCGGGGCATCACGGGCCACGGCGCGGGCGGGCAGGCCCCGGCCGGCATCGGGTCCGCGCTGCTGGACGCGATCCGGGAGGACTTCGCGGAGGCGAACGGGCCCGTGCTGTACGGCATGGCCGCCGCCCTCGCGGTCGCGTTCGGGTGCGCGCTGCTGCACCCCGGCACCCGGGTCACCGCGGAGGCCGCCCCGGCCGCGGAGGCCGCCGTCACCCACGAGGGCGGCGGCCCGGCCTGAGGCAGGCCGGGCCGCCGTGAGCGGCCACACGTCGAGCGGCCCGGCCCCGACGGCTTGCGCCGCGACCGGCTACGCGTTGAGCGGCGACCAGAGCCAGGCGCCGTTCACCCGGACGTACAGCCGCTTGGACGCGGTGTCCACGGCGAGCGTCCCGTCGGCCGGCGGCCGGGTGAAGGACGCGTCGCCGACCGGGCCCGCGACCAGGCGCAGCGGTGCGTTGGGCGCGTGCCTGGTCGGCAGGGTGCCACCGGACTGGCTGACGGTGGCGCCGGCCTGGGTGGTGTTCCCGTAGGTGTTCTCGACCCGGAAGTCGCCCGAGCTGGAGCTCTCGTAGTACACGTGGTGGCCGGTCGGCCTGGTCCCGTAGAGCCCGACCACGTCGCGCAGGACGGCGACCGTGCCGGGGCCGGAGTAGAGGTCGACGCCGGAATTGACGGTGGCGACCGGGCCGTTGGCGATCAGCACGTTCTCCAGGGCGCTGGCGATGCCGGCCCAGGCGATGATGTTCTGCGGGGTGGAGTAGCCGGGCGCGAAGTTGCCGGCGTAGGCGTAGATGTCACGGGCGTAGACGTGCTTGCAGGACGCGTCGATCTTCAGGTGCGGTCCGCCCTGCATCTGGGAGGTCTCGAACTTGCAGTCCGTCAGGTAGATCCCGTTCGGGTTGTTGTACGCGTACGGGCCCTGGGTGATCCACAGACCGCCGGTGCCGAACGCCTCGAACCGGCAGCCGGTGAAGTGGATCTGGTTGACGTTGTCCTCGCTGAAGCCCCAGCCCTGGACGGCGGAGCTGTTGCGCAGCCAGACGTTGGGCTGGGTGGTGCTGCCCGCCGGGCCGGTGCTCGACTCGACCACGAGGTTGTGGAACCGGGAGTCCCAGCACTCCACGGCGTCGATGCAGAGGTCGTTGTTGGTGGTGATGCAGACGTCGCGGACGTAGGTGTTGTCGTTGTAGTACAGCTCCAGGACCAGGCCGGTCCGGTGGTTGCCGTTGAACCCCAGGTCCTCGATCGCGCAGTACCGCCGGTGGGTGGCCCCGGTCCCGTCGGCGCCGCTGCCGGAGACCCGCAGCAGGATGCCGTCGGCGCCCTTGACCAGCATGGACGCCTTGCTGCCGGCGCCGACCAGGCGGATCCCGTTGCCGCCGACGGTCAGTGCCGGCGCCCCCGCCGCCGGGACGACCCGGTACTTCCCGACCGGGAAGTAGACCGTCCCGCCGCCGGCCGCGGCCGCCGCGTTGATCGCGGCCTGCACGGCGGCGGTGTCGTCGGTCGTGCCGTCGCCGACGGCGCCGTAGCCGTGCACGTCGAACCAGTCCGGCGTGCTGTTCCCCGCGGTCGCCGCGCCGGCCGGTGCGGCACCCGCCACCGCCGCCACGCCCGTCAGCCCCGCGACGGCGCCGGCGAGCAGCGCCCGCCGCCGAGTCGCCGTCTCCGGTGCGGCTCCCGTGGCCCCCGTCGTGTTCACGCTGTTTCCCCCTGGCGCTTCGGTCGGTGGTGGCCCCCGGGCCACGCGGTCGTCCGCCAAGATCGCAGCGCCGGTGACCACCGGTCAAGTCCCTTCCACGCGGGGCCGCAACCACCGCGGTCGGCCCCGCGGGCGTTCTCAGGGGCGGGCGGCGGAGAGGACGGCCTCGGCGACGGAGGTGCGGGCGTAGAGCACCGATCGGCCCGCTCTGTGGGCGCTGACCAGGCCCGCGTCGCGCAGCGCGGTGAGGTACTGCGACACCCCGGCGGTGGAGAGCCCGGTACGGCGGGCGAGTTCGGTGGTGGAGGCCGGCGAGTCCAGTTCGGTCAGCAGCCTCGTCCGGGACCGGCCGAGGACGGCGGCGAGGGCGTCCGTCCTCGGGGCGGGCCGGGACTCCCAGAGCGCGCCGATGCCGCGTGCCGGGTAGGCGAGTTGCGGCGGTTCCGGGGGCGTCAGGCGGGTGAGCAGGTGCGGTCCGGTGAACGCCGAGGGGATCAGCAGCAGTCCTTCGCCGGCGCGCTGCCGGGACAGCGCCGCCCGCCGGCGGGCGATCCGCAGTGCGTTGTCGTCCCAACGCGCCGAGGGGTGCAGCTCGTTGAGGAGGTGGCCGGTCCCGTGTTCGGCGACCTGCCGGGCCCGGTGGAAGACGTCGGCGTCGAGGACCGCCCGGATCCGCGCCCAGTAGGGGGCGATCGCGAGCTCCCAGTACGCCTCGATCTCTTCGGCGACCCGGGCCAACCCGTTCTGCGGGGAGGCGCGCAGGGCCTGCGAGCGGGAGCCGGGCGGGCCCTGTTCGTCCGCGAGCCGGTCGAGGTCCTCGCGCACCCGGGCGGCGGGCGCGGCGCGGATCCCGGCCAGCTCCTGCGCCAGGGTGGGCGCCGGCCCGGTGGGCGCCGGGTTGAGGAAGTCGGCGACGTAGCCCGAGCGCGGGACGAGTTCGGCGAGCCACCCCCGGTCGAGACCGGCGGCGGCCACCCGCGGCCGGACCTGCTGGATCCACGGCTGGTGCACGGGGTGCGCGGCGCCGGAGGCGAGCAGCCGGTAGCTGGTGCCCACCTCCCACATCGGCGAGACGGCGAACCGCACCAGGGCCAGGTCGGTCGCCGAGAACGCCAGCTCTGCCGGCACGGGGCCTCCCCAGGATTCGGACATTCCCTAATCGTTGGCGGCCAGCTTACGTCCCGGAGATCATCCGGACATGACATCGGACACGACCGCACCGGCCACGGCGGGCAGTTGGAAGACCGGCGACCTGGAGCTGACCCGGATCGGCTACGGCGCCATGCAGTTGGCGGGCCCGAAGGTGTGGGGGCCGCCCCGCGACCGGGACGCCGCCCTCGCCGTCCTGCGCGCCGCCGTCGCGGCGGGCATCACGCACCTCGACACCAGCGACTACTACGGCCCGCACGTGGTCAACGACCTCATCCGCGAGGCCCTGCACCCGTACCCCGGCCACCTGTGCATCGCCACCAAGGTCGGTGCCCGCCGCACCCCCGACCGCGCCTGGCCCGCCGCCCTGTCGCGCGACGAGCTGGTCCGCGCCGTCCACGACAACCTCCGGCGGCTGGACGTGCCGGTGCTCGACCTGGTCAACCTGCGGATGACCGACACCCGGGCGGCCGCCGACCTCACCGAGCCGTTCACCGTGCTCGCCGACCTGCGCGAGCAGGGCCTGATCCGGCACCTCGGCGTCAGCAACGTCAGTGCCGAGCAGGTGCGGGCCGCCCAGGACATCGCCCCGGTGGTCTGCGTGCAGAACTACTACAACGTCGCCCTCCGCGAGGACGACGACCTCGTCGACCGGTGTGCCGATCAGGGCATCGCCTACGTGCCGTACTACCCGCTGGGCGGCTTCCGCCCGCTGCAGCTCGACGCCCTGGACGACGTCGCCCGCGACCTGGGCGTCACCGCCCGGCAGGTCGCGCTCGCCTGGCTGCTGCAGCGCTCCCCGAACATCCTGCTCATCCCCGGGACGTCCTCGGTCGCGCACCTGCGCGAGAACATCGCCGCGGCCGCCGTCGAGCTGCCCGACCGGGCGCTGCGCACCCTCGACGCGGTCGCCACCCGCTGAGCCTCGGGCCTTCGGTGGGCCGGCCGCCGCCGGCCGGTCACCTCCGCCGTAGCCGTGCCCGGCCCCCGGCGTGCTGCCGGGCCGGCCGGTCGGCCCCCGGTCGTCGGCGGGTGGTCCTCGGCGGGTGGTCGTCGGCGGGTGGTCGTCACCGGGCGGGGGCGATGTCCGCCAGGGCGGCGAGCAGGCGGGCGTGGACGGCGGCGGCGACCTCCCGGGCGACCGGGTCCGGGTCGTCCAGCCGCTCGGCGATCAGCTCGGCGGCGGCCGCGACGACCGGCACCGGCAGCGTGGCCTCGCGCAGGTGCAGGAGCTGGGCGGCGGCCCGTTCGCTGGCGGTGGTGGCCCGGGACTGCGGGATCAGGGCGGTGAGGCCGCGGGGTTGCGGGTGTGCGCTGCTCATCCCGTCATTGTCCGGGTTCCGGCGCCGTCCCGACGCCACCCCGGCCCCCGCCGGTGTGCGCCGGCGGGGCCGTGGCCGCGGCCGGTTCCACCATCTGGCCCTGCGCACCCCGTACCGATGCCCGTTTTCGCGGTCCGGGAGCCAGGATGGATGGATGGAGTGCCGGACGACCTAGGAGACGGTATGAACGACCGACCCGATTCGATCCAGTGGCCCGGCGGGGTCACGCCGGACGCACTGCTGCACACCGGCTCCGGCGGTGAGGTCACCGCCGAGGACCTCGTGCTGGCCTCCGGGCGCGACATCACCCCGGAGACCCTCGCGTGGGCGGAGCGCAAGCTGGCGGCGGAGGGCCCGGCCGCCCTCGAGAAGCTGCTTCCCTGAGCGTCCCGCACCCGCGGACCGCTTCCGGGGCCGTTCGGGTCGACGCCACCGCGGCGCCGACCCGGACGGCCCTTTCCGCGCGCCGGGGGCCGCCCGGCGTGTGCACCGGGCGCCCGGTCAGGGTGCCAGGGCCGCCCCGAGCAGGGTCGTGCTCGGGGCGTCGGCGGGGTGCTGGGTGAGCAGCAGCACCCCGGCCTCGGCCGCCGGCCTCAGCAGCGAGAACGTCAGCCGCAGCACACGTCCCCCGTCCCGGGCGTCCACCACCTCGACCGTCGTCGGCCGGAAGTCCGCGACCGCGCGGCACTGCCACCAGTGCGCCGCGTCCGGTCGCAGGGCGTGCAGCCGGCGCACGATCTCCGCGGATCGGGCGTCGTCGGGGACGTGGGCGGTGGCGGCGCGGAACTGCTCGTAGAGGCCGCGCAGCAGGGCCTGCCCGCCGGGGCCGCTCCCGTCGGCGGGGCCGGCGCTGATCCGGTGGCGTCCGGAGGGCCCGGCGGCGAGGTGCAGCAGCAGGTTGCGCTCCTCGACCGGGGTGTCGTCCGGGGAGCCCCACAGGCGCCGGTGGGCCGCGTTGGCGGCGAGGACGTCGAAGCGCTCGTCCAGCACCAGGGCCGGCGTGCCGTGCCAGCTGTCGACGAGCGCCAGCGTGCCCGGGCCGGGTACGGCCGGCGCCCACTGCCCGGCGAGCGGGGGCGGAGGCAGGAACCCGGCCAGTGCCAGGGCGTGCCGGTGCGCGACCGGATCCATCCGCAGCACCCGGCAGACGGCGTCGATGACCTGCCGCGAGGTGCTCACCCGGCCCTGCTCCAGCCAGGTGTACCAGGCGACGCTGACACCGGCCAGCGTGGCGACCTCCTCGCGGCGCAGCCCGGGGGAGCGGCGCCGGCCGCCGGCGCCGAGGCCGACGTCCTGCGGGGCGATCAGCGCCCGCGCGGCGCGCAGATGGGCACCGAGCTCTCGGCGCAGCGACTCGTCCATGCGCTGATCCTATGAGTGCGACTCACCCCTAGGGACAGTGGCCTGCCATCGCCCGCCGGGGCGGGGGAGGCTGACGGCATGACAGCAGAGCAGCAGGCGCCCCGGGTGTGGCGCCGGACCAACGACTCCTCCCACCTCGCCGAGCCCCGCGTCCTGATCCGGGTCTTCCTCGAACCGGACGGCCTGGACGCCGCCGTCGCCTTCTACGAGCGGCTGCAGTCGGTGACGGCCGACGCCAGGTTCACCTTCGGCTCCCTGGGGCTGGCGACCGTCGGCGCGTTCCTGCTCATCGCGGGTGACGAGGAGGAGTTGGCGCCGTTCCGGTCCACCACCGGCACGCTGCTGGTGGACGACGTCCGCCCCTACTACGAGCGACTGCTCGCCGAGGGCGCGGAGATCGTCTTCCCGCTCCAGGAAGTCCCCACCGGCGCCGGTTTCAACGTCCGCCACCCCGACGGCACGGTGGTCGAGTACGTCCACCACCGGCCCACCGCCACCGGCGACTGACCGGCCCCCGGCCCGGCCCGGCCCGCCGTGTGCCGCGTGCGGCCGCGCGGCCCGGGCCGGCCGCACGATCCCGCCGGGCGACCGCCCCGAACGGGAGTTGCTATGCTCGGAAATGCCCTGTTAACGGCGCTTTGTTCTGTCCCGCCACCACCACGGGAGCAGGAATGACCGGGAGCCCCGAGCCCACCAGCCCCGAGCCCATCAGCCCCGAGGCCCGCCAGGCCCTCGAAGCGGAGCTCGCCCAGTTGCGCATCGAACGCGACGCGGTCGCGGCGACCTTGAAGGGCACCGGCTCCGATACCGCCGGTGACCTGGCCGACCAGGCCGACGAGCTGCAACGCGTCACCGAGGCCGCCCGCCTGGACGCCCGGATCGCCGCGGTCACCTCGCGGCTGAGCGAGGCGGCCACGGCCACCGCCGCCCCGCCCGACGTGATCGGGGTGGGCACCAGCGTGACCCTGCGGTTCGCCGACGGCACCGAGGAGACGGTCCAGATCGGCGAACTCGCCAACGAGTTGGAGCAGACCCTGGCGACCTACGACAGCCCGCTCGGCCATGCCCTGCTCGGTCGTCGCAGCGGTGACTCGGTCACCTACGACACCCCCGCCGGGCCGACCACCGCGGTGGTCCTGGCCGTCGGCGCACCACCCGGCAGGGCCTGAGCGCCGGGCCGTGCCCCCGTTCGCGGTCCGGCCGGGCGGTGCGGCCACCGGTCGTGGGAGCACGGACCGCTGACGGAGGGCCAGCACGATCGCGCTAGTGTGCGTGCGTGAGCCTTCATGTCGTTATGGGATTCGGGCCCGCCGGGGCGGCCACGGCCAGGCTGCTGGCCGGGCAGGGGCATTCGGTACGGGTCGTCACCAGGTCGGGCCGGAGTCCGGAGCCGGGCATCGAGCACGTCGCGGCGGACAGCGCGCGCCTGACCGAGCTGTCCCGGGGCGCCGTCGCGATCCACAGCTGCGCCGCGCCGCCCCTGCACCGCTGGGTGAGCGACTGGCCGCCGCTGGCCTCCTCGGCCTGCGCGGCGGCCGAGGCGAGCGGAGCCGTCCTGGTCATGCTCGGCAACCTGTACGGCTACGGCCCGGTGGAGGGCCCGATCACCGAGAAGCTGCCGCTCGCGGCCACCGGCCCCAAGGGCCGGGTGCGTGCCGCCCTGTGGGAGCAGGCGCGCCGGCTGCACGAGCAGGGCCGCATCAGGGCGGTCGAGGTGCGCGCCTCGGACTTCTTCGGCCCCGGGGTGACCGTCGGCGGGCACCTGGCCGGGCGGGTCGTGCCGCGGGTGCTGCGGGGCAAGCCGGTCTCCACGCTGGGGGATCCGGACGCCCCGCACAGCTGGAGCTACCTCCCCGACGTGGCCCGCGCGCTGGTCGAGGTCGCGGGCGAGGAACGGGCCTGGGGGCGGCCCTGGCACGTGCCGACGGCGCCCGCGCTGTCCGGCCGGGAGATGGTCGACCGCCTCGCCGCCCGGGCGGGGACGGGGCCGGTCGCGGTGCGCAGGCTCTCGCCGGTCGTGCTGGGGGCCGCGTCGCTGTTCTCCCCGCTGCTCCGCGAGCTGAAGGAGACCCGCTACCAGTTCGACCGGCCGTTCGTGATCGATTCGAGTGCCTACGAGGCCGGGTTCGCGGTCCGGGCCACCCCCGTCGACGAGCAGGTCGGGGCGACGGTGGAGTGGTGGCGCGAGCGGGCCGGCGCCAAGGGCTGACTCCCGCCGAGCCGCGTCGCACACGCACGGGCCGTCCGGAGGACGGGTGAACGCGCTGTGACGAGGTGGCGCGCTCGGCAGGCGGCGGTGGGCGGGGCGACGTAGGTTTCGGGCATGACCAGTGACGAGACGACGATCCCGGCCGTGGGGGTGCGGGGGCTGGACGAGGTGTTCGAGGCGATCGAGGAGGCCAACCGGTCGCCGCAACCGTGGACCGGTTTCGAGCACGGCGTGCTCGGTGCCTACCGGTGGGCCGCCGGTGCCCAGCCCGGTGCCCCGGTGACGGCTGCCGCTCCGCTCGGGGCCTCCGGCGGCCCCTGCCGCGCACAGCTCCTCGCCGAATGCCAGGCGGCGGCCGTCCGGGTGAGCGCGGCGCCCGGGGACGGGGCCGACGCCGCCTACGCCCTCGGTGCCTACCAGGCGCTCGCCTGGCTCTGCGGCCACGACGAGCACCGCCCCGGCCACCGGCCGGAGTAGTCGCCCCGGGCCGGCGGGGCAGCGCGCTCCCGGGCCGGCGTCCGCCCGGAGGAGGGGTGCCCGCCCGTGCGGCGGGCACCACCCTTCCCCGGAGCGGTCAGTGCTTGAAGACGTCCTTGATCTTCTCTCCCGCCTGCTTGGCGTCGCCGCTCATCTGGTCGGCCTTGCCCTCGGCGGTCAGGCGCTCGTTGCCGACCGCTTTGCCGGCCGCCTCCTTGGCCTTGCCCTTCGCCTTCTCCGCGATGTTCTTGGCCTTGTCCTCGCCGCTCATGGCTGATCTCCTTCGTGACGTTCGGACCGTCCGCCGGTGTCCCGAGCGGACCTGTGCCGCGTCTGCCCCGATTCGGGGCGTTCATGCGACCGCCCTCGGGAGACCGGCCGTGCCGTCCCGGGCCCGGTCAGGAGGCGGCCTGCTTCAGCTGCCCGGCCGCCGAGGCCCGTTCCCGGTCGGTGGACGCGCGGGCCCGGTCCTGGAGCGCCGGCAGACCGATCCCGTCCTCGTCCTGACGGGTGGCGTCGGCCCAGAGGCCCAGGAGCCCGGTGGCCTGCTCGTCCAGGCGGGCGAACCGTTCCGGCGTGGTCGGCGCGGGCCGGGCGAGCTGCTGCAGCCAGCTCTGGGCGAGGTACTCGGCGGGGGCGTCGCCGAAGGCCGGGGGCGTCGGCCCGGTGGGGGCCAGGCCCTGGAGCGCCGCCTGCTGCCACGCCGTGCGGTCGCCCGCGCCGCGACCGCGCAGGACGTCGTCGGCGATGCCGTCGAAGACCCCGGCGGGTGCGGCCGCGCGCGCCAGCGCGTCCTCGATCGCGGTCCGGGCGGGGCCGGCGGGGACGGCGGCCAGGCCCGCCGCGCCCTGCCGCAGATCGGCGCCGCGCAGGGTCGCGTAGGCCGCCGGGCTCTCGGCGAGCCCGCGCAGGACCCCGGTCAGCTGGTCCTTGCGGACGGCGAAGTGCACCCCCCGGTCGTCCTGCCAGGCGTCGGCGTCCGGGCCGTCGTGCGCCATGGCGGTGTCGCTGATGCCGGTGAGCACCGCATGGGTGTCGGCGGCGTAGTCCGCGAGGGCCCGGGCGAGCGGGCCGCGCACGTCCGGGTGCACGCGGACGTGCGCGGCGTCCGCGACGGCCAGGACGACCGTGCGCATCGCGTGGGCCTGCGCCGGGGTGTGGACGCCGGGCTGCTCGCCGGTGGTGGCGCGGCGCAGCCCGTCGGCGAGTTCGCCGCACGGCAGCCCGGAGCGCCAGGACGCCCCGAGGACGGTGCGCACGCCGTCGTCCGTGCGCAGGCCGGCGCAGTCCCGGTCGGGGTCGTCGCGCCCGAGCGTCCACCACAGCCCGGTGCCGACCGCGGCCGCCACCACCAGGGCGATCGCGGCGGCCGCGGCGCGGCGGGCGGTGGGGGCGGCCGCCATCAGGCGTTGCCCCGGCCGAGGTAGCGGCCGGCGACGTCGTTGCTGCGGTTGCGGCTGTTGAGCATGTCGTCCTGCAGGGAGTTGACGGTCGGGCCGTCCGGGTCCATGCCGCGGTCCCTCGCCCAGATGCCGACCATGTCGGACATCTGGCGGTTGGCCCCGAGGTAGGTGTCCGAGATCTTGGCGTTGGCCTCGGTGTTGTTCTGGTCCTTCTCCTCCAGGCTGACCGCGTACGTCCAGGTGTCGACCAGGCGCTGGGCGGCGTCGCCGAGCGGGGCGATCGGCGTGATCGGGGCGCCGATGGTGTGGTAGAGGACCTTGGCCTTCCAGTCGGCCTGGGCGTTCTTGTCGTCGCGCAGGTCCATCGCGGCGTCCGCCCGGATCGCGTCGAAGACCCCGAGGGCCGCGGCGCCCTTGCCCATCGGGTCCTTCATCTGGGCCTCGGTCGGGTTGGGGCCGATGGCGGCGAACTCCTGGTCGATCCGGCCGGTCTCGGCGCGGTGCAGGGTGCCGTAGGCCGCCGGGTCGTCCGAGAGACCGCGCATGAACCGCACCAGGCTGTCCTGGCCGACGGCCATCCGGGTGGTGTCGCCGTCCTTCCACACCGAGTCGTGCCCGAGGTGGCCGTTGTAGGCGTCGTTGCGGCCGTTGAGCAGCTCGTGGGTGTCCCCGACGTAGTCGGCGAGGGCGTTGGCGAGCGGCCGGCGCAGGGTGTCCTTGATCTTGTCGCCGCCGTGGCCCTCGTCCAGGGTGACGATGGTGTCGTGCATGACCCGGGCCTGGGCCTCGGTGTGCTTGCCGTCGTGCGCGGTGCCGGCCCGCTCGCCGGTGGAGGCGGCCTCGATCGCGGCGGCCAGCCCGCTTTGGGAGAGCGGGTCGGGCATCTTCATCACGCCGTAGCCGGTGAGGTAGCCCTCCGGCCAGTCGCGGTCCTTCAGCAGGTAGTGCAGCCGCTTGTTGGCGCCGTCGGCGCCGGGGTCGAGGTAGGAGGTGGCGGCCTCGGGCTGGCGGCCCATCACGCCGAGCACCTCGTCCAGCGGGTCGGCGCCGATGGAGGTGCCGTCGTGGGAGGCCTTGTAGCTCCAGAGGCCCGGGTGGTCCTTCTCGCTCGCGGTGATGTCGTCGGCGAGGTCGGTGAGGAAGGGCGTCGAGTACTTCGCGTCGCCCTTGGTCATCAGGGTGCTGAGGATCTGGTACCCGTAGACCGGCTCGGTGTTGGAGCCGAAGTTCCTGGTGCCGCTCTCCTTCAGGCCCGCGCGCCACTTCTTGTAGAACTCGGTGGTCGGGTCCTGGGTGGCGGAGGCGACGGCCCGGGTGAGATCGGTCTGCAGGCCGGGGTAGCTGCCCTTCTTCCCGTCGTCCTTGCCGGGGTTGTTGAGCTTCTCCGCGAGCTTCAGGGTGCCGTCGGGGCCGAGCGTGTCCAGCAGCGTCCGCGAGAACTCCGGGCTGTCCGCACTGGCCTTCATCAGGTTCGCCAACTGCGCCCGCTCGTCGGCGTTCAGGCTGTCGATCCGGGTGGCGAGGTCGGCGGCCCGCTGCGCGTCGGCCTTGTCCCCGCCGCCCAGAGCCCGGCCGTTGAAGGAGTTGTCGATGCTGCCGGCCTTCGAGGCGCCGCGCAGGGCGTGTGCGGCCCGCTGGTCGGCGTCGGTGGCGCGCTGGATGCCGGCCTCGATGGCCTTCGTCCACTGGCCCGCGGCCTCCTGGTAGGCCCGCTGGGTGTCGGCGTCGTGGTGGAGGTCGTTGCGGGTGCCCGGGTCGAGCGTGGTGGGGTCGAGGACGGCGACACCGGTGCCGGTGACCTTGAAGCCGGCCTTGACCGCGCCGTCGGCCGCCTCGCGGACCTGCTTCTGGGCGGCTTCGAAGTCCGCGCGCGCGTCGTCGAGCAGCGAGGCGACGGCCTTCGCCTCGACCTGTGCGGCCGTGATCTGGCCCTTGGTGGCCAGGAGCTGGAAGTCGGCCAGACCGGCCGTGCCGCCCGTCCACAGCCCGTTGCGGGTCACCGAGAGCACGTCGCGGTCGAAGCTGCCCTCCATGGCGTGGAACCGGTCGGCCATCGCCCGCCACTGCGTCGCGGCGGTGGAGAGGGTGCCGGGGTTCGCGTTGAGGACGTCCTCGTATCCGAGCATGGGTCACTTCACCTTGAGCGAGTCGGCGATGGACTGGTTGGTGGTGTGGTAGTTGAACGTGGTCTGTTGCATCGCGGAGCTGTTCCGGTGCAGCCGCGCGGTCAACTGGTCCACCTGCTCGTGCCACTCGGTCAGTGCCGCGCGCAGCGCCCCGGCGGTGTCCCAGCCCTTGTGCGCCGCGGCCGCGGCGGCGGTCGACTCGTCGGCCAGCGCCCCGATAATCCCGCTGTCCAGTGCCATGCCGTTCAGCGCCGACTGCGCGCCGTTCATCGCCTGGCTGTTGAGACTGAACTGACCGCCGCCTGCCGGTGTGCCCATGCTCGCCCGCCCCCGTTCCGTGCGTTCCCTCGCGCGCCCGGCCGGGGACGGGGAGCGGTTGTGCCGCGCGCAACTCCCGGGGCCCGCCGGGCTCCTGAGTGCGCTGATCGTCACCGGACGTGCCGTCGACCCACCGGGCGCATGGTCGGCGCGATCGTACTGGACGGCGGGCGTTCGATCCCGGGAGCGAAGGGGCCCGGCCCGGGGCTCCGGCCGGGCCCGGGGGTGCACACCGCGGCCCGGCCGGTCGCCCGGCGGTCGTTCACGCAGGTCAGGGAGCGCGTACCCGGGCTCCTGGCCCCCGGAGTAAAGGTTTCGTCATGATTGTCCGCGACCGCTCACTTCCGGGCCGGCACCGCTCACTTCCGGGCCGGCACCGCCCTCCCGGCCGGGGCGGCCGGGACGACCAGCGGGGTGCCGGTCTCCGGGTCCTCGATGACGCGGCAGGGCAGCCGGTAGACCTCCTCGACCAGCTCGGCGGTGAGGATCGCGCCGGGCTCCCCGGCGGCCACCACCCGGCCGTCGCGCATCACGATCAGATGGCCGGCGTACCGGGCCGCCTGGTTGAGGTCGTGCAGGACGGCGACCAGGGTGCGGCCCTGCTCGCGGTGGAGGCGGTCGCACAGGTCGAGCACGTCGACCTGGTGGCTGATGTCCAGGAACGTGGTCGGTTCGTCGAGCAGCAGCAGCGGGGTCTGCTGGGCGAGGGCCATGGCGATCCACACCCGCTGGCGCTGACCGCCGGAGAGCTCGTCCACCGTGCGGTCCGCCAGCTCGGCGACGCCGGTGGCGGCCATCGACTCCTCGGTGATCCGCTCGTCCTCGCGCGACCACTGGCGCAGCAGGCCCTGGTGCGGGTAGCGGCCCCGGGCGACGAGATCGCCGACGGTGATGCCCTCGGGGGCCACCGAGGACTGCGGCAGCAGGCCCAGGGTGCGGGCCACCTGACGGGCCGGGAGCCCGGCGATGTCCTGTCCGTCGAGCAGCACCGCCCCGGCGGCGGGCTTGAGCACCCGGGCGAGGGCGCGCAGCAGGGTGGACTTGCCGCAGGCGTTCGGGCCGATGATGACGGTGAAGGAGTGGTCGGGGATCGCGACGTCGAGGCCCTCGGCGATGATCCGCCGGTCGTAGCCGAGGGTCAGCCCCCGCCCGGCGAGGCGGCTGGCGTCCGGTCGGTCCTGCTGGGGTACGGGCGTCATGGCGTGGTCTCTTCCGTCCGAACTCGGGTCGATGGGCACGGGGGTCTCCTCACAGCCGTCCGGCGCGGCGCTGGGCGGCGAGCAGCCAGACCAGGTAGCCGCCGCCGAGGACGCCCGTCACCACACCGACGGGCAGCTGCCGCTCCCCGAAGGCGTACTGGGCCGCGAGGTCGGCGCCGGCCAGCAGCGCGGCGCCCAGGGCGACCGAGGCGAGGAGGTTGGGCCCGGGGGCGCGGGTGAGCCGGCGGGCCAGCTGCGGCGCGGTGAGCGCCACGAAGGAGACCGGCCCGGCGGCCGCCGCCGCGACCGAGGCGAGCAGCACGGCGGCGGCCAGCAGGGTCAGGCGGATCCGCGCCACCGGCACCCCGAGGGCGACGGCCGCGTCGTCCCCCATCTCCAGCATCCGCAGGCCCGGTCCGCAGGCGAGCAGCACCACGGGGACGAGGACGGCGAGCACGACCAGCAGGGGCAGTGCGTCGTCCCAGCCGCGTCCGTCGAGGCTGCCGGTGAGCCAGAGCAGGGCGCGGGCGGCCTCCGTCAGCTTGACCCGGGTGAGCAGGTAGCCGTTCACCCCGGTGAGCACGGCGGCGACACCGATGCCGACCAGGACCAGCCGGTGGCCGCCGACGCCCTGATGCCGGGCCAGCGCCCAGATCAGCGCTCCCGCGGCGACCCCGCCGGCCACCGCGCCGCCGGCCAGGACCAGGCTGCCGCCGCCGGCCGTGACGGCCAGCAGCGCGCCGGTGGCCGCGCCCTGGGTGACGCCGAGGATGTCGGGGCTGCCCAGCGGGTTGCGCACCAGGGCCTGCAGGACGGCGCCGGAGAGCGCGAGCGCGGCGCCGGTGAGCAGCGCCGTCGCCACGCGCGGCAGGCGCAGCTCGTTGACGATGAAGTCGGCCGCCGGGTCGCCGCCGCCGGTCAGGGCGCGGATCACCTCGACCGGGTCGAGCGGGTAGTCGCCGCTGCCGAGCGTCACCACGGCGAGCGCGAGGGCGGCGAGCAGGCAGGCCGCGCCGGCGATCACGGCCCGGGGCCGGTACCGCACCGAGAGGCCGCCCGGGGTGCGCACGGTCCTGGTCCGGTCGGCGGTTCGCGTGGTCGCGCTCATGCCCGGGCCGCCTTTCCACGACGGACGAAGATCAGGAAGAACACGCCGCCGAGCACCGAGGTGACGATGCCGACCTGGAGCTCGCCGGGCCGGCCGAGCACCCGGCCGAGCACGTCCGAGCCGAGCAGCAGCACCGGTGCGAGGACGGCGCAGTACGGCAGCATCCAGCGCAGGTCGGGCCCGGTGAGGGCGCGGACCAGGTGGGGCACCGTCAGGCCGACGAAGACGATCGGCCCGCAGGCGGCGGTGGCCGCCCCGCACAGCAGGGTGACCGCCACGATGGCGCCGGCCCGCACCCGGGCCGGGTGGGCGCCCAGCGCCCGGGCGGACTCGTCACCCATGGCCAGCGCGTTCAGCGGGCGGGCCAGCGCGAGCGCGAGGACGAGGCCGGTCAGGACGAACGGCGCCACGGCGGTGACGGTCGAGGGCAGCGCCGAGGCCAGCGAGCCGACCGTCCAGAAGCGCATCCGGTCCAGCGAGGCCGAGTCCAGCAGCATCACGGCGCTGACGTACGAGTAGAGCGCGGCGTTCAGGGCGGCGCCGGCCAGCGCCAGCCGGGCGGGGGTGGCCTGCCGCCCGCCGCCGACCGCGTACACCGCCACGGACACCACGGCGGCGCCGAGCAGGCCGAACCACACGTAGCCGGTGAAGCCGCCGATGCCGAGGAAGGCGATCGCCGAGGCGATGGCCGCCGAGGCGCCCGCGTTGATGCCCAGCAGGCCGGGGTCGGCGAGCGGGTTGCGGGTGACGGCCTGCATGACGGCGCCGGCCAGCCCGAGCGCGGCGCCGGCGAGCAGCCCGAGCAGGGTGCGCGGCAGTCGCATCCGGGTCACCACGGTGTACGCGGGCGAGGCGGGGTCGGTGAGCCCGTGCCAGACCTCGGCGGGGGAGAGCGACTTGGCGCCCACCGCGATGCTGAGCACCAGGACGGCGGCCAGCAGGAGGACGGCGGCGACCAGGCCGAGCGCGCGGGTCCGGCCGCCGGTCCGGCGCCGGGGTGCGGCCGGTGCGGGCGTGTCGGCCGGGCCGGTCCGCTCGGGCGGTCCGGTCCGCTCGGGCGGCTCCGAACGGGAGGTGACGACGTGCATGGTGCTGCTCCGGGAACGGACGGACGGGTGCCGCCGGGGAAGCGTCGGCGGAGAAAAGGCTAGGCTAACCTAAGATCGATCTCGGGCCGTCGGCAGCACCGGCCCCGTACCAGCACCTACCGAACAAAGGCACCCCCATGCCCATCGCCCGTCCGCCCC
This sequence comes from Kitasatospora sp. NPDC003701, assembly GCF_053587085.1. Lineage (NCBI taxonomy): Bacteria > Bacillati > Actinomycetota > Actinomycetes > Kitasatosporales > Streptomycetaceae > Kitasatospora > Kitasatospora sp. NPDC003701. Next base: position 32,799 of record NZ_JBSFNM010000043.1, read on the forward strand.
GGCCCACCCGCCGCACCCTGCTCACCGCCGCCGGCGTCACCGGCCTCGGCGCCGCACTCGCCGCCTGCGGCGGCGGTTCCAAGGGAGCGGGCGGCCAGGACTCCGCCGACGGCAAGGCCTGGTCCTTCACCGACGACCGGAAGAAGGCCGTCACCGCCAAGAGCACCCCCCGGCGGATCGTCGCCTTCACCGGCACCGCCGCCGCCCTCCACGACTTCGGCCTGGACTCCCGGCTGGTCGGCGTGTTCGGCGAGACCAAGCTCGCGGACGGCAAGGCCGACCCGGCCGCCGGCAACCTCGACGTCGACCGGGTCACCATCGTCGGCAACGCCTGGGGCGAGTTCGCCATCGAGAAGTACGCCGCGCTGCGCCCCGACCTCCTGGTCACCCACATGTACGACCCGGACGCCCTTTGGTACGTCCCGGACGAGAGCAAGGACAAGATCCTCGCGCTCGCGCCCAGCGTCGCGATCACCACCGCCCGGGTGCCGCTGCCCGAGCCGATCAAGCGGTACGCCGAGCTGGCCGCCTCGCTCGGCGCGGACCTGAACGCCAAGCAGGTCACCGACGCCAAGGCCCGGTTCGAGGCCGCCGCCGAGACGCTGCGCCAGGCCGCCAAGGCCGCCGGCGGCATCAAGGTCATGGCCGCCTCCGGCAGCGCCGACCTCTTCTACGTCTCCAACCCGGCGCTCAGCACCGACCTGATGTACTTCCGTGAGCTGGGCATCGACTTCGTGGTCCCCGACACGCTCGACCCCACCGGCTACTACGAGGGCCTGAGCTGGGAGAACGCGGCCAAGTACCAGGCGGACCTGATCCTGCTCGACAACCGGAGCACCGCCCTCCAGCCCGCCGACCTCGCGGCCAAGCCCACCTGGTCCGCGCTGCCCGCCGTCAAGGCCGGCCAGGTCACCCCGTGGGACGCCGTGCCGCGCTTCTCCTGGCTGGGCGCGGCCCCGCTGCTGGAGAACCTCGCCAAGGCCGTCCAGAGCGCCAAGAAGCTCGGGTGAGCACGGTGGGTACCGAGGACGTCGACACCGCGGTGGCGCAGGCCGCCGAGCAGTTCCGCTTCTTCGCCGCCGAGGTGGTCCGGAGCCTGCGGCTCGGCCCAACACCGTCCGGGTCACCCTCGGCGGCGCGGGGCTGGACGGCTTCGCGAGCGGCGGCCGAGACCAGAGCTTCTCGCTCTTCCTCCCGCACCCCGGCCAGGACGCCCCGGTGCTGCCCGTCGAGGAGGGTGCCGGCTGGTTCGCCGCGTGGCGCGCCCTCGACGAGTCCGTCCGGGCCGTCATGCGCTCCTACACCGTCCGGGCCCAGCGCTATCTCCCGGGCGGCGGCACGGAGTTGGACGTCGACTTCGCGCTGCACGGCGACACCGGGCCGGCCTCCCGCTGGGCGGCCCGGGCCGAACCGGGCGACCGGGTGCTGCTGCTCGGCCCCGCCGTCGCCGACAACCGCAGCGTCGGCTTCCGCCCCCCGGCCGGGACCAGGACCGTCCTGCTCGCCGCCGACGAGACCGCGCTGCCCGCCGCCGCCGCGATCCTGGAGTGGCTCCCGGCGGACGTCACCGTGCAGGCCTTCCTGCAAGTCCCGCAGACCGCGGACATCCAGGACCTGCCCACCCGGGCGACGGCCGAGACGCGGTGGCTGGTCGGCACCGACCTGCTGCTCCCGGCGGTCCGCGGCGCGACCCTGCCCGCCGAGGACGAGCCCGACGGTCAGGTCTACGCCTGGCTCGCGGGCGAGGCCGGCACCGTCCGCGCCCTGCGCCGCCACCTGGTCGGCGAGCGCGGCATCGACCGGCGCCGGATCGAGTTCTCCGGCTACTGGCGCCGCGGCGCCTCCGAGGAGGACCTGCGCGCCGAGGCCCTGGCCGCCCACGAGGCGGGCACCGCCGAGGCCGGGTAGCCGCCGGGTCGACCGCCCCGGCCGGCCGCGCCCGCTCGTGCGGCCGGCCGGCCGAACGGCACGGCGAAGCCCCCGTCAGGGCCCCGGCTCCGGCGGTCCGGGGGCCTCGAACCGGGCCAGCGCCTCCCGGGCCCGGCGCAGGACGGTACCGGGGTCGGCGTCGGCGTCCACGGTCACCCCGGGCTCGTCGGGCTGGAGCGGCTCCAGGGTGTCGAACTGCGACCGCAGGAGCGCGGTCGGCATGAAGTGCCCGGCGCGCCGGGCGATCCGGGCGTGCGCGACCTCCCGGTCCAGGGCCAGGTACAGGAACCGGACGCCCGGTCCGGCGGCCCGCAGGACGTCGCGGTACTCCTGTTTGAGCGCCGAGCAGGAGACGACGGCGCCCGCCCCGGCCCGGGTGGTGCGCCGGATCCAGTCGGCCAGGCTGCTCAGCCACGGCTCCCGGTCCTCGTCGGTCAGGGCGTGTCCGGCCGCCATCCTGGCGATGTTCGCCGCCGGGTGGAAGTCGTCGCCCTCCGCGAAGGGCACCTTGCGCTCCCGCGCGAGCAGCCGGCCCAGCGTGCTCTTGCCCGAGGCGGAGACCCCCATGACCACGACGACGGCGGGTGCCGGTTCGGACGTCTCCACAGGGCCTCTCCCGGATCGCACGTGGGCTGGACGGCCGTCCCAGGAGATCATGCGGGTCAGGCCGCCCAGCCGCGCCGCGCCAACGACCGGCCCCGGGCGAGCCGCGCGGATTGCCGCCGCCGGTGATCGCTGTTGGGATCGCGGTATGAGCCCGTCCAGCACCGAGCCCGGTGGCCCCCCGGCCAGGATCCTGCTGCCCTACCCGCCCGAGCGGGTCGGCGGCCCACCGGCGGCCGCCGTCACGGTGTGGGACGGGAGTTCCGACGGCCCGGCCCAGCGGGTGCTCGACGAGGTGGAGTTCTTCGTCGTCCCCTACGGCCGCACGTCGGCCGCCCTCCCGCTGCTCGCCCGGATGCCGAGGCTGCGCGTCGTGCAGAGCCTGTCGGCGGGCGTCGACGACCTGGTCCCCGCCGTGCCGCCGGGCGTGCTGCTGTGCAACGCGCGGGGTGTCCACGACGCGAGTACGGCCGAACTCGCCGTCACCCTGGTGCTCGCCTCGTTGCGGGGTGTGCCGGGCTTCGTCCGGGCGCAGGACGCCGGCCGCTGGGAGGACGGCCGCGGGGAGGGCGGCGCGTTCGCCTCGCTCGCCGACCGCACGGTGCTGCTGGTGGGCCACGGCTCGATCGGTGCGGCCGTCGAGGAGCGGCTGCTGCCGTTCGAGTGCGAGGTGCTGCGGATCGCCCGCCGGGCCAGGACGGCTCCCCGCGGGCCGGTGCACGCCTTCGCCGACCTCTCGCACCTGCTGCCGCGCGCCGACGTGGTGGTGCTGACCGTCCCGCTCACCGACGGGACGAGGGGGCTGGTCGACGCCGGCTTCCTCGCCCGGATGAAGGACGGCGCGCTGCTGGTCAACGTCGCCCGCGGCGCGGTGGTGGACACCGGCGCGCTGCTCGCCGAGCTGCGGGCCGGCCGGCTCGCCGCGGCGCTCGACGTCACCGACCCGGAGCCGCTGCCCGCCGGCCACCCCCTCTGGCACGCCCCCCACACCCTGATCAGCCCCCACGTGGGCGGCAACAGCACCGCCTTCCTGCCCCGGGCGCTGCGCCTGGTCCGCACCCAGCTGGAGCGCTTCCTGGCCGGCGAACCGCTGGCCAACGTGGTGGCCCCGCCGGCCGCCTGAGCACGGCGGCGGCGCCCGGTTGCGCCCTCCGGGGGATCCCGCCGACCCGAATGGCCGACCGGTGCGAGCCGTCCGCCCGGCCGACGGCCCGCGCCCACGAGTGTGGACCCCCGGTGCCGGCTTGCGGCGAACGACGGGAGACAGTCATGGCAGCGCCTGTGGACGAGGACCGGCGGTCGGTGCCACCGATCCTCCGGGGGCAGAAGGCCCTGGTGACCGGTGCGAACTCCGGGATCGGCAAGGCCACCGCGATCGGCCTGGGCCGGGCCGGCGCCGACGTCGTGGTGAACTACGTCTCCGGCGCCGAGGCCGCCGAGGAGGTGGTCGAGGAGATCAGGTCCTTCGGGGTGAGGGCCTACGCCCACGAGGCGGACGTCTCCCAGGAGGACCAGGTCGTGGCGATGGTCGCGCGGATGGTCGAGGAGTTCGGCACGATCGACATCATGGTGGCCAACGCCGGCCTGCAACGGGACGCCGCCGTCACCGACATGACCCTCGCCCAGTGGCAGAAGGTGCTGGACGTCAACCTCACCGGCCAGTTCCTGTGCGCCCGGGAGGCGACGAAGGAGTTCGTCCGCCGCGGCGTCGTCCCGGAGGTGTCCCGCTCGGCCGGCAAGATCGTCTGCATGAGCTCGGTCCACCAGATCATCCCCTGGGCGGGCCACGTGAACTACGCCTCCTCCAAGGGCGGCGTCCTGATGCTGATGCAGACCCTGGCGCAGGAGCTCGCTCCGCAGGGGATCCGGGTGAACGCCGTCGCGCCCGGCGCGATCCGCACACCCATCAACACGTCCGCCTGGGACACCCCGCAGGCCGAGGCCGACCTCCTCGAGCTGATCCCCTACCGCCGGGTCGGCGATCCGGAGGACATCGCCAGGGCGGTGACCCTCCTGGCCTCCGACCTGATGGACTACGTCGTCGGCACCACCCTGTACGTCGACGGCGGGATGACCCTCTTCCCCGGCTTCGCCACCGGAGGCTGACCGCGCCGTGGACGACCGCACCGTGGACAACCGTGGGGCCGACCGCCGGCCGGGGGCCCGAAGCGCCCGCCGCGCCCCGTACACCGCCCCGTGCGCCGCACGGGCCGCGCACCGGCCGCGGAGGTCCGTATGAACACCGCCGCACACCTCCTGGCGGACACCCCCGCGCAGCTGCTCCCCGCCCGGGAGCTGATGGCGTTCACGCTGGCCTCCCACATCACCCTGGTGCCGCTGGGCGTGGCGCTGCCCCTGATCACCCTGCTGATGCACTACCGGGGCCTGCGCCGCGCCGACCCGGTCGCGCTGCTGCTGGCACGCCGGTGGTCCGCGGTGATGGCCGTCCAGTTCGCGGTCGGCATCGTCACCGGCACGGTGCTGTCCTTCGAGTTCGGGCTGCTCTGGCCCGGCATGATGGGCCGCTGGGGGGACGTCTTCGGGCTCGGCTTCGGAGTCGAGGCCTGGGCGTTCTTCCTGGAGGCGATCCTGATCGCGATCTACCTCTACGGCTGGCGCCGGCTGAAGCCGTGGACGCACTTCTGGCTCGGCGTGCCGCTGCCGCTGGCGGCCCTGATGGGGGCGTTCGGCATCATCGCGGCGAACTCGTGGATGAACACCCCGCAGGGGTTCACCCTCGACCCGGCCGGGAGGCCGGTGAACGTCAGCGTCCAGCAGGCGATCTTCACCCCGATGTTCGGCCCGCAGTACTGGCACTTCGCCGTCGCGATGTTCCTGACCGCGGGCTACGTGGTGGCCGGCGTCTACGCGGTCGGCTGGCTGCGCGGCCGCCGCGACCACTACCACCGCCTCGGCTTCACCGTGCCGTTCACCGTCGCGGCGATCCTCACCCCCGTCCAGTTCGTGCTCGGGGACAACATCGCGCGGCAGATCTTCCAGAAGCAGCCGATCAAGTTCGCCGCCGTCGAGCTGGTCTGGGAGACCGACACCCACGTCCCCGAGTACCTGTTCGGCCGCCTCCAGGAGGACGGCAGCGTCAAGGGCGGTCTGAAGATCCCCCAACTCGACTCCGTCCTGGCCGGGTTGAGCACCGACACCCAGGTCACCGGGCTCAGCTCGGTCCCGGCCGACGACCGGCCCACGGCGCTCCAGGCGACCATCGCGCACTGGGCCTTCGACATCATGGCGACCATCGGCAGCGTCCTGATCCTGCTCGCCCTCTGGTACGCCTGGTGCTGGTGGCGGCGCCGCGACCTGCCGAGGTCCCGCTGGTTCTTCCGCAGCGCGGCCGTCGCCGGCGTCGCCAGCGTGGTGACGGTGGAGTGCGGCTGGATCACCACCGAGGTCGGCCGGCAGCCCTGGATCGTCTACCAGAACATGCGGGTCTCCGAGGCGGTCACCCCCACCGGCGCCGCCTCGCTGTGGACCATGTTCGGCGTCGTCGTCACGGTCTACGTGCTCGTCTTCGGGGCGTTCCTCGCCGTCGTCCTGAAGATGCGCACCCGCTGGCGCCTCGCCGACTCCGGCTCCGGGCAGGCCGCCGCGGAGGACCCGGAGGCCGACACACCGTACGGTCCGCGGCCGGAGCCGGCCGCCGGCGCGCCGGGCACCCGTCGAGCACCCGGGGGCGAGCTGTGACCGCGACCGTCGTCGCCTGGATCCTGCTGCTCGCCATCGCCGCCTACGCCGGCGGCGGTGGCGTGGACTACGGCGCCGGGTTCTGGGACCTGCTGGCCGGCGGCGCCGAGCGCGGCAGACGGCCGCGCCGGCTGATCGACCACGCCATGGCGCCGGTCTGGGAGGTCAACAACGTCTGGCTGATCTTCGTCTTCGTGGTGATGTGGACCGGCTTCCCGGTGTTCTTCCAGACCGTCTTCACCGCCCTGTGGCTCCCGCTGGCGCTGGCGGCCGTCGGCATGGTCCTGCGCGGCGCCGGGTTCGCGCTGCGCAAGCCCACCAAACGCCTCGCCGAGCGGCGGATCTACGGCGCCGTCTTCGCCGTCTCCTCGCTGCTCACGCCGTTCTTCCTGGGCGCCGCCGTCGGCGGGGTGGCCTCCGGCCGGGTCGCGCCCGGCACCACCGCCTCGGCCGACGCGTGGGCCAACACCACGTCGATCATGGCCGGACTGCTCGCCGTGGCGGTCACCGCCTTCCTCGGCGCGGTGTTCCTCACCGTGGACGCCCGCCGCTTCGGCGCCCACGACCTCGTCGGCTACTTCCGGCTCCGGGCCCGGATCGCCGCCGCCGGCCTGGTCGTCCTCGGGGTGATCGGCCTGACCGTGACCGACCCGCACGCCGGCTACGTCCACCACGGGCTCACCCACGGCGCCGGGCTCGCCCTCGGCATCGTCGCGGCGGTGGCGCTGGCGGCCACGGTCTGGCTGGTCGCCGGCCCGGCCGCCGGGTGGGCCCGGTACACCTCGGTGGCCGTCGTGGTCCTGCTGGTCGGCGCCTGGGGCTTCGCCCAGCGGCCCTACCTGGTGCCCACCTCGCTGACCGTCCAGCAGGCCGCCGGGGCGAGTGCGCCGCTCCAGTGGATGCTGATCGTCGCGGCCGTGTCGCTCGTGCTGATCGGCCCGGCGCTGGTCGTGCTGTACCGCCTCGACACGCACGGCGTGCTGGAACCCCTCACCGACGAGGACGTCGCCGGATGACCGGCCCGCCGGGCGACGGCCCGGCCGGTCCGACCGGCGGGACGGCAGCCGAGGAGCGGGAGCGATGACATCGACCCAGGTCACGGTGGGCCTCGGGCTGATCACGGCGCTGGCCGTCGGCTCCCAGCTGCTGGCGAGCCTGCTGCGGGTGCCGGCGATCCTCCTGCTGCTGCCGGCCGGGTTCACCGCGGGCGCGCTGACCGACGACGTCAACCCCGACAAGCTGCTCGGCCAGGCGTTCTCCCCGCTGGTCTCGCTGGCCGTGGCCGTGATCCTCTACGACGCCGGGCTCGGGCTCGACCTGCACCAGCTCAAGGGGCACACCCGCAGGGTCGTCGTCCGGCTGATCTGGCTCGGGGCCCTGGTCACCTGGGCGTCGGCGGCGCTGCTCGCCGTCCCCGTCCTCGGCATGTCGCTGAGCGCGGCCGTGATGCTGGGCGCCATCCTCGTGGTCAGCGGGCCGACCGTGGTCGGGCCGCTGCTCGGCTTCGTCCGCCCGACCGAACGCCTGCAGCGCATCCTCGTCTGGGAGGGCACGCTGATCGACCCGCTCGGCGGCATCCTCGGGGCGCTGGTCTTCCACGGCGTGCTGGCCGGCGAACAGCACAGCCCGGCCACCCAGCTGGGCAAGTTCCTCGGCAGCGCGGTGGTCGGCCTGGCCGGCGGCGCCGCCGGAGCGGCGGTGATCCGGCTGCTGCTGCGTCGCCTCGACCTCGGCGAGGTGCTCGGAACGACGGTGCAGCTCGCCACCGTGGTCTCGGTCTCCGCGGCCTGCGACGCCTTCCGCGACGACACCGGCCTGATCGCCGCCGTGGTGATGGGCATGGCCCTGGCCAACCTGCCGGGTCTCAACCTCTCGGCCCGCCGGCCCTTCTTCGAGACGCTGGTCTCGCTGACCATCGGCGTGCTGTTCATCACCATCTCGGCCACCGTGACCCCGCAGTCGCTGCGTCATGTCGCGCTGCCCACGCTCGGCCTGGTCGCCGTGCTCGTCCTGGTGGTCCGGCCCCTGGTGGCGCTGCTCTCCACCGCCCGCACCGAGATCCCCTACCCGGAGCGCTGGTTCATCGGCTGGATGGCACCGCGCGGCATCGTCGCCGCGGCCACCGCCTCGACCTTCTCGGCCGCCCTGGTCGGCGCCGGCGTCGACGGCGCCCAGGACATCCTCCCGGCCACCTTCGTCGTGATCGTCGCCACCGTCATGGTCTACGGCCTGACCGCACTCCCGGTCGCCCGGTTCCTCCGGGTCCGCCGCTCGGCGCGGTCGCGGCCGCTGCTGGTCGGTGGCGGCCCCTGGGTGGTGGAGCTGGGCCGCGCGCTGCGCTCGGCGGGCCTGGACGTGCTCATGTGGGCCGGCCTGGACCGGGAGCGCCGGAGCATCGAGGAGGCCGGTCTGGCCCTGGCCCCCGGCGAACTGCTCGCCGCCGCCACCGGTGCCGGCGCCGAGCTGGAGGGCATCACCGACGTCCTGCTGCTGACCGACGAGGACGACTTCAACGCGCTCGCGGCGATGACCCTCAAGGAGACGGTGGAGGGCCCCGTCCACCGGCTGGAGCCGCCCACCCGCAGCCACGGCGTGGTCGCCCCGTACACCGACGGCGAGGCGCTGTTCGGGCCCGGGCTGAACCGGCCCGAACTGGCCCGCCGGTACGCGGGCGGCGGCCGGATCGTCACCCACCGGGTCGACGGCGCGATCCCGGCCGGGCACGACGTGCTGTTCCTGGTACGGCCGGACGGGCGGCTCACCGCCGTCACCGGCGCCACCGCCCCGGCGCCGGACGGCGGTGACATCGCCGTCCTGCTGACACCGTCGGCGCCGGCACCGTCGGCGGCCGGGCCCGCAGCCGCGGAGTAGGCCCCGCCGGGCCGTGGCGGCCCGCTCAGCGGATGCGCTCGGCGATGTGGTCACCGACGCGCAGCGCGTTGGCGATCGCGGTGAGGGACGGGTTCACCGCGCCGATGCTCGGGAAGAAGCCGGTGTCCACGACGTACAGGTTGTCGAGGTCGTGCGCCTTGCAGTCGACGTCCAGGGCCGAGGCCGCCGGGTCGGTGCCGAAGCGGACCGTACCGGCCTGGTGCGCGGTGGCGCCGATCGGCATGCCCTTGTGCAGGTACAGGCTGTGCGGGAGCAGGTGGTGCGGGTGCATGCCGAGCCCGCCCAGCATGCCCTGGAACTTGTGCCGCAGCCGCTTCAGCCCTTCGATGTTGTTCTTCTCGTCCAGCGCGAGGTGGATGTCGCCGTTGGCGTCCAGCGTCACGCGGTTCTCCGGCTGCGGGAGGTCCTCGCCGCACAGCCAGAAGTCGACCGCGTGGTGGGCGAGTACCTCGAAGGGCAGGTCGGGCGAGGCCAGCCCGGCCCAGCGGGGTGCCTCGCCCTTGATCTGGTCGGCGTCCGACTTGCCGAGCATCTGGACGCCGCCGAGCGGGTAGTCCCAGTCGTCGGCGCCGAGGTACCAGTCGTTGAAGGCCAGCGTCTTCTGGAACTGGGTGTCGTTCGGCTCCTCGGACACGGCCATCAGCGCCAGGTTGTTGTGCCGCATGTAGTGCCGGCCGACGGTGTCGGAGCTGTTGGCCAGGCCGCGGGGGTGCCGGTCGTTCGCCGAACGCAGCAGCAGCGCGGCGGAGTTCACCGCTCCGCAGGCGACCACCACGATGTCGCCGCGGAACCGCTCCGTCGAGCCGTCCGCCAGCTCCGCGACCACCCCGGTCACCGTGCGGCCGCCCTCGTCCGTCTCCAGCGTGCGGACGTTGGCGCCGGTGACCAGGCTGACGTTCTCGTGCTGCAGCGCCGGCTCGACGCAGATCACCTGGGAGTCCGCCTTGCCGCGGACCAGGCAGGGGAAGCCGTCGACCCGGTCGCAGCGGATGCACACGCTGTCGGGGGTCGCCCGGCCCTCCTCGTCCTGGGTGAGGTTCACCCCGATCGGCAGGTGGAACGGGTGCAGGCCGTGCTTCTCCAGGTCGTCGCTGAGTTGCTGGATCCGGGGCGCGTGCCGCACCGGCGGGTGGGCGTACTGCGCGCTGACCGGGCCCTCGCCCGGGTCCTCGCCGTGCCGGCCGTGCACCAGGTAGAGGTGCTCGGCCTGGGTGTAGTAGGGCTCCAGGTCCTCGTAACGGATCGGCCAGGCCGGGGAGATGCCGCCGTGGTGGTGCAACTCGCCGAAGTCCTCGGGCCGCAGGCGGAACAGGGCGGCGCCGTAGAACTTGGTGTTCCCGCCGACGTAGTAGTTGACCTCGGGCGGGAACTGCTCGCCGTGTTTGTCGTACCAGAACTCGGGGGCCCGGTACTTGGCCCGGACGAAGACCGCTGTCGACTCCCAGTTGTCCCGCTCCCGGGGGAGGTAGCCGCCGCGCTCCAGGATCAGGACGCGCTTCCCGGTCGGGGCGAGCCGGTGGGCGAGCGTGCCGCCGCCCGCTCCGGTGCCGATGACGATGACGTCGTAGTGCTGGTTCTCGGCCATGGAGGCCACCTCGGCTCGTGGGTCGGCGTGGCGGGCGGGCCCGCCACGCGGGGTCGGTCAGAGGATCGCGATCGGGTTGACGGGCGAGCCGGTGGCCCGGGGGAGCCGCAGCGGCGCGACCACGCAGAGGAACGACCAGCGGCCCTCCCGCTCGCAGAGCGGCACCAGGTCCTCGAACTGGAGGTAGTCGAGGAGGTACAGCCCGAGGGCGTGCACGGCCAGCACGTGCACCGGGAAGTCCACACCCTCGGTGACGGAGGGCGCGACGTCGTTGTTGCCGTCGCTGCCGAGGGCGGCCACCCGGCGTTCGGCCAGCAGCTCCATCGCCGTCGGGTGCAGGCCGGCCCGGGCCCCGGCGGCGTCCCACGGGCCGGTCTCGGTCCGCCGGCGGCGGTGGCCGACCCGGACGAAGAGCAGGTCGCCCGCGCCGAACCGGACGTGCTGGTGCTGCTCGGCGGCCGTCAACTCGTCGGCGCCGACGTGCTCGCCGGGCTCCAGCCACGGCACCCCGCGCAGCCGCGGGATGTCGAGCAGCACGCCCCGGCCGACGATCCCGTCGCGGACCAGCTCCACCGACAGCGCCGTCGCGCCCTCGGGGGTGAGGGTCGCGGCGGGCACGCCGCCGTACAGGGTGCCGTCGTAGACGACGTGGCAGAGGGCGTCGAGGTGGCTGTCGGCGTCGCCGTGCACGTTCATGCCGAAGTGGTCGGTGGCGAAGCGGAGTCCGGGGCCGTCGGCGGTCCCGGACGGGCCGGTGAGCCGGTGGGCCGCGGGCTGCGGGTTGTCGGGGCCGGCCGCGGTCTCGACCGGCGCGGCCAGCGTCACCGTCCGGCCGGTGCTGACCTCGGCCGCCGCCGCGCGGACGCGGTCCGGGGTGATCGCGGCCACCGCGCCGCCGGCACCGCCCGGGGCCCGCTGCCGCAGGCGCCGGTAGAGGGCCCGGAAGTCCTCGTGGCTCTGCCGGACCTGCCGGCCGTGCGCCGCCGCGTCCATGGCCGTCGCTCCTCGGGGCGCCTCAGCCGCGCTGCCGGTCCAGGGCCTCGTCCAGGGTGCCGGCCGCCATGATGAGCGACAGGTGCGTGAACGCCTGCGGGAAGTTGCCGAGTTGCTCACCGCTGGGCCCGACCTCCTCGGCGAACAGGCCGACGTGGTTGGCGTAGGTGTGCATCTTCTCGAAGGTGTACCGCGCGGGCCGCAGCCGGCCGGCCCGGGCCAGCGCGTCCACGTAGAGGAAGGTGCAGAGGCTGAAGGTGCCCTCCGAGCCGCGCAGGCCGTCGGGGGAGGCGGCCGGGTCGTAGCGGTAGACCAGGCTGTCGGAGACCAGGGTGCGGTCCATCGCGTCCAGGGTGGAGAGCCAGGACGGGTCCCGGGGGGCCACGAACCCGACCCGGGGCATCAGCAGCAGCGAGGCGTCGAGGACGGGGGCCCCGCCGTAGTGCTGCACGTAGGCCTGCAGCTGGTCGTTCCAGCCGCGCTCCATGACCTGCTCCAGGATGGCGTCCCGGGTCCGCGTCCAGCGTTCGGTGTGGGCCGGGCGGCGGAAGTCGGAGGCCAGGCGCAGCCCCCGGTCGAAGGCCGCCCAGCACATCACCCGGCTGTAGGTGAAGTCCTGGCGCCCGCCGCGGGTCTCCCAGATGCCCTCGTCGGGCCGGTCCCAGGAGTCGGCCAGCCAGTCCATCATCCCCGCCAGCAGTTTCCAGCCCCGGTAGCCGGCCTGGAGGGCGATCTCGCGGCCCTCCGACAGCGCGTACATCGCCTCGCCGTAGATGTCGAGCTGGAGCTGGTCGGCGGCCGCGTTGCCCAGCCGCACCGGCGCGGAGCCGCGGTACCCCTCCAGGTGGCCGAGGATCTCCTCGGTCAGGATCGGCTCGCCGTCGACCCGGTACATGATCTGCAGCGGCTCGCGGCTGGTCGCGGCCCGCTCGGGCGCCTCGCGCACGCGGTCACCGAGCCAGTGCATAAAGGCGGTCGCCTCCTCGACGAAGCCGAGGTCGAGCAGGGCGCGAACGGAGAGCGCGCCGTCGCGCACCCAGGTGTAGCGGTAGTCCCAGTTGCGCTCGCCGCCGACCTGCTCGGGCAGGCCCATGGTGGCCGCGGCCACCGGCGCGCCGGTCGGGGCGTACGTCAGCAGCTTGAGGGTGATGGCGGAGCGGTTGACCATGTCGGGCCAGCGGCCTCGGTAGTTGGAGCCGTGCACCCACCCCTGCCAGAAATCGGCGGCGCCCCAGAGGTCCCGGGTGATCCCGTCGACGGTGGGCGGCGGTGGCGGCTCGCCGCCGGGCTCGCACACGGTGAGGACGACCGCGGCCGACTGGCCGACGTTCAGCGTGACGGAGCCCCGCAGGTCGTTGCCGTCCCGCTCCACCGGGAAGGTGCTGCGGACGTAGGCGCAGACGCCCGGTGCCCGGAAGACGGCGAGATCGGGCCGCAGGTCGAGGTCGTGGTCGGCCCGGCCGTAGTCGAACCGCGGGCGGCACTCCATGTCGTAGTGGACGGTGCCGCGCACGGTCCGTACCGTCCGGACGATGGTGTGCCGGTCGGTCGGGGTGCGGCCGGTGTTCGGCGGCATCCAGTCGATCACCTCGCCGACCCCGTCGGGCGACATGAACCGGGTGACGAGCAGTGCGGTGTCCGGGTAGTACAGCTGCTTGCAGGCCACGTCGGGGTCGTTCGGCGCGAGCCGGAAGTAGCCGCCGCGGTCGTGGTCGAGCAGGGCCGCGAAGATGCTGGGGGAGTCGAAGCGCGGAGCGGCGAACCAGTCCACGACGCCCCGCGAGGTGACCAGTGCGGCGGTCTGCAGGTCCCCGATGAGGCCGTGCTCGGCGATGGGCGGGTAGCGATCCATGAGGGTCCCCGGGTCGGTAGGGTCCTTTCCTCTCACTATCGACCCGGCCCGACCGATGTGCCCGTTTGCGGCCGCCCCGGCCGGTGGACCTGCGGCGGGGCAAGGCGCGCACCCGCTGCGGAGCGTTGCCGCGAAGGAGCGGTCCGGATGGGGGATCCTGCCAGGGTCGGCGGCCGGCCGGGCCGCCGAATCCCGTGGAGGTGCAGGATTGGACATGATCCACGTCCGGATGGTGAGCCCACCGGATCTCACCGACCGGATCGTCGCCCTCCTCGCCGGTGACCCGTCCGTCCTCAACCTGATCGTGCAACCCGGTGCGGCGCGGAACCCGGACGGCGACGCGATCGTCTGCGACGTGCTGACCGGCGCCGCGAACGACGTCCTGCGCGCGCTGCGCGCGGTGCACCTGGACCGCCAGGGCTCCATCGTCATCGAACCGGTCGACATGGCCTTCGTCGGCGGCGGCGCCGAGGCCGGGGAGAGCCGGCTCGGCGCCCTCGCGCACGCGCCCGTCTGGGAGGAGGTCGAGGCACGGATCCGCGCCCAGGGGACGTACGCGCCGAGCTTCTACCTCTACCTGGTCGTCGCCGGTCTCATCGGCGCGGTCGGGATCGTCACCAACTCCCAGATCCTGATCGTCGCCGCGATGGTCGTCGGCCCCGAGTACGGGGCGATCGTGGCCGTCGCGCTGGGCATCGACCAGCACGACCGCCGGCGGATCCGCCAGGGGCTGTCCGCCCTCTGCCTGGGCTTCCTCCTCGCCATCGCCGCCACCTTGGTCTTCAGCCTGCTGATCCGCGGATTCGGCTTCGAATCGGAGGCGTTCCGCCGGGGCGTGCGGCCGGTCTCCGAGCTGATCGACACTCCCGACTTCTTCTCCTTCGCCGTGGCGGGGCTGGCCGGCGTGGTCGGCATCGTCTCGCTCACCGAGGCGAGGACGAGCGCCCTGCTGGGCGTGTTCATCTCGGTCACCACGATTCCGGCGGCGGCGGACATCGCGGTGTCCGCCGCCTTCGCCAGCTGGAGGTCGGCCTGGGGTTCGCTCCTCCAACTGCTGGTCAACATCGTGGTGCTGATCGCGGTGGGCACCGGCACGCTCCGCCTGCAACGGGACGTCTGGCGCCGGGTCGGCCGCCGCCGGGCCCGGGAGGTGGGGGCGTGAGGCGCCGGGGCCCGGGGACCGGTCCGGCTCCCGGTCAGAGCGGATCGCCCGGCAGGCCGAGGTAGTCGTCGCGCAGGGCCGCGATCATCGGGTGATCCGCCGGGAAGGCGACCTTGTCGACGGCCGCGATCGGCCGGACGCCGATCGCGGCGTTGGTGGCGAAGGCCGCGTCGAAACCGTCGAGGGCCGCCAGCGGCACCTCCTCCGCACGGTGCGGCCGGGCCCGACGCAGCAGCTCCATCGTCGTCCCGGGCAGGTGCTCGGCCTCGGCCCACACCACCCGGTCGCCCCGCACGAAGCCGATGTTCCAGGTGCCGCCCTCGGAGACGAGCTGCCGCCGGTCGACGAAGAGCGCGTCGTCGAAGCCGTCCCGCTGGGCCTCGCGGCGGTGGTGCAGCGCGCCGAACAGGCCGACGCTCTTGACCGCCGGCAGGTCGCGGACGTACGGGACGGAACGGACCCGTAGCGGCGGGAGGGCGAGGCCGCCCGCGGGGCGGGTGGTCACCAGCACCCGGGGCTCGGCGGCCGCCCCGAGGTGCCCGATGTCCAGCGCCGGGTCGAAGACCGTCACCCGGACCATGGTGACCGCGTCCGTGGGCGCCGCCCGCCGCGCGTACGCCCGTACCCGCTCCGGGTCGAGGTCGGCGTCGAAGACCGCCCGGCAGTCGCGGACCAGCCGTTCCAGGTGCAGCCCGAGCCCGCGGACCCGGCCGGCCTCGGCCCGCATCGTGGTGAAGTGCCCGAAGTTGGTGAGGGCCAGTGTCTGGAGTTCGTCCGCGCGCACCGGGACGCCGTTCAGTTCCGCCATGGGCCCAGCATGGCAGCCGGGCGGCCGTCCGGGCGCGGGCGAAGTCTCGAAAATTCCTTAGCTTCTTTCTGCTTCGCTGACTGTGCCGACAAACGGCCTGCCGCGCTGAGGGCTACGACCGCTCGACGGGCTCATCCATGGTGGTGAAAGGGGAATGATGTGTCCAAGCGTGCGCTGATCACCGGGGTCACCGGGCAGGACGGATCGTATCTGGCCGAGCACCTGATCTCCCTCGGCTACCAGGTCTGGGGGCTGACCAGGGGGCAGGCGAACCCGCGCAAGGACCGGGTCAGCCGGCTGATCCCCGATCTGCGGTTCGTGGACGGCGACCTGATGGACCAGGGCAGCCTGGTGTCCGCCGTGAACGCCGTCCAGCCCGACGAGGTCTACAACCTCGGGGCGATCTCCTTCGTGCCGATGTCCTGGCAGCAGCCGGAGCTGGTCACCGAGGTCAACGGCACCGGCGTCCTGCGGGTGCTGGAGGCGATCCGGATGGTGAGCGGGCTCAACAAGCCGGCGGCGCGGGCCGGGGCCGCCGGGCAGATCCGCTTCTACCAGGCGTCCTCCTCCGAGATGTTCGGCAAGGTGACGCAGTCGCCGCAGACCGAGACGACCTCGTTCCACCCGCGCAGCCCCTACGGCGTGGTCAAGACCTACGGGCACTACATCACCCGGAACTACCGCGAGTCCTACGGCATGTACGGCGTGTCCGGGATCCTCTTCAACCACGAATCACCGCGCCGCGGTGCCGAGTTCGTGACCCGCAAGATCTCGCTGGCGGTCGCGCAGATCAAGCTCGGCCTCCAGACGAAGCTCAGCCTGGGCAACCTCGACGCCGAGCGGGACTGGGGCTTCGCGGGCGACTACGTCCGCGCCATGCACCTGATGCTCCAGCAGGAGGAGCCGGGGGACTACGTGGTGGGCACCGGGCGGATGCACACGGTGCGCGACGTGGCCCGGGTCGCGTTCGAGTGCGTGGGCCTGAACTGGGAGGACTACGTGGTCATCGACCCGGGGCTGGTGCGGCCGGCGGAGGTGGAGACGCTCTGCGCCGACTCCGGCAACGCGCGCAAGGCGCTCGGCTGGGAGCCGGCCGTGGACTTCGGCGGACTGATCCGGATGATGGTGGAATCGGACCTCGAACAGGCGCGGCTGGTACGGGAGTACGGCTCGGCGCTCTCCGGGGTGCGCTGGTGAGCGCGGGGCGGCGGTAGCCGGCCGCCGGCCGGGAAGCCGGGCCCGTGGGTCGGCCGGTGCTGCCACCGGGTGACCGACGGGCCCGTCGGGTCAGTGCCGCCGTGTCGCTGCCGGCGTGTCGCTTCCGTCGGGTCACTGTCGGCGGTCGGTTTCGCGGGTCCGGGTCGCCGGCGGCCGGGACAGGGCGAGGATCGCCAGGGCGATCTCGGCGCCCGGCTGGCCGAGTCGGCTCGAGTACTGGCGCAGCATCGCGTTCTCCTGGCTGAGGGTGCTGGCCGGGAGACCCGCGGCGCGCCGGCCCAGCTGCTGCGCCCGGGCGCACCGGGCGCGCCGCAGCAGCTGGGCGATGAGCTGCCCGTCGAGCTCGGCCAGGTCGGCGACGTCGGCGACGTCGGCCGGGTCGGTGTGGCCGGCGTGGCCGGTGAGGCCCGCGTGATCGGCGAGATGGGCGTGACCGGCACGGTCGACCGGCTCGGCGCGCCCGGTGCTGCCGTCCGGGCTGCCCGCGTCGAGGGCGGTGACGGAAGCCGGTGGGTCGCCGCGGAGAACGGGTTCGGGCATGGCAGGCATCCTCGTGGAAGTCGGCGGCCGGGCACGGTCCCGGGGGCCGATGGCTCGCCCAGCGATCGTCCCGCCGGAGCGCCCGGCAAATCCCTAGATTCGGCCGCCTCGGGCCCTGAAACGGCCGCCGCGGCAGCGAAAGTCTCGGGTCTCACCTAGCTCCGCCCGCCGCATAGTGGCTGTTCGTCGCGCGGGCGCGAACCGCGCGAGGCCGTCCGGCGGCAGCCGGCGGCACGGAGCGTAGGGAGGCCGCTGTGGGAACGACCATCGGAATGCTGATCGAGGACGCGGTGCGGACCCTGGTCGACACCGGGACGGTGATCGGCCCGCGGCCGGACGCCGAGGCGCTGGCCGTCCATCTCTTCGGCGCGGGCCCCGCCGGGTCGGAACGTGACGGTGTGCCGGGCGACCGGGAGGCCGCGCGGTACCTGGAGCTGGTGGCGCGGCGGGCCGCCGGGGTCCCGCTCGGCCACCTGACCGGGGTGGCCGAGCTCGCCGGCGTCGAAGTGGCGGTCGGGCCGGGCGTGTTCGTGCCGCGGGCGCAGAGCGAGTCGATGCTCGCGGAGGGGCTGCGCGCGATCGAGGGCGTCGACCGACCGCTCGCGGTGGACCTCTGCACCGGCTCCGCGGCGATCGCGCTCGCACTGGCCCACCACCGGCCGCGTGCCACGGTGCACGCGGTGGACTGCGACCCGGTGGCGCTGGAGTTCGCCCGGGCCAACAGCGCGCGGCGGGCCGCGCTCGGTGACCCGCCGATCGAGCTGCACCAGGCCGATGTGTTCGCACCCGGGCTGCTGGCCGAACTGGACGGCGCGGTGGACCTGGTGGTGACCAATCCCCCCTTCATGCCCGAAGGCGCCGAGGTCCCCGCCGAGTTCGGGGTGTACCAGCCCCACCGGGCGGTCTTCGGCGGGCCGGACGGTCTGCACGTCATCCGGCAGGTGGTGGAGCTGGCGGCGAGGCTGTTGCGGCCGGGCGGCACGCTGGTCGTCGAGCACGGCCACCTGCATGCGTCGGCGGTGCCCGGGCTGCTCGGCGGCGACCCCCGGTACACCGACGTGTCCGCCCGTCCGGACCAGTACGGCTGGCCGCTGTACGCCGTCGCCCGGCGCGGCGGACCGGGGCCCGCGGCCGGCTCCTGACGGACCCCGTCCGCCCGGCGGTCCGGTGGCCCGGCCGGGCCCGGCTCGGCCCGGTGACCCTAGGGGTTTCCCGGCCGGGCCGACCCGAGACTGATCGCTGGTGTGCAGGAATGCGAGCGCTGCACGTGCGGTCCACGCCGGCTGTCCACATCGAATCGCCTGCTGTCCGCCGGTCTTCCAGATGGGTTGAGTTGCTATGGACAAGGAACAGAAGCTCCGGGACTACCTCAAGCGGGCGAGCGCGGACCTCCAGCGCTCACGGCTTCGGGTGAACGAGCTGGAGGCCGCGGCGAACGAGCCGATCGCCATCGTGGGGATGAGCTGCCGCTTCCCCGGTGGGGTGGCCGGCCCGGAGGACCTCTGGACCATGCTCGTCAACGGCGAGGACGGCATCTCGGGCTTCCCGGCCGACCGGGGCTGGGAACTCGACGCCGAGGACGGGCCGACCGGGATCCGGGGCGGGTTCCTGCACGGCGCGGCGCGGTTCGACCCCGACTTCTTCGGCATCTCGCCGCGCGAGGCGCTGTCCATGGACCCGCAGCAGCGCGTCCTGCTGGAATCCTCCTGGGAGGCCTTCGAGCGGGCGGGCATCGACCCCGCCTCGGTCCGTGGCACCCGGACCGGCGTCTTCGTCGGCGCGATGCCCCAGGACTACCGGGTGGGGCCGGACGACGACGTGCAGGGCTTCGTCCTGACCGGCAATGCCACCAGCATCATCTCCGGCCGGCTCTCCTACTTCTTCGGGGCGGTCGGCCCGGCCGTCACCGTGGACACCGCCTGTTCCTCCTCGCTGGTGGCGCTGCACCTGGCCGCCCAGTCGCTGCGCGCGGGGGAGAGCACGCTGGCGCTGGCCGCCGGCGTGACGGTGATGTCCAGCCCCACCACCTTCGTCGAGTTCGCCCGGCAGGGCGGGCTGGCCGCCGACGGGTACTGCCGGTCCTTCGCGGACGCGGCGAACGGCACCGGCTGGGCCGAGGGCGTCGGCGTCCTGGTGCTGGAGCGGCTCTCCGAGGCCCGCCGCAACGGGCACCGGGTGCTCGCCGTGGTCCGCGGCACCGCCGTCAACCAGGACGGCGCCTCGAACGGGCTGACCGCGCCCAACGGCCCCTCGCAGCAGCGGGTGATCGAACAGGCGCTGATCAACGCCAGGCTCTCGGCGGACCAGGTCGACGTGGTCGAGGCGCACGGCACCGGGACGGCGCTCGGCGACCCGGTCGAGGCGCAGGCACTGCTGGCCACCTACGGGCAGGGCCGCGACCCGGAGCGTCCGCTGCTGCTCGGCTCGGTCAAGTCGAACATCAGCCACACCCAGGCGGCGGCCGGCGTCGCCGGGGTGATCAAGATGGTGCTGGCGATGCGGCACGGCGTGCTGCCGAAGACGCTGCACGTCGATGCGCCGTCCTCGCACGTCGACTGGGCGTCGGGGGCGGTGCGCCTGCTCACCGAGCGGACGGCCTGGCCGCAGGGGGCCGAGCCGCGCCGGGCCGGCGTCTCCTCCTTCGGGCTCAGCGGCACCAACGCGCACGCGATCATCGAGCAGGCGCCGGAGATCGACGACGCGTCGGAGGTCGGCGAGGCGCCCGGGACCGGCGAGGC
This sequence comes from Kitasatospora sp. NPDC003701, assembly GCF_053587085.1. Classification (NCBI taxonomy): domain Bacteria; kingdom Bacillati; phylum Actinomycetota; class Actinomycetes; order Kitasatosporales; family Streptomycetaceae; genus Kitasatospora; species Kitasatospora sp. NPDC003701. The sequence continues at coordinate 52,818 of NZ_JBSFNM010000043.1, forward strand.
GCCGGAGCCCTCGGTCGAGGCCCGGGTGCTGCCCTGGCTGGTGTCCGGCCGCAGCGTCGACGCGCTGCGGGCCCAGGCCGGACGGCTGGTGGCCTTCCTGGACCCCGACGGCTCCGACCGCTCCGAGCACGTCAAACATGTCGAGGCCGTCGGCGCGGCGCCGAGCGCCACCGACACCGCCTTCTCGCTGGCCACCACCCGGTCCGGCCTGGAGCACCGCGCGGCCGTGGTCGCCGCCGACCGGTCCGAGGCGCTGGCCGCCCTCCGGGGCCTGGCCGACGGGGACCCGATGCCGGCCGGGCTGCTGCGGGGCAGCACCCAGGGCCGCGGCAGGCTGGCCTTCCTGTTCGCGGGCCAGGGCTCGCAGCGGCTCGGGGCGGGGCGTGAACTGCACGCCCGGTTCCCGGTGTTCGCCGAGGCGCTGGACGAGGTGCTGGGTCAGCTGGACGCCGGGCTGGAGCGGCCGCTGCGCGAGGTGCTGTTCGCGGCCGCGGGCACGCCGGAGGCGGAGCTGCTGGAGCGGACCGGTTACGCGCAGCCCGCCCTGTTCGCGATCGAGGTGGCGCTGTTCCGCCTGGTCGAGTCCTGGGGCGTCCGGCCGGACTTCCTGCTGGGCCACTCGGTCGGCGAGATCGCCGCCGCGCACGTGGCCGGGGTCTTCTCGCTCGCCGACGCCGCGACCCTGGTGCTCGCGCGCGGCCGGCTGATGCAGGCCCTGCCGGCCGGCGGAGCGATGATCTCGCTGGAGGCGAGTGAGGAGGAGGTCGCGCCGCTGGTCGACGGCCGGGCCGAGCAGGTGTCGATCGCCGCGGTCAACGGCCCCGCCGCCGTGGTCGTGTCCGGGACGGCCGGGGCGACCGCCGCGGTCGCCGACCACTTCGGCGCGCTGGGCCGCACGACCAAGCGGCTGCGGGTCTCGCACGCGTTCCACTCGCCGCTGATGGACCCGATGCTGGAGGAGTTCCGGCAGGTGGTGGCCGGGCTGTCGCCGCAGGCTCCCGCGCTGCCGGTGGTCTCGACGCTGACCGGCGTGCCCGCCACGGTCGAGCAACTGACCTCCGCCGCCTACTGGGTGGACCACGCCCGCCGGACCGTCCGGTTCGCCGACGCGGTCTCCTGGCTGAGCGGCCACGGCACCCGGACCTTCCTGGAGCTCGGCCCCGACGGCGTGCTCAGCGCCCTGGCCCAGACCTGTCTGGACGGGGCCGGCGACGGCACCGGCGACGGCGGCCCGGTGGCCCTGCCCGTCCTGCGCGCGGGCCACCCGGAGACCCGGACGCTCACCGAGGCGGTGGCCGGCCTGCACGTGCGCGGGATCCCGGTCCGCTGGCAGCCGTACTTCGCCGGCACCGGCGCCCGGCCGGTGGACCTGCCGACCTACGCGTTCCAGCACCGCCGCTTCTGGCCCAGGAGCGTGCTCGGCCGCACCGGCGACGTACGCGCCGCCGGGCTCGGTGCGGCGCACCACCCGCTGCTGGCCGCCGCCGTCTCGCTGGCGAACTCGGAGGGCCTGCTGCTGACCGGGCGGCTCTCCGTGCACACCCACCCCTGGCTGGCCGACCACGCCGTGCGCGGCGCCGTGCTGCTGCCCGGTACCGCCTTCCTGGAACTGGCCGTGCACGCCGGTGACGAGGTCGGCTGCGAGCTGGTCGAGGAGCTGACGCTGACCGCTCCGCTGACCCTGCCCGAGCAGGGCGCGGTCCAGGTGCAGGTGTGGGTCGGCAGCCCCGACGAGTCGGGCCGCCGGACGCTCGGCATCCACTCCCGGCCGGACGGTGCCGAGGACCGGCCGTGGACGCAGCACGCCGCGGGCGTCCTGGCGGCCGGTGAGGAGCGGGCCGCGACCGAGCGGTTCGCCGCCGAGGCCTGGCCGCCGGCCGGCGCGGAGCCGCTGGCCCTGGACGGGCTCTACGAGCGGCTCGGCGACGGCGGCTTCGGGTACGGGCCGGTCTTCCGGGGCCTGCGCGCCGTCTGGCGCCGTGGCGAGGAGGTGTTCGCCGAGGTCGCGCTGCCCGGGCGGAGCGGCACCGAGGCCGGGGCCTTCGGTCTGCACCCCGCGCTGCTGGACGCGGCGCTGCACGCCTGCGCCTTCCTGGAGCCCGGCGAGCCCGGCGGCCTCGGCTCCGGTGCGGTGCCGTTCGCCTGGCAGGACGTCACCCTGCACGCCGGCGGGGCCTCGGCGCTGCGGGTACGGCTCGGCCGGGCCGCGGACGACGCGGTGTCGATCGCGGTGGCCGACCCCGAGGGCGGCCCGGTCGCCTCGATCGGGTCGCTGGTGCTGCGCGCGCTCCCCGACGGCCGGCCGGGCGCCGCAGGAGCGCTGCCGAGGGAGGCGCTGTTCGAGCTGAGCTGGCCCCGGCTGCGCGCGGGCTCGGTGAACCCCCCCGGGTCGGTCGCGGTGCTCGGCGAGGACCCGTTCGGGCTCGGGTTCGAACCGACCGACGGTACCGCTCCGCTGCCCCCGGTGGTCCTGCTCCCGGTGGCGGGTGCCACCGGTGACGGTCCGGTCGAAGCCGCCCACGCCCTGACGGCGCGGGTGCTGGAGCGGCTGCAGTCCTGGCTGCGCGACGAGGCCCGCGCCGACGCGCGCCTGGTCGTCGTGACCCGCGGCGCGGTGGCCGTGACCGGCGAGGCCGTCAGCGACCCGGCGGCCGCCGCCGTCTGGGGCCTGGTGCGCTCCGCGCAGGCCGAACACCCCGGCCGGTTCGGGCTGCTGGACCTGGACCCGGACAGCGTGGTCGTCCCCGCGCAGGCGCTCGCCGCCGAGGAGCCGCAGCTGGCCGTACGGGACGGCGCGGTGCTGGTGGCCCGGCTGACCAGGGCCGGCGCCCCCGCCGACCTCGGCGGCGGCAGCGACTGGAACCCCGAGGGCACCGTCCTGGTCACCGGCGGCACCGGCGGGCTCGGCCGGGTGCTGGCCCGGCACCTGGTCACCGCGCGCGGCGTACGGCACCTGCTGCTGGCGAGCCGGCGCGGCGAGGCGGCCGAGGGAGCCGCCGAACTGGCCGAGGAGCTGCGCGGCCTGGGCGCGCTGGTCACCGTCGCGGCCTGCGACCTGACCGACCGCGCCGCGCTGCGGCGGCTGCTGGCCGGCATACCGGCCGCACACCCGCTCACCGCGGTGGTGCACACGGCCGGCGTGCTGGACGACGGCGTGATCGACGCGCTGACCCCGGAGCGGATCGGCGCGGTGCTGCGCCCCAAGGCCGACGCGCTGTGGCACCTGCACCGGGCGACCCGCGGGCTCGACCTGGCCGCCTTCGTCGTCTTCTCCTCGCTCTCCGGCACCGTCGGAGCGGCCGGGCAGGGCAACTACGCCGCCGCCAACGCCTTCGCCGACGCCCTCGTCCGGCTGCGCCGCGCCGAGGGGCTGCCGGGCGTCTCGCTGGGCTGGGGCCCCTGGGCACCGTCGGACGGGGCGACCGGCGGCATGACCGGCGGCCTGACCGAGGCCGACCTGGCGCGGCTCGCCCGGCTGGGCACGCCCGCGCTCGCCGAGCGGGACGGCCTGGCGCTCTTCGACGCCGCGCTCGCCCTGGACCGGCCCGCGCTGCTGCCGGTGCGCCTGGACCTCGCGGCGCTGCGCGCCCGGGGCGAGGTGCCGCCGCTGCTGCGCGGGCTGATCCGCACCCCGGTCCGGCGCTCGGTGGTGGCCGGCCCGGAGGCGGCCGCGGGCCTGGCGCAGCGGCTCTCCCGGCTGGACGGCGCGGCCCGCACCGAGGCGGTCGTGGAGCTGGTCCGCGCCCAGGTGGCCGCGGTGCTGCGGCACGCCGGCCCGGCGGACGTCGACCCGCTGCGGCAGTTCCAGGACCTCGGCTTCGACTCGCTCACCGCCGTGGAACTGCGCAACCGGCTCGGTGCGGTCACCGGCCTGCGGACCTCGGCCACCGCGGTCTTCGACTACCCCACCGTGACGGCGCTGGCCGGGCACGTGCTGGACCAGCTGATGGGCGCCCGGAACGACCGGCCGGCCGAGGCCGCGCCCGCCGTCGCCGCCGACGGCGACCCGATCGTGATCGTCGGCATGGGCTGCCGCTACCCGGGCGGGGTCGCCTCGCCCGAGGACCTGTGGCGCCTGGTCAGCGAGGGCACCGACGCGATCTCCGGGCTGCCCACCGACCGGGGCTGGAACCTCGACGCGCTCTACGACCCGGACCCGGACCACCTCGGCACCGCCTACACCCGCTACGGCGGCTTCCTGCACGAGGCCGCCGAGTTCGACCCCGCGTTCTTCGGGATGAGCCCGCGCGAGGCGCTGGCCACCGACGCCCAGCAGCGGCTGCTGCTGGAGGCCTCCTGGGAGGCGGTCGAACGCGCCGGGATCGACCCGCTCTCGCTGCGCGGCAGCCGGACCGGCGTCTTCGCCGGTGTGATGTACAACGACTACGCGGCCCACCTGACCGGCGGTCAGTACGAGGGGTACCAGGGCAGCGGCACCTCGCCGAGCATCGCCTCCGGGCGGGTCTCCTACGTGCTCGGCCTGGAGGGCCCGGCCGTCACCGTGGACACCGCCTGCTCCTCCTCGCTGGTCGCGATGCACTGGGCGATGCAGGCACTGCGGGCCGGCGAGTGCTCGCTGGCCCTGGCCGGCGGCGTCACGGTGATGTCCACCCCGACCTCGCTGATCGAGTTCTCCCGCCAGCGCGGGCTCTCCCCGGACGGGCGCTGCAAGGCCTACGGCGACGGCGCCGACGGGGTCGGCTGGTCCGAGGGCGTCGGGGTGCTCGTCCTGGAGCGGCTCTCCGACGCGCGGCGCAACGGGCACCAGGTGCTGGCGGTGGTGCGCGGCAGCGCCGTCAACCAGGACGGCGCCTCGAACGGGCTGACCGCGCCGAACGGCCCCTCGCAGCAGCGGGTGATCCGCCAGGCGCTGGCCGCCGCGGGGCTGCGCACCGCCGACGTGGACGTGGTCGAGGGGCACGGCACGGGCACCGCGCTCGGTGACCCGATCGAGGCGCAGGCGCTGCTCGCCACCTACGGGCAGGACCGGGAACGCCCGCTGCACCTCGGCTCGGTCAAGTCGAACATCGGGCACACCCAGGCGGCGGCCGGCGTCGCGGGCGTGATCAAGATGGTGCTGGCGATGCGCCACGGCGTCGTCCCGAGCACGCTGCACGCCGAACGGCTCTCCTCCCACGTGGACTGGGAGTCGGGGGCGGTGGAGCCGGTCACCGAGCCGCTGCCCTGGCCCGAGACGGGCCGGCCGCGCCGGGCCGGCATCTCCTCCTTCGGCTTCAGCGGCACCAACGCGCACCTGATCGTCGAGCAGGCGCCGCAGCAGCGGGAGGCCGCGCCGGAGCCCGCGCTCACGCCGGGCGTGGTGGCCTGGCCGCTGGCCGGCCGCAGCCGGGCGGCGCTGCGGGACCAGGCGGCCCGGCTGCGGGCCTTCGTGACGGCGCGCCCGGAGCTGCGACCGGTCGACCTCGGCCGCTCGCTGGCGACCACCCGGTCCGGGTTCGAGCAGCGGGCGGTCGTCGTCGGCGGCGGCCGGGAGGAGCTGCTGCACGCGCTCGCCGCCCTGGCCGAGGGCTCCCCGGCCGCCGGCCTGGTCGAGGGCGAGACCGGCGGCGCCGGCCGCCCGGCCTTCCTGTTCGCCGGCCAGGGCTCGCAGCGGCTCGGGATGGGGCGTGAACTGCACGCCCGGTTCCCGGTGTTCGCCGAGGCGCTGGACGAGGTGCTGGCGCAGCTGGACGCCGGGCCGGAGCGGCCGCTGCGCGAGGTGCTGTTCGCGGCCGCGGGCACACCCGAGGCGGAGCTGCTGGAGCGGACCGGTTACGCGCAGCCCGCCCTGTTCGCGATCGAGGTGGCGCTGTTCCGCCTGGTCGAGTCCTGGGGCGTCCGGCCCGCCGCGCTGCTCGGCCACTCGGTCGGCGAGATCGCCGCCGCGCACGTCGCGGGCGTGCTCTCGCTGCCGGACGCGGCCACGCTGGTCCGCGCCCGGGCCCGGCTGATGCAGGCGCTGCCCGCCGGCGGGGCGATGGTCTCGGTGCAGGCCACCGAGGACGAGGTGCTGGCGCGGCTGGTGCCGGGCGTGTCGGTGGCGGCGGTCAACGGCCCGCGGGCGGTGGTGATCGCCGGCGACGAGGCCGAAGTCCTGCGGATCGCCGAGGAGTTCGCCGCCCAGGGCCGCAAGGCCAAGCGGCTGCGCGTCTCGCACGCCTTCCACTCGCCGCTGATGGACCCGATGCTGGCCGAGTTCCGGCAGGTGGTCGGCACGCTCGCGTTCCGGGAGCCGCGGATCGCCCTGGTGTCGGGCGTGACCGGCGAGCTCGCGACCGGGGAGCAGCTGGCCTCGCCCGAGCACTGGGTCGCCCAGGTGCGCCGCACCGTCCGCTTCGCCGACGGCGTGCGCACCCTGCGCGCCTCGGGCACGGCCACCTTCCTGGAGATCGGTCCGGACGGTGTGCTCTGCGCGCTCGCCCAGGACGTCCTGGGCGACGAGCCGGGCCTGGACCTGGTGCCGCTGCTGCGCCCCGACCGCGCCGAGGAGCAGGCCGCCACCACGGCACTGGCCCGGCTGCACGTGCGCGGCGTCCCGGTGGACTGGGAGCGGTTCTACGCCCCGACCGGGGCCCACCTGGTCGACCTGCCGACCTACGCCTTCCAGCACGAGCGGTACTGGCCCGAGACCACGGCCGCCCCCACCGCCGGGGGCCCGGCCGACCAGGCCGACCCGGCGCTGTGGGGAGCGGTCGACCGGGGGGACGCCGCCGAACTGGCCGCCCTGCTCGGGCTGCGCGACGAGCAGCACGCCGGCCTCTACGCCCTGCTCCCCGCCCTGTCGGACCGGCGCCGCCACCAGCAGGAGCAGACCCTGCTGGACGCCGCCCGTTACCGGGTGGCGTGGCAGCCGGTGCGCGCGAACGCCGCACCGGTCCTGGACGGCAGCTGGCTGGTGGTCACCACCGACGCGGTCGAGGACGGCGAACTGCTGGGCGCGCTGCGCGGGCACGGAGCCCGCCTCGAGCGGCTGGTGCTGGCCGAGGACCGCCTCGACCGGGCCGAACTCGCCGCCCGGATCGGCGCGTTCGGCGCCGTCTCCGGCATCCTGTCACTGCTCCCGCTGGCCGACGGACCGGTCCTCACCGGCACCGGGCTGCCGACCGGCCTCGCACTGAGCGCGGTGCTCGCCCAGGCCCTGGGCGACACCGGCTCGACCGCGCCGCTCTGGACGGTCACCAGGGGCGCGGTCTCGACCGGCGCGGGCGACCCGCTCGCCAACCCCGTGCAGGCCGCGGTCTGGGGCCTGGGGCGGGTGGCCGCACTGGAACGCCCGCAGCAGTGGAGCGGGCTCGTCGACCTCCCTCCCGTACTCGACACGCCCACCGTGCAGCGGCTGGTCAGCGCCCTGGCGGCGCGCGGCGGAGAGGGCGCGGAGGACCAGCTCGCGCTGCGCGCGGGCACCGCCCACGGCCGGCGCCTGGTCCGCCACCCCGGCGCCGAACTGCCGCGGGCCGCCGACTTCACCGCCACCGGGACGGTGCTGATCACCGGCGGTACCGGGGCGCTCGGCGCCGAGACCGCCCGCTGGCTCGCCCGCAGCGGTGCGCAGCACCTGGTACTGACCGGCCGGCGCGGCCCGGACGCCCCCGGCACCCGCGAACTGGTCGCCGAACTGGCGGAGTACGGCGCCGAGGTCACCGTCGCGGCCTGCGACGTGGCCGACCGCGAGCAGTTGGCCGCCCTGCTGGCCGGTATCGGGGCCGAGCACCCGCTGACCGGTGTGGTGCACGCGGCGGGCGTCGGCCAGGCCGCGCCGCTGGACGCGACACCGCTGTCCGAGATCGCCGAACTGACCGCCGCCAAGCTGCGCGGCGCCGCCAACCTCGACGCGCTGCTCGACGACCGCGAGCTGGACTTCTTCGTGCTGGTCTCCTCCGTCGCCGGTGTCTGGGGCAGCGCCGGGCAGAGCGCCTACGGCGCCGCGAACGCCTACCTCGACGCGCTCGCCGAGCACCGGCGGGCGCGCGGACTGCCCGCCACCTCGGTGGCCTGGGGCCCGTGGGCCGGGGCCGGCATGGCCGCCCACCAGGCCGTCGCGGAGAGCCTGCGGCGCCAGGGGCTGCGGTTCCTGACGCCCGGATCGGCGATCGCCGAGCTGCGCCGCGCGGTGCTGCAGCGCGAGGTGACCGTGACGGTGGCCGACGTCGACTGGGAGCGGTACGCCCCCGTCTTCACCGCCGCCCGGCCGAGCGCGCTGCTCGCCGAACTGCCGGAGGCCCGGGCCGTCCTGGCGGCCGAGCAGGACGCCGACGGCCCCGCGTCGGAGTTCGCCCGCCGGCTGGCCGGCCTGGGCGAGGCCGAGCAGCAGCGGGTGCTGGTCGAGCTGGTCCGGCGCGAGGCGGCCGTCGTCCTCGGCCACGCCTCCGCCGAAGGGGTCGCGGAGAAGCGGGCGTTCCGCGACGCGGGCTTCGACTCGCTGACCGCCGTCGAGCTGCGCAAGCGGCTGGCCGCGCTGACCGGTCTGGCGCTGCCGAGCACGATGGCCTTCGACCACCCGACCCCGCTGGCCCTGGCCGGCTTCCTGCGCGGCCGGATCCTCGGCCTCGCCGAGGCCGGGGCGGCCACCGCGCCCGCCGCCGCCGGGCGCTTCGACGAGCCGATCGCGATCGTCGGCATGGGCTGCCGGCTGCCCGGCGGGGTCCGCTCGCCCGAGGAGTTCTGGGAGCTGGTCTCCCGGGGCACCGACGCCATCTCCGACTTCCCGGTCAACCGCGGCTGGGACACCACCGGGCTGTACGACGCGGACCCGGACGCGCCCGGCAAGGCCTACACCACGCAGGGCGGGTTCCTGCACGACGCGGGCGAGTTCGACCCCGGCTTCTTCGGCATCTCGCCGCGCGAGGCGCTCTCCATGGACCCGCAGCAGCGCCTGTTGCTGGAGACCACCTGGGAGGCCTTCGAGTCGGCCGGCATCGACCCGGCCGCGGTCCACGGCAGCCCCACCGGCACCTTCATCGGCTCGACGTACCAGGAGTACGGGCTCGGCATGGCGGACGGCTCCGCCGGGCACGCCGTGACCGGCAGCAGCCCGAGCGTGCTGTCCGGGCGGCTGGCCTACCTGTTCGGCCTGGAGGGCCCGGCCGTCACCGTGGACACCGCCTGCTCCTCCTCGCTGGTCGCGCTGCACCTGGCCTGCCAGTCGCTGCGCAACGGCGAGAGCTCGCTGGCCCTGGCCGGCGGCGCGACGGTGATGACCAACCCGGCCTCCTTCATCGCCTTCAGCCGGCAGCGGGCGCTGGCCGCCGACGGCCGCTGCAAGTCCTTCGCCGACGACGCCGACGGCATGACCCTCGCCGAGGGCATCGGCGTCCTCGTCCTGGAACGGCTCTCCGACGCGCAGCGCAACGGCCACCGGGTCCTCGCCGTGGTGCGCGGCTCGGCGATCAACCAGGACGGCGCCAGCAACGGCCTCACCGCGCCCAACGGGCCCGCCCAGCAGCGGGTGATCCGGCAGGCGCTGAGCAACGCCGGGCTCGGCGCGGGCGACATCGACGCGGTCGAGGCGCACGGCACCGGCACCTCGCTCGGCGACCCGATCGAGGCGCAGGCCCTCCAGGCCACCTACGGGCAGGGCCGCGACCCGCAGCGCCCGCTGCTGCTCGGCTCGGTCAAGTCCAACATCGGCCACACCCAGTCGGCGGCGGGCGTCGCCGGGGTGATCAAGATGGTGCTGGCGCTGCGCCACGGCACCCTGCCGCGCACCCTGCACGCCGACCGGCCGTCCTCGCACATCGACTGGACCCCGGGCACGGTGTCCCTGCTCAACGACCCCGTCGAGTGGCGCGGCGGCGAGCGGACCCGCCGCTGCGCGGTCTCCTCCTTCGGGATCAGCGGCACCAACGCGCACGCCGTCCTGGAGGAGGCACCGCGCCCCGCCGCGGTCGAGCCGGACGGGACGGCCGACCCGGCCGGTGGCGTCGTCCCCTGGCTGCTGTCCGCCCGGACGCCGGGCGCGCTGCGCGCCCAGGCCGCCAACCTCGCCGTCCACGGCCCGGACCTGCGCCCCGTCGACGTCGGCCACTCCCTCGTCGGCTCGCGCGCGCTGTTCGAGCACCGCGCGGTGGTCCTCGGCACCGACCCGGCGACCCTGCGGGAGGGCCTGGCGGCCCTGAGCACGGGCGAGTCCTCGGCCGGCGTCGTGCAGGGCGTCACCGGGGCCGAGGGCCGGACCGTCTTCGTCTTCCCCGGCCAGGGGTCCCAGTGGGCCGGCATGGGAGCACGGCTGCTGGACGAGTCGCCGGTCTTCGCCGAGCGCCTGCACGAGTGCGCCGCCGCGCTGTCGGCCTTCGTCGACTGGTCGCTGGTGGACGTGCTGCGCCGGGCCGACGGCGCGCCGGCCATGGAGAGGGTCGACGTCGTCCAACCCGCGTCCTTCGCGGTGATGGTGTCGCTGGCCCACCTGTGGCAGTCCTACGGCGTGCGGCCGGACGCCGTGCTCGGGCACTCGCAGGGCGAGATCGCCGCCGCCGCGGTGGCCGGCGCCCTCTCGCTGGAGGACGCGGCCCGGGTGGTCGCGCTGCGCAGCCGGGCCATCGGCCGGGTGCTGGCCGGCTCCGGCGGCATGGTCTCCGTCCCGCTGCCGGCGGCCGAGACCGAGGAGCGCCTGCGGGCCCGCGGCGGGGACGTCACCGTCGCCGCCGTCAACGGCCCGCACACCGTGGTGGTGGCCGGCCCGCCGGAGCAACTGGACGCGCTGATCGCCGACCTGGCCGCCGAGAACGTCCGGGCCCGGCGGATCGCGGTCGACTACGCCTCCCACTCCACCCAGGTCGAGCTGCTGCGCGAGGAGCTGCTGACGACGCTGGCACCGGTGCGCCCGCGGGCCGCCCGGGTGCCGTTCTTCTCCACCGTGACCGGCGACTGGCTGGACACCACCGGGCTGGACGCCGGGTACTGGTACCGCAACCTGCGTGAGCGCGTGGGCTTCGACCCCGCCGTGCGGGAGCTGCTCGCCCAGGACCACCGGGTCTTCGTCGAGGTCAGCCCGCACCCGGTGCTGACCATGACCGTCCAGGCGACCGCCGAGGACGCCGGCGCCCGTGCGAGCGTCGTCGGCACCCTGCGCCGCGACAAGGGCGGCACGGACCGCTTCCTGGCCTCGCTCGCCGAGGCCCACGTCCAGGGCGTCCGGGTGGACTGGACCCCGGTCTTCGCGGGCACCGGCGCCCGCCCGGTCGACCTGCCGACCTACGCCTTCCAGCGCGAGCACCTGTGGGCCGTCCCGGCCGTGGCGCAGGGCGCCGGCGCGGCGGACCCGGCGGACACCGCCTTCTGGAGCGCCGTCGAGGAGGAGGACGTCGACACGCTCGCCGCGAACCTGCGGCTCGACCGGAGCTCGCTGGCGCCGGTGCTGCCCGCGCTCTCCGACTGGCACCGCCGCCGCCGCGACCGCGCCACGGTCGACTCCTGGCGCTACCGGGCCGCGTGGGAGCCGCTCGGCGCCCTGGGCACGGCCGCGCTCCCGGGCGGCTGGCTGCTCGTCACCGGCGCCGCCACCGACGCGCGGGACATCGCCGAGGCACTGACCGCGCACGGCGCGCAGCTGGGGCGCCTGGCGCTGGACGAGGGCGGCACCGACCGCGCCGCCCTGGCCGAACGCCTGCGGGAACTGGGCGAGTTCACCGGAATCGTGTCGACGCTGGCCGCCGACGAGACGGCCGACGAACGCCACCCGGCGCTCTCCACCGGCCTCGCCCGGACCCTCGCCCTGGTCCAGGCCCTCGGCGACGCCGGCATCGACGCGCCGCTGTGGTGCCTCACCCGGGGCGCGGTCTCCACCGCGCGCTCCGACCGGCTGACCAACCCCGTCCAGGCACAGATCCACGGCCTCGGCTGGACCGTCGCCCTGGAGCACCCGCAGCGCTGGGGCGGTCTGGTCGACCTGCCCGAGACCCTGGACCGGCGGGCCGGCGAGCGACTGGCCGCCGTCCTCACCGGCCGCACCGGCGAGGACCAGGTGGCGATCCGGCCCTCGGGGGCCCTAGCCCGGCGGATCGTGCGCGCCGCCGCCGGGGCCGCGCCCGCCGCCGGCTGGACACCGCGCGGCACCACCCTGGTGACCGGCGGCACCGGAACGCTCGGCCCGCACCTGGCCCGCTGGCTCGCCGACCAGGGCGCCGAGCGGCTGGTGCTCACCAGCCGCCGCGGCCCGGCGGCGCCCGGCGCGGCCGAACTCGTCGCCGAACTCGCCGAGCGCGGCTGCGCGGCCACCGTGGTCGCCTGCGACCTCACCGACCGCGAGGCGGTCGCCCGCCTGCTGGCCGGGCTGACCGCCGAGGGCCACACCGTCCGCACCGTGGTGCACACGGCCGCCGTGATCGAACTCGCCGGGCTGGACGAGACCACCCCCGAGGCGTTCGCCAGGGTCGTGCACGCCAAGGTCGCCGGCGCCCGGCACCTCGACGAACTGCTGGACGACGACCAGCTCGACGCCTTCGTCCTCTACTCCTCCACCGCCGGCCTGTGGGGCAGCGGGCAGCACGCCGCGTACGTCGCGGCCAACGCCTACCTCAACGCGCTCGCCGAGCACCGCCGGGCCCGCGGCGCCCACGCCACCGCCGTCTCCTGGGGCATCTGGGCCGACGACCTCGAACTCGGCCGGGTGGAACCGGGCCGGATCCGCCGCAGCGGCCTGGTCTTCATGGACCCGCGGCAGGCCCTCGCCGCGCTGCGCCCGGCCCTCGACGAGCAGGGCGTGCTGGCCGTCGCCGACATCGACTGGGACCGCTACCACCCGGTCTTCACCTCCGGCCGCCCCACCGCGCTCTTCGAGCGGATCCCCGAGGTGCAGAGCCTCCGGTCGGCGGCCGAACGGCCCTCCGGCGACGGTGAGTTCGCCTCCCGGCTACGGGCCCTGCCGAGCGTCGAACAGGACCGGGTGCTGCTGGACCTGGTCCGCGCCGAGGCGGCCACCGTCCTGGGCCACGCCTCGCCCGACGTCCTGTCCGAGCAGCGGGCCTTCCGCGAGGTCGGCTTCGACTCGCTGACCGCCGTGGACCTGCGCAACCGGCTGGCCGGCGTCACCGGGCTGACGCTGCCGAGCACCATGGTCTTCGACCACCCCAACCCGCTCGCCCTGGTGGACTTCCTCCGCACCCGGATCGCCGGTGCGCCGGCGGCGGCCGCGGCGGCGCCGCAGCACGCGGGCGCCGCCACCGCCGACGAGGACCCGATCGCCGTCATCGGCATGAGCTGCCGCTACCCCGGCGGGGCCGGCTCGCCCGAGGCCCTGTGGGAGCTGGTCTCCCGGGGCGCCGACGCCATCACGGAGTTCCCGCCCGACCGGGGCTGGGACGCCGAGGGGCTGTACGACCCGGACCCGGACCGCCCGGGCCGCACCTACTCGACCCGCGGCGGATTCCTGCACGAGGCGGCCGAGTTCGACGCCGCGTTCTTCGGCATCTCGCCGCGCGAGGCGCTGGCGATGGACCCGCAGCAGCGCCTGCTGCTGGAGACCGGCTGGGAGGCGATGGAGCGGGCCGGCATCGACCCCGCCGCGCTGCGCGGCAGCCGCACCGGCACCTTCATCGGCGCGAGCTACCAGGACTACCTCTCCGGCGGCTCCGGCCAGGACGGCGCCGAGGGGCACCTGATCACCGGCACCATCCCCAGCGTGCTGTCCGGGCGGCTCTCCTACACCTTCGGCTTCGAGGGCCCGGCCGTCACCCTGGACACCGCCTGCTCCTCCTCGCTGGTCGCGCTGCACCTGGCCTGCCAGTCGCTGCGCAACGGGGAGAGCACGCTCGCGCTGGCCGGCGGGGTGAGCATCATGGCCACGCCCAACGCGTTCGTCGGCTTCAGCCGGCAGCGGGCGATGGCCGCCGACGGCCGCTGCAAGGCGTACGCCGAGGCCGCCGACGGCATGAGCCTGGCCGAGGGCGTCGGCCTGGTCCTGGTGGAGCGGCTCTCCGACGCCCTGCGCAACGGGCACCGGGTCCTGGCCGTGGTGCGCGGCAGCGCCGTCAACCAGGACGGCGCCTCGAACGGCCTGACCGCGCCCAACGGCCCCGCGCAGCAGCGGGTGATCCGCCAGGCGCTGGCGAACGCGCGGCTGAGCGCCGCCGAGGTCGACGTGGTGGAGGGGCACGGCACCGGCACCAGGCTGGGCGACCCGATCGAGGCGCAGGCGCTGCTCGCGACCTACGGCCAGGACCGGGAGCGCCCGCTGCTGCTCGGCTCGGTCAAGTCGAACATCGGGCACACCCAGATGGCCTCGGGGGTGGCCGGGGTGATCAAGATGGTGATGGCGCTGCGGCACGGCGTGCTGCCGCCCACGCTGCACGTCGACCGGCCGTCCTCGCACGTCGACTGGTCGGCCGGGGCGATCGAGCTGCTGACCGAGGAGCGGGCCTGGCCGGGGACGGGCCGTCCGCGCCGGGCGGGCGTCTCCTCCTTCGGGCTCAGCGGCACCAACGCGCACCTCGTCCTGGAGCAGGCGCCGCCGGCGGCCGGGTCCGACGCGCCGGCCGTCGCCGGGCCGGCCGTCCCGGAGTCCGCCGGGGCCGAGCCCGCCGTCGGGTCCGACGCGCCGATCGTCACCGGGCCCGCCGTGCCGGTGGTGCTGTCCGCGCGGACCGAGCCCGCGCTGCGCGCCCAGGCCGACCGGGTGCTGTCCCTGCTCGGCCGCCGGCCCGAACTGCCGCTGACCGACCTGGCGTTCTCGCTCGCCACCACCCGCTCCGCGCTGGAGCGCCGGGCCGCCGTGGTGACCGGGCGGCGCGAGGAGCTGGAACGCGCCCTCACGGCCCTGCGCGACGGCCTGCCGGACGGCGCCCTGGTCACCGGCCGGGCCGCCCGGGGCCGGCCGGCCTTCCTCTTCACCGGACAGGGCAGCCAGCGGCCGGGGGCGGGCCGGGAGCTCTACGCGCGCCACCCGGTCTTCGCCGAGGCCCTGGACGCCGTCCTGAACCGCCTCGACCTCGCACTCGACCTCGAACCCGACCAGTCGGTCCGGGAGGTGCTGTTCGCCGGGGCGGACACCGCGCAGGCCGGGCTGCTGGACGACACCGGCTACACCCAGCCCGCGCTGTTCGCGCTCGAAGTCGCGCTCTACCGGCTCGTCGAGTCCTGGGGCCTGCGGCCGGACCACCTGGTCGGCCACTCGGTCGGCGAACTCGCCGCCGCCCACGTGGCGGGCGTGCTCTCGCTGGAGGACGCCTGCCGCCTGGTGGCGGCCCGCGGCCGGCTGATGGCCGCGCTGCCCGCCGGGGGCGCGATGGCCTCCCTGGAGGCGAGCGAGGAGGAGGTGACGCCGCTGCTCGACGCGGCGGTCTCGGTCGCCGCGGTCAACACGCCGGCCTCCGTGGTCGTCGCGGGCGAGGAGGCGGCCGTCCGGGCGCTGGTCGACCGGTTCACGGCCGCGGGGCGCCGGGCGAAGCCGCTGCGCGTCTCGCACGCCTTCCACTCGCCGCTGATGGAGCCGATGCTCGCCGCGTTCGGCAAGGTCGCCGCCACGGTGACGTACCACCCGCCGGTGATCCCGGTGGTCTCCACCGTCACCGGTGAACTCGCCACCGCCGAGCAGCTCTGCTCGCCCGACTACTGGGTCGACCAGGTCCGCCGGACCGTCCGCTTCGCGGACGCCGTGCGCCTGCTCGCCGAGCAGGGCACCACCACCTTCCTGGAGCTGGGCCCCGACGGGGTGCTGGCCGCCGCCGCGAGGGACACCCTCGGCGACGCGGCGGGCCCGGCCACGATCGCGCTGCTGCGCCGCGGCCGGCCCGAGGAGGCGACCGTCACCGGCGCACTCGCCCGGCTCCACGCGAACGGCGTGCGGCCGGACTGGGACGCGGTCTTCGCCGGCACCGGCGCCCGCCGCGTCGAGCTGCCGACCTATCCGTTCCAGCGCCGGCGGTACTGGCCCGAGGCCGCCGCCCGGCCCACCGGCCGACCGGACGAGGCGGACGCGCGCTTCTGGTCGGCGGTGGAACGCGCCGACCTGCCGGCGCTCGGCGCCGGACTGCACCTGGACGACGACACCCTGCGGGTGATGGTGCCCGCGCTGTCGACCTGGCGCCGCGGGCAGCGCGACCGTTCGACGGTGGACGGCTGGCGCTACCGCGTCAGCTGGAAGCCGCTCGCCGACTCGGGGGCCGCGCGCCCCGCGGGGACCTGGCTGGTCCTCCTCCCGGCCGGCGACACCGCCGGCGACACCGCTGGCCACAACGCCGGCGACACCGCCGGCCACGCGTGGCTCGACGCGCTGTTCGACGGCCCGGTCCGGCGGGCGGTCAGCGGGCCGGACCGGGCCGCGCTGGCCGGGAGTCTGCGTGAACTGCGCTCCGAGGAGCAGGAGTTCGCCGGGGTGCTGGCCCTGATCGGGCCGGGCGGGGACAGCCTGCTGTCGGCCGCCGCCACGGTGCAGGCCCTCGGCGACGCCGGGATCGAGGCACCGCTCTGGTGCCTGACCCGGGGCGCCGTCGCGACCGGCCGCGCCGACCGCCTCACCGACCCCGTCCAGAGCGCGGTCTGGGGCCTCGGGCGCACCGTCGCGCTCGAACACCCGCAGCGCTGGGGCGGCCTGGTCGACCTGCCGGAGACGGTCGACGCGAGCGCCGTCCGCCGGCTGGCGGCCGTGCTGGCCGGGGGCACGGGCGAGGACCAGCTGGCGCTGCGCCCCGCCGGCACCTTCGCGCGCCGGCTCGCCCACCACCCGGTCGGCGACCGGCCGGCGGCCCGGGAGTACGCCCCCACCGGCACCGTGCTGGTCACCGGTGGCACCGGCGGCCTCGGCGGGCACGTCGCCCGCTGGCTGGCGGGCCGGGGCGCCGAGCACCTGCTGCTGGTCGGCCGCCGCGGCCCCGGGGCACCGGGCGCGGAGCAGCTGAGCCGTGAACTCACCGCACTGGGCGCCCGGGTCACCCTGGTTGCCTGCGACGTGGCCGACCGGGCGCGGCTGGCGGCCGTCCTGGAGTCCGCCGTGCCCGCGGAGCTGCCGCTCACCGCCGTGTTCCACACCGCCGGTGCGGTCGCGGACGGCGTCCTCGACACCCTGGGCGCCGAGAGCTTCACGGCCGTCCTGCGCCCCAAGCTCGACGCCGCGGTGAACCTGCACGAGCTGACCCGCGACGCCGAGCTGTCGGCCTTCGTCCTCTTCTCCTCCACCACGGGCACGTTCGGCGCCGCCGGACAGGCCAACTACGCCGCCGCCAACGCCTTCCTGGACGCCTTCGCGCAGCAGCGGCGGGACCAGGGCCTGCCCGCGACCTCCGTCGCCTGGGGCCCCTGGGCCGAGGCCGGCATGGCCGCCGACGGCGCGGGCGTCGAGGCACGGGTGCGCCGGGGCGGGTTCGCGCCGATGGCCCCGCGGCTCGCGCTGGCCGCGCTGGGCCACGCCCTCGGCCAGGACGACCCGGTGGTGGCCGTCGCGGACATCGACTGGCAGCGCTTCGCCACGGTGTTCGCCGCCCTGCGGCCGAACCCGCTGGTCGCCGACCTGCCCGACCTGCCCGAGCTGCACCGGGCACCGACCCCGGCCGGGGCGGTCACGACCGGTCAGGAGTCCGGCCTGCGGCAGCGGCTGGCAGAACTCACCGGCGCCGCGCGCGCCCGCCTGGTCCAGGACCTGGTCCGGGCCCATGCGGCCGCCGTGCTGGGCCATGCCGACGCCTCGGCCGTCGAGGCCGACCAGGCCTTCACCGACCTCGGCTTCGACTCGCTCACCACCGTGGAGCTGCGCAACGCCCTGACCGCCACGACCGGACTGCGCCTGCCGAGCACGCTGGTCTTCGACCACCCCACCCCGCAGGCGCTCGGCGGCTTCCTGCTCGCCGAACTGCTCGGCTCGCTGCCGGACCAGGACCAGGACCAGGACCGCGACCAGGACCGCGACCGCGACTCGGTCACCCCGGCTGCCGGGACGGTGGCGGACGACCCGATCGCGATCGTCGGCATCGGCTGCCGCTTCCCCGGCGCCGTGGAGTCCCCCGAGGACCTCTGGCGGGTGCTGGAGCGGGGGGAGGACGTCATCTCGGCCTTCCCCGCCGACCGGGGCTGGGACCTCGAAGCCCTCGGGCGCGGCGCCTCGGCCACGCTGCAGGGCGGATTCCTGGACGGCGTGGGCCGGTTCGACGCCCGGTTCTTCGGGATCTCGCCGCGTGAGGCGATCGCGATGGACCCCCAGCAGCGGCTGCTGCTGGAGACCACCTGGGAGGCGCTGGAACGGGCCGGCATCGCCGCGGACGCGCTGCGCGGCAGCGCCACCGGCGTCTTCGTCGGCACCAACGGCCAGGACTACACCTCGGTGCTGCGCCGCGGCACGGCCGAGGTCCAGGGCCACGTCGCCACCGGCAACACGGCCAGCGTGATGTCCGGGCGGCTCTCCTACACGCTGGGCCTGGAGGGCCCGGCCGTCACCGTGGACACCGCCTGCTCCTCCGCCCTGGTGGCGATGCACCTGGCCGCACGCACGCTGCGCAGCGGCGAGTGCTCGCTGGCGCTGGCCGGCGGGGTGTCGGTGATGTCCAGCCCGGACGCGTTCGTCGAGTTCACCGCCCAGGGCGGCCTGGCCCCCGACGGCCGGTGCAAGGCGTTCGCCGACTCGGCGGACGGCACGGCGTGGTCGGAGGGCGCCGGCGTGCTGGTGCTGGAGCGGCTGTCCGACGCCCGCCGCAACGGCCACCAGGTCTGGGGCCTCCTGCGCGGCGCGGCCGTCAACCAGGACGGCGCGAGCAACGGGCTGACCGCGCCGAACGGTCGCGCGCAGCAGCGCGTCGTCCGCCAGGCGCTGGCGGACGCCGGCCTGCGGCCCGAGCAGATCGACGCGGTGGAGGCCCATGGCACCGGCACCACGCTGGGCGACCCGATCGAGGCCAACGCGCTGATCACGGCCTACGGGCGCGACCGGGAACGGCCGCTGCTGGTGGGCGCGGTCAAGTCGAACCTGGGGCACACCCAGGCGGCGGCGGGTGTCGCGGGTGTGATCAAGATGGTGATGGCGATGCGCCACGGCGTGCTGCCGAGGACGCTGCACGTGGACGAGCCGTCCTCGCACGTCGACTGGGCGGGCGGCGCCGTGACGCTGCTGCGCGAGGCGCAGCCCTGGCCGAGCACCGGGGCGCCGCGCCGGGCGGGCGTGTCCGCCTTCGGCGTCAGCGGGACCAACGCCCATGTGATCGTCGAGCAGGCGCCGGCCGTCGAGGAGCCCGCCGAAGCTCCCCGCGTCCCGCTCTCGGCGGCGCCGTGGGTGGTGTCGGGCAAGTCCTCGGCGGCGCTGGCCGCCCAGCTGGAGCGGGTGTCGGGGGTGGCGGAGGCGTCCGCGCTGGACGTCGGCTTCTCGCTCGCCTCCGGGCGGGCGGGCTTCGGGCACCGGGCGGTGCTGCTCGGCGGCGCCGAACTGGCCCGGGGCGTCGCCGCGGACCGCTCGCCGGCCGTGCTCTTCTCCGGCCAGGGCTCGCAACGCCTCGGCATGGGCAGGGAGTTGTACGGGCGCTTCGCGGTGTTCGCGGAGGCCTTCGACGCGGTCTGCGCGCAGCCCGGCTTCGAGCCGGTGCGCGAGGTGGTCTGGGGCGAGGACGCGGAGCAGCTCGACCGGACGGCGCACGCCCAGGCCGCGCTGTTCGCGATCGAGGTGGCGCTGTTCCGGCTGGTCGAATCCCTCGGGGTCCGGCCGGAGTTCGTCGCCGGGCACTCGATCGGCGAGGTCGCGGCCGCGCACGTGGCGGGCGTCCTCCCGCTGGCCGACGCCTGCGCCCTGGTGGCGGCGCGCGGCCGGTTGATGCAGGAGCTGCCCGCGGGCGGGGCGATGGTGGCGGTCGAGGCGACCGAAGGCGAAGTCCTCCCGCTGCTCGGGGAGCTGCTGTCGATCGCGGCCGTGAACGGCCCCCGGTCCGTGGTGCTGTCCGGAGCGGAGGAGGACGTCCTGCGCGCCGCGCGGGAGTTCGAGAAGCAGGGCCGGAGGACCAGCCGGCTGCGCGTCTCGCACGCCTTCCACTCGCCGCTGATGGAGCCGATGCTGGCCGGGTTCCGCGCCGTGGTGGCGGGCCTGTCCTTCGGCCGGCCCTCGATCCCGCTGGTGTCCAACCTGACCGGCGACCTCGCGACGCCCAAGCTGGTCGGCACACCGGAGTACTGGGTGCGCCACGTCCGGGAGACCGTCCGCTTCGCCGACGGCGTGCGGGCGATGGCCGAGGCCGGCGCGAACGCCTTCCTGGAGCTCGGCCCCGACGGAGTGCTGACCGCGCTGGCCCAGCAGGTCCTGGACGGGTCGGCGGTGGCCGCGGCCGTGCTGCGCAAGGACCGCCCCGAGGAGACCGCGCTGGTCACCGGCCTGGCCCGGCTGCACGTCGCGGGCCTGCCCGTCGACTGGGCCGCGTTCTACGCGGGCACCGGCGCCCGCCGGGTCGACCTGCCGACCTATCCCTTCCAGCGCGAGCTGTACTGGCCGGAGCCCGCACCCGCACCGGTCGCGGCCGCCGACCCGGCGGACAGCGCCTTCTGGTCCGCGGTGGAACGCGAGGACCTCGACCAGCTCGGCTCCACGCTCGAACTCGGCGACGGCGACGGCGACGGCGCCGCGCTGTCCGCGCTGCTCCCCGCCCTGTCCGCCTGGCGCCGCAAGCGCTCCGAGCAGTCCACCGTGGACGGCTGGCGCTACCGGGTGGCCTGGCAGCCGCTGGCCGCCGCGGCGCCCAGCACGCCGCCGCACACCGGCGCCTGGCTGGCGCTCGTCCCGGCCGGCCGCGCCACCGAGGCCCGGACGGCCGCGCTGGCCGCCGCGCTGGGCCCGGACACCGTCCTGGTCGAGGCCGACCCCGCCGACCACGACGGGCTGGTCGCCCGCCTGGCGGAGCTCGACACCCCCGTCGCCGGCGTGCTGTCGCTGCTCGCCACCGGCGGCGAACCCCTGCCGACCGGCCCGGCCCGGCCGGAGGCGCTGGTCGCGGCGGTGGCCGCGGCCGGCCTCGACGCCCCCGTCTGGTGCGCCACCCGGGGAGCCGTCCCGGTCACCCGGGCCGACGCACCGGCCGACCCGGCGCAGGCCGCCGTCTGGGGGGCGGGCCGGGTGGCCGGACTGGAACACCCGGACCGCTGGGGCGGGTTGATCGACCTCCCGGAGGAGCTCGACGAGCGCTCGGCGGGCCGGCTGCGCGCCGCCCTGACCCGCGGCGACGGCGAGGACCAGCTCGCCCTGCGTACCTCCGGCGTCTTCGCCCGGCGGCTCGTCCGGGCCGCGAGCGACCCGGCGGCCCCCGGCTGGCGGCCGAGCGGCACCGTCCTGGTGATCGGCGAGACCGCCGGTCTCGGCGGACGGACGGCCCGCTGGCTCGCCGACCGGGGCGCCGGCCACCTGCTGCTGCTCGGCCCGGACCGGCCGGAGGACGCGGCCCCGACCGCGCTCGCCGCCGAACTGGCCGGGCTCGGAGTCGGGTTCACCCCCGTGACCGGCGATCCGGCCGACCCCGCCACCCTGGCGGAAGCCCTCGCCGCCGTCCCCGAGCGGCTCCCGCTGACCGCCGTGCTCCACACCGGCCACAGCACCGAGCTGCCCCGGCTGCACGCCGGCCTCGACGCCCTCGAAGCGGCGCTCGGGGACCGCCCGTTGGACGCGTTCGTGCTGTTCGCCTCGATCGCCGGGACCTGGGGCGTTAGGGGCCAGGAGGCCGGCGCCGCGGCCGGCGCCTACCTGGACGCCTTCGCCGAGCGCCGCCACGCCCGAGGGGCGACCGCGCTCTGCGTCGCGTGGGGCGCCTGGGCCGACACCACCCCGGCCTCCCTCGCCCAGCACCTGCGGCTCAGCGGGCTGCCCGTCATGGACCCCGGGCAGGCGCTCTCGGCGCTGCCCCGCGCCGTCGCGGACGGCGCGCCGACCGTCACGGTGGTCGACGTGGCCTGGGACCGGTTCGCGCCGGCCTTCGCCCGGTCCCGGCCGAACCCGTTCTTCGCGGCACTGCCCGAGGCACGCGCCGCCGTGGCCCGGGCGACGGCCGGAGCGCAGGAGCAGGCGGCCACCGCCGGCACCCTGCGGGCCGAGCTGCTCGCCCGCTCCGCGGCCGACCGGGCCGAGGCGCTGCTGTCGCTGGTGCGCACCGAGGTGGCCGCCGTGCTGGGCCACCCCGACAGCAGCGACATCCCGGCGGGCCACGCCTTCAAGGACCTCGGCTTCGACTCGCTGACCGCCGTCGACCTGCGCAACCAGCTCAACACCGCCACCGGTCTCGCCCTGCCGGCCACGCTCGTCTTCGACTACCCGACACCGGCCGCGCTCGCCGGGCACCTGCGGGCCGAACTGCTGGGCACCGAGGAGCAGGTGAGCGCCGTCCCGGCCGCACCCGCCCCGGCCGGCGACGCCGACGACCCGGTCGTGATCGTCGGGATGAGCTGCCGCTACCCCGGCGGCGTCCGCTCGCCCGAGGACCTCTGGGACCTGCTGCGCGCCCGGGCGGACGCGATCGGCGCCTTCCCGACCGACCGCGGCTGGGACCTCGACCGGCTGGCCCGGGGCGACCGCGACGGCCGCGGCCGCAGCGTCACCCGCAACGGCGGATTCCTCTACGACGTGGCCGACTTCGACGCCGCCTTCTTCGGCGTCTCGCCGCGCGAGGCGATGGTGGTCGACCCGCAGCAGCGGATCGTCCTTGAGGCCGCCTGGGAGGCGCTGGAACGCGCCGGGATCGACCCGGTCGGCCTGCGCGGCGGCGGCACCGGTGTCTTCATCGGCGGCGGCAGCGGCGACTACCGGCCCGCCGCCGGCCAGCTCGGCCACGTGCAGACCGCCCAGTCGGCCAGCCTGCTGTCCGGCCGGCTCTCCTACACCCTGGGCCTGGAGGGGCCCTCGGTGACCGTGGACACGGCCTGCTCCTCCTCGCTGGTGGCCCTGCACCTGGCCGCCCAGGCGCTGCGCGCCGGGGAGTGCTCGCTGGCGCTGGCCGGCGGGGTCACCGTGATGTCCACCCCGGTGGGCTTCATCGAGTTCGGGGAGATGGGCGCGCTCTCGCCCGACGGCCGCTGCCGGCCCTTCGCGGACTCGGCGAACGGGAC
This sequence comes from Kitasatospora sp. NPDC003701, assembly GCF_053587085.1. Lineage (NCBI taxonomy): Bacteria > Bacillati > Actinomycetota > Actinomycetes > Kitasatosporales > Streptomycetaceae > Kitasatospora > Kitasatospora sp. NPDC003701. Next base: position 75,798 of record NZ_JBSFNM010000043.1, read on the forward strand.
CGGCTGGTCCGAGGGCGTCGGCGTGCTGGTCGTCGAGAAGCTCTCGCGGGCCCGCCGGCAGGGGCACCGGGTGCTCGCCGTGCTGCGCGGCTCCGCGATCAACCAGGACGGCGCGTCCAACGGCATCACGGCGCCCAACGGCCCCTCCCAGCAGCGCGTCATCCGCCGGGCGCTGGGCAACGCCGGGCTCTCGGCCGCGGACGTGGACGCCGTCGAGGCGCACGGCACCGGGACCACCCTCGGCGACCCGATCGAGGCCCAGGCCCTGCTGACCACGTACGGCCGCGACCGCGACCCGGGGCGTCCGTTGCTGATCGGCGCGGTCAAGTCCAACATCGGCCACACCCAGGCCGCCTCGGGCGTCGCCGGCGTGATCAAGATGATCATGGCGATGCGGCACGGCGTGCTGCCGGGGACGCTGCACCTGGACGCGCCGTCCTCGCACGTCGACTGGTCGGCGGGCGCGGTCGAACTGCTCGCCGAGGAGACCGCGTGGCCGCGGACCGACCGGCCGCGCCGCGCGGGGGTCTCGGCCTTCGGTGCCAGCGGCACCAACGCGCACGTGATCCTGGAACAGGCACCGGAGACCGACCCCGGGACCGATCCCGACACCGACACCGCCCCCGGGACCGGCCCGGCTCCGCGCACCCCCGCCGTGCTGCCAGTCGCCCTGTCCGCCGTCACCCCCGAGGCGCTGCGCGCCCAGGCGGGCCGGCTGGTCGCCCACCTGGCCGCCCACCCCGACCTGGCGCTCGCCGACCTCGGGTACTCCGCGGCCACCACCCGGTCGGCCTTCGAGCACCGGGCCACCGTGCTGGCCGGCGACCGCGGCGACCTGCTGCGCGGCCTGACGGCGCTCACCCGGGGGAGCGGCTCGGCGCACCTGGTCCGGGGCCGGACGGCCCCGCGCGGCCGCACCGCCTTCCTGCTCTCCGGGCAGGGCTCCCAGCGCCCGGGCACGGGCCGCGAACTGTACGACCGGTTCCCGGTGTTCGGCCGGGCCCTCGACGAGGTGCTGGCGTACTTCGACGCCCTGCTCGACGTCCCCCTGCGGGACGTGCTGTTCGCGCCCGCCGGCACGGCGCGGGCCGCCATGCTGGACGACACCGGCTGCACCCAGCCCGCCCTGTTCGCGATCGGGGTGGCACTGTTCCGCCTGGTCGAGTCCTGGGGCATCAGGCCGGACTACCTGGCCGGCCACTCGGTCGGCGAGATCGCCGCCGCCCACCTGGCCGGGGTGTTCTCGCTCCCGGACGCCTGCGCCCTGGTGGCGGCCCGGGCCCGGCTGATGGCCGCGCTGCCCGCCGGGGGCGCGATGGTCGCCGTCCGGGCGACCGAGGAGCAGGTCCTCGCCCGCCTGACCGACCGGGTGTCGGTGGCGGCGGTGAACGGCCCGCAGGCCGTGGTGATCGCCGGAGACGAGGCACCGGTGCTGCGGATCGCCGCCGCCTTCGAGGCGGACGGGGCCAAGACTAGGCGTTTGCGGGTGAGCCATGCATTTCACTCCGTACACATGGACGCGATGCTCGATGACTTCGAACGGGTCGCCCGGGGCATCTCGTACCACGCCCCGCGCGTGCCGCTGGTGTCGAACCTGACGGGCGAGCCGGCCACGGCCGAACTGGTCTGCGCCCCCGAGTACTGGGTGCGCCACGTCCGCGAGACCGTCCGGTTCGGCGACGGCGTGCGCGCGCTCGCCGCGAACGGCGTCACCCGGTTCCTCGAACTCGGCCCGGACGGCGGGCTCACGGCGCTGACCCAGGAGGTCCTCGACGGCGGGCTCACGGCACCGACCCAGGAGGCCCTCGACGGCGGGCTCACGGCGCCTACCCAGGAGGTCCTCGACGGCGGGTCCGAGCGGTCGCGCCGCACCGTGCTCGCCGTGCCGGCCCTGCGCAGGGACCGGAGCGAGGAGGCCTGCCTGCTCACCGCGCTGGCCCGGCTGCAGGTCGACGGCCTGAACCCGGACTGGTCCGGTGTCTTCGACGGCACCGGCGCCCGCCGGGTCGACCTGCCGACCTACGCCTTCCAGCACGAGCGCTACTGGCTGCAGGCCGCCGAGACCGACACCGCCCCGGGGGCCGGGACGGAGGACGAGGAGTTCTGGTCCGCGGTGCGCGAGGAGGCCTTCGACACCCTGGCCGGCACGCTCGACGTGGACAGCGACTCGCTCGCCAAGGTGCTGCCCGCCCTGCGCGACTGGCGCACCCGGCGCAGCGAGCAGGCCACGCTCGACGGTCTGCGCCGGCGGATCGGCTGGAAGCCGCTGAACCGCCCGGGGGCCGGGACCCCGCAGGGGGTGTGGCTCGCCGTCACCCCGGCGGGGCGGTCCGACCGCGAGTGGATCGCCGCCGTCGTCGCCCACCTGGGCCCCGACGCCGTGCGCGTCGAGACGGACGCCGCCACCGGCCGGGAGGCACTGGCCGAGCGGCTGCGCCGAGCGGCCGACGGCCGCACCGGCCTCGCCGGGGTGCTGTCCCTGCTCGCCCTCGACGACTCGCCCGCCGCACCGGCGGCCGGCGGGGCGCCCGCGGGCGTCAGCGGCACCGCGACCCTGCTGCAGGCGCTCGGCGACGCCGGGATCACCGCACCGCTGTGGTGCGTCACCCGGGGCGCCCAGGCGGTGTCGCCCGAGGAGCCGGTGGCCGGCCTGCACCAGGCCGGCGTCTGGGGCCTGGGCCGGGTCGCCGCGCTGGAGTACCCGCAGCGCTGGGGCGGCCTGATCGACCTGCCCGAGGAGCTCGACGAGCGCTCGGCCGCCCGGTTCGCCGGCTTCCTGGCGGACCCCGACGGGGAGGACCAGGTCGCGGTGCGGTCCTCCGCCGTCCACGGCCGCCGGCTGGGGCAGCCGGCCCCCGGCCGCACGCCGGCGCCCGGCTGGGTCCCGGCCGGGACGGTCCTGATCACCGGCGGCACCGGCGCCCTGGGCGCCCACGTCGCCCGACGGCTCGCCGAGCAGGGCGCCCGGCACCTGGTGCTGCTCAGCCGTCGGGGCCCCGCCGCCCCCGGCGCGGCGCAGCTGCACGCCGAGCTGACCGCCGCGGGGGCCCGGGTCACCGTCGCCGCCTGCGACGCCGCCGACCGCGAGGCGCTCACCGCCGTGCTGGCCGCGCTCCCCGCGGACGCGCCGCTCACCGCCGTCGTGCACGCAGCCGGCGTGGTCGACGACGCCGTGCTCGACCGCCTCACCCCGGCCCGCTTCGAGCCGGTGTACCGCGCCAAGGTCGCCTCGGCGCTCCTCCTGGACGAGCTGACGAGGGACCATGACCTCGCGGTCTTCGCCCTCTTCTCCTCCGCCTCCTCGGCGGTCGGCAACCCCGGACAGGGCGGCTACGCCGCGGCGAACGCCGTCCTGGACGCCCTGGCCGAGCGGCGCCGGGCCCAGGGCCTGGCCGCCACCTCGATCGCCTGGGGCGCCTGGGGCGGGGACGGCATGGCCGCCACCGACCGGGCGGCCGCCGCGGCCCGGCGGAGCGGAATCCGGCCGCTCGACCCGGACCTCGCGGTGCGGGCCCTGCGGCAGGCGGTCATGGACGGCGAACCGACGACCGTCGTCTCCGACGTCGAACCCGCGGTGTTCCTGCGCGCCTTCACCGCCGTGCGCCCCAGCCGGCTGCTGGCCGAACTCCCCGGCCACCCGGAGCTGCCCGGCACCGGAGCGCACGCCGACGGGCCGTCGGCCGGCCCCGCCCTGCGCGCGGAACTGGCCGGGCTCTCCGAGGGCCGCCGGTCCGCCGTCCTGCTCCGGCTGGTCCGCCTGCGGGCGGCCGAGGTCCTGGGGCACGCGACCGCCGACCTGGTCGGCGCGGACAAGGCGTTCCGCGATCTCGGCTTCGACTCGCTCGGGGCGGTGGAGCTGCGCAACCAGCTCAACGCCGCCACCGGGCTGAGCCTGGCCGCGACGCTCGTCTTCGACCACCCGACACCGGCCGACCTGGCCGAGCACATCCTGCGGGAACTCCTGCCGGCCGGCCGGGACGAGCAGCCCGAGGAGGTCGACGAGCTCGACCGGGCGCGGATCCGGTCGCTGCTCGCCGCGGTCCCGGTCGCGCAGCTGCGCCGGATCGGGGTGCTGGAACCGCTCCTGAAGCTGGCCGCCGCCCAGGGCACCGTCCGGGACACCGACCGGGGGAGCGACCGGGACGAAGGGACCGAGGACGCCTTCGGCGAGTCCATCGACGCGATGGACGTCGACGACCTGGTGCAGGCGGCCCTGCAGCACACCTCTGACCACGAGCAGGACTGACGGAGCGACACATGACTACGCCCAGCGACAAGGTTGTCGACGCCCTCCGGTCCTCGATGAAGGAGGCCGAACGGCTGAGGCGGCAGAACCGCAGTCTCGTCGCCGCCGCGACCGAGCCGATCGCCGTGGTCGGGATCGGCTGCCGGTACCCCGGCGGGGTGGCCTCCCCGGAGGACCTCTGGCAGCTGGTGGCGAGCGGCACCGACGCGATGTCCGGCTTCCCGGCCGACCGCGGCTGGGACCTCGACGCCCTCGGGGCGGCCGGGGTCGACGAGCGCGGGACCGCCCTCAGCCGGCGCGGCGGCTTCCTCGACTCCGTCGCCGGCTTCGACGCCGACTTCTTCGGCATCTCGCCGCGCGAGGCCGTCACCATGGACCCCCAGCAACGGCTGCTGCTGGAGACCTCCTGGGAGGCGTTCGAGCGGGCCGGCATCGACCCGGTGACACTGCGCGGCAGCCGGACCGGCGTCTTCGTCGGCACCAACGGCCAGGACTACGCCTACCTCCTGGTGCGCGGCCTGGACGACGCCACCGGGGACATCGGCACCGGAATCGCCGCCAGTGCCGCGTCCGGCCGCATCTCCTACGAGCTGGGGCTGGAGGGCCCGGCCGTCACCGTCGACACCGCCTGCTCCTCCTCGCTGGTCGCCCTGCACTGGGCGGCGCAGTCCCTGCGGTCCGGCGAGTGCACGCTCGCGCTGGCCGGCGGCGTGAACGTGATGTCGACGCCCGGCTCCCTGGTGGAGTTCAGCCGGCAGGGCGGGCTGGCCTCGGACGGTCGGTGCAAGGCGTTCGCGGAGGCGGCGGACGGCACGGGCTGGTCCGAGGGGGTGGGTGTGCTGGTGCTGGAGCGGCTCTCGGACGCGCGGCGCAACGGGCATCCGGTGCTGGCGGTGGTGCGCGGCAGTGCCGTGAACCAGGACGGGGCGTCCAACGGCTTCACCGCGCCGAACGGCCGCTCGCAGCAACGGGTGATCCGCCAGGCGCTCGCCAACGCGGGTCTGACGGCCGGCGAGGTGGACGCGGTCGAGGGGCACGGGACGGGCACGCCGCTGGGGGACCCGATCGAGGCGCAGGCGCTGCTGGCGACGTACGGGCAGGACCGGGAGGTGCCGCTCCACCTGGGCTCGATCAAGTCGAACATC